>CAYPHB010000012.1:0-3151 GCA_964410445.1 uncultured Oscillospiraceae bacterium
GACAAGGTAACCGCCAATTATGCCAGGTACTGTTACAGCTGCGACAATTGCCGCAGCGGCAAAGAGAATCTTTGCACTAATCTGCAGTTCTGCATGAATGGATTTGCTGAGTACGCTGTCTATCACGTCACACAAGTGCATAAGCTGCCCGCGGATTATGACCTTAAGTCAGCTGCTTTAATCGAACCTCTGACCATTGCAATGGCCGCGGCAGAACAAGCAAAATTCAGCTACGGTAAATCAGTGGCGATCATGGGTGCGGGTGGGCTGGGTCTGATGCTTGTTCAATTGGCGCGTTTGTCCGGGGCGGCAACTATAACGGTTTTTGACTTAGTCGCGGACAAACGTGACCTGGCCTGTAAACTGGGTGCTGACTTTGCCTTTGACTCCCGTGATGAGGGTGTTGTTGATAAAGCAATCGAAGCTGCAGGCGGCAAGTATGATTGCGTGCTGGAGGGCACCGGTTCAATTGAGGCCGCGAAGCTTGCACTGCAACTGCTGGCACGCGATGGCGAAGGTGTGTATTTTGCCATGTATGGGCAGGATCCGATTTTACCAGTAAATCTGCACACCGATTTTTATTGGGATCAGAAACACCTGCATGGCGTTATCATGGGAGCTGGCATGTTTCCCAAGGCCATAAAAACACTTCCTCGCCTGGACATGAATTCCCTGATTCAGCGTGTCTATCCCCTCAGTGATTATCAGAAGGCATTTGCAGATCTGTATGAGAAAAAACAGGTAAAGATTGTCATCAAAATGGATGAATGAGAACACCCAAAGATTGTCATCAAATTGGATAAATGAGTACATCCAAATAGAAGGAAGGAGAAGTCCGCTTAAACATAGGCGGACGAGGAACACACTATGAGTGAAGTTAAAGCTGTGAAAGTGGATGCTGAGAAATCCGTCAAGCTGGAAACCGAGAAACAAATGTTTTATGGAGGCCAGGCCGTTGCCCGTAAACTGGCGTTCGCCAGTGGTGAAATGGTGTACAACCTGCCCTGGATGCTGGTCAGTTCATTTCTTGCCTTTTTTATGACTGACGTTGCCCTGGTTCCTGCCGCTTCCGTTTCAATTATCTTCTTGGTCAGCCGCATCTGGGATGCTTTCAACGATCCGATGATTGGCTCCCTGTCTGACCGGACCAAAACAAAGCTGGGCAGATATCGCCCCTGGATGCTGTTTGGCGGCTCTGCGCTGCTGCCATTGGTTGTGCTGCTCTTCTGGGCGCATCCAACCTGGAGTGTGGGCGCCCGCACCGCTTACTATGCTGTGCTTTATATGATTACAGTTGTAGCTTCAACCTCCTGGAATATTCCTTATTCAGCTTTGAATGGCGTAATCAGCCCGTACCCGAGGGAAAGAGCTTCATTCGCCAGCTACCGGATTTCAGTTTCCTCACTTGCCTGTTCTGCTTCGGTTGCTTTGTTCCTTCCTCTGGTTGCCAGATTCAGCGGTGCGAACAATAACAGCGTCCGTGGCTATAGCATGGCGGCACTTGTGATTTGCGCCTTAGCTGTGCCCTTCATGTTTACAAGTATTCTTGGCACTAAAGAAGCAATTAAACCGCCGCCAGCTCAAAAATTCCATGCCAAAGACATGGTTCAACTCTTTACCAAGAATCCACCATTGCTGATCGTCAGCATGGCCTTCCTGATTTATGGCTTCCTGAACTACGGCAGAATGACTGTTGGTATGTACTACTTCACCTATATTTGGGGGAATCCCAGTCTCTTCACTTTCTATGCCACAGCTACTGGCATCGTTTCTGCGGTCGCTGCCTTCTTCAGTATTTATCTGGTCAGACTGTTTAAAGGAAAACGCGGAGCGCTGCTCGTTAGCTACTTCGTTTCCATAATTCTAAATGCCATACTTTATTTCTTAACACCTGAGAGATCAACAGCAACAGTTGTCATGGTAATCCTGCTTTCAACAGCTGTTACCAATGGCGCGATTACGGCTCTGCTTTATGGAATAATCGGTGATACCGCGGACTATGGCCAGTGGAAAACCGGTCTTCGTGCCGATGGACTTTGCTCATCAGGTACAAGCTTCATGCTGAAATTCGGCGGTGCGCTGGCACCAACCATGCTGCTGTCGATGCTTGCCGCCAGTGGTTATGTAGCGAATTCTCCACAGCAAACAGCCGGTGCGCTCGGTTCCATGAATATCGTTATGAACCTGGTGCCGGCAATCCTCGCCGCAATCGGCTTTGTGCTCTTCCTCTTTTATAAACTGGACGAAAACTTGCACGGCAAGATTATCTCTGAACTGAAAGCGCGCGGCGATTATCTTGTAGAAGAGTAATTCTCCAGGGAAAATGTTACGCGAAAGCATTAACAAAAAAATCAAAAAAAAGACGGGTTGCCTGCTGGCAGCCCGTTTTTTAGTGGAAGAATTATTTTAATCATGCTTCGCAGTTTAGGCATACAATGACGCTTTGACAAATGGATTACTGCAGCACCGTGTTGCAGCCTAATTCACCCAAGTATTTGCAACCCCATAACAGCGGCCGTCAGTGATTCAGTATCCTCAACTGGCCAGCAGGGAACCTGCGGTGCGATCTTTTTAATTAATCCTGTGAGCACCTTGCCGCTGCCGCATTCCACAAAAGCGGTGCAGCCTGTGGCGACTAATGCTTCAATCTCCTGACGCCAGAGCACTGGGCTGAGCATATGTTCAGCCAGGTACGCGGGCATATCTGTTTCAGCCGGCAGGGGAGCGGCAGTTTTATTGCTAAAGACAAGACCTTGACCGGGCAGAAAAATGAACTCAGCCGCAAATGCGCGCAGAGGCTCAGCGGCTAGAGACATCAGGCGAGTGTGGAAAGCGCCGCTGACTGACAATGGAATAATACGCCGGGCCCCGACAGCTTTTAGTGGCTCAGTGGCTGCCGCTACTGCCGCTTTTTCTCCGGCAATTACCATTTGGCCGGGGGCATTATCGTTTACAGCGTAAACCCGACCGGCAAACTCAGGCCTGTTCAATATTTCGCCAAAGGCTGCTGCCGGCAGCCCAATGACAGCTGCCATTGCACCTGGTTCTTGCGCTGATGCCTGCTGCATCAGCTCGGCACGCCGCGCTACCAATCGCATTGTATCCACCAGGCTGAGACGGCCGGCGGCACAAAGCGCACTGTATTCTCCCA
>CAYPHB010000012.1:3251-21476 GCA_964410445.1 uncultured Oscillospiraceae bacterium
AGCTCTTCTGTAACTGCAGCATAAGCTGCCAGACTGTGGGCAACAATCGCCAGCTGCGCGTAGCGTGTTTGCGTCAGCGCCTCAGCGTCAAGGTTCAGCAGGTCAACACCGGCTGCCTTGGAAGCAGCAGCCATAACTTCAGCAGCGGCCGGATTGGCGTTGCAAAGTTCCTGGCCCATGCCGACTTTCTGTGAACCTTGCCCGGGAAATACAAATGCGATCATAAATCGAACTCCTGATAATTTTAATAAAGACACTTGCCTCGGTTGAGGCAGGTGTATTTTTCTTGACAGTTGAGATCATCTCAGTTATCCTGAATGTGATTTGACAATCAAACTATTTGACAATCATAATAATATGATTATATAGAATCTTGTTTGAAATGCAACTTACAGATTCAGATGGAGGCATCATGCGGCCATTGCGCATCCTCGGCTCCGGCTCTTATTTGCCGGAGATGACCATAGATAATAACCAGATGTCAGAAATTGTTGAAACCAGCGATGCCTGGATTCTCAGCCGTACAGGTATTTCCAGCCGTCACCTTTCCAGTGGCGAAGGCACAACAGATATGGGTGAAACAGCTGCGCGATATGCGCTTGAAGCTGCCGGTATTGCGGCTGCAGACCTTAGCGCCATTATTGTTTCCACTGTGACGCCGGATCACTTTACACCCTCAACGTCCTGCGAAATCCAGGCCCGGATCGGTGCCGACAACGCCTTTTGCTTTGATGTCAATGCCGCCTGCACGGGTTTTGTTTATGCGCTGGACATAGCTTCACGCTACCTGCTGGATCCCGAAATCGGGCCAATCCTGGTAGTGAGCACTGAAGCTCTGAATAAAATAACTGATTACTCGGATCGCACTACCTGCGTGCTTTTTGGCGACGCGGCCGGCGCGGTTATCGTAGATCGCGCTCCAGAAACAACAGTTGATTCAGCTGTTTCTTCAACTGCTGCGGTTTTTGGCGGCTCAACAATGCTGGCCAGCTATCTGCGGGCTGAAGGCAAAAACGCTGCTTCTCTGGTCAGCACAGCCTTACCAGTCTCACACCCTTTTCTAAAAAAAGATCATACGGCAACTGATTGCTACAGCAATGCCAATGGCCATTTTCTGGTGATGAACGGGCAAGAAGTATACCGCTTTGCCATTCGTGCCCTGGCTGAATCCGTCGAAGCTGCTGCTGCCAGCGCGGGTATTGAAGTGAGCGAGCTGGATTGGATTGTTCCGCATCAGGCCAATCTGCGGATTCTCGACGCAGCCAGCCGCAGGCTCAAAGTTGACCAGCAGAAAATTGTTTCCCGCATTCGCGATCTCGGCAACACCTCCTCGGCCAGTATTCCGGTTTGCCTGGATGAAATGATCCGCGATGGCCGCCTGCAGCGCGGCCAGACAGTGGCAATAACCGGTTTTGGCGGTGGGCTTACCTACGGCTGCATCATCTTCCGTTATTAAATAAATCTTGAATTATAACAGCGTGCGACAAGGGCGCTTGGCTCCTATAAGAAAGGAAATTAACTTATGAGTAATAATAGAGTCTGTCAGCTTCTCAAAACCGAATATCCACTGATCCAGGGCGGTATGGCCTGGGTTGCCAACGCCACACTGGCTGCTGCTGTTTCTAATGGCGGCGGCCTCGGCCTGGTTGGCGCCGGTTCCATGACAGCTGAGCTGTTGCGCGCTGAAATCCGTAAAACCCAAGCGCTGACCGATAAGCCGTTCGGTGTCAATATTATGCTGATGAACCCGGCTGTAGACGAACTTGCTCAGGTTGTTATCGATGAAGGCGTCCAGGTTGTGACCACCGGCGCCGGTTCTCCCGGCAAATACATCGCTGCCTGGAAAGAAGCGGGTATTGTCGTTATTCCGGTAATTCCTTCTGTTGCTTATGCCAAACGTATGGAAAAACTCGGCGCCGACGCCCTGGTTGTAGAAGGCACTGAAGCCGGAGGCCATATTGGTGAGCTAACCACCATGGTACTGATCCCGCAGATAGCCGATGCTGTAAGCATTCCTGTTATTGCTGCCGGCGGCGTTGCTGACGGACGCGGTGTAGCGGCAGCTTTCATGCTGGGTGCTGAAGGTGTTCAACTGGGCACGCGCTTCCTGGCCTGTGAGGAATGCTGCATTCACGATCAATACAAGCAACTGGTCGTCAAAGCGCGCGATATCGATACAATCGTCACCGGCCGCAGCGGTGGGCATCCTGTACGTGTCTTAAAAAACAAACTGGCCCGTAATCTGATTGAGCTGGAAAAACAAGGCGCAACCTTCGAAGAAATGGAAAACATTACAGTCGGTTCACTGCGTAAGGCCGTGCAGGAAGGCTGCCTTGAAGAGGGCTCTTTCATGGCCGGACAATCTGCCGGTCTGGTTCAAAGCGTCCAGCCGGCGGCTGAAATCATCCGCGGTTTGTTTGCCGAAGCAGCGGATCTGCTCCAGGCTAAAGGACCGGAGGTACTGAAATGATCGCACTGGTAACCGGCGGCTCGCGCGGTATTGGCGCCGCTATCGCCAAACAGCTGGCAGAAGCCGGCCACGATGTTGTCCTGACTTATCGCGGTGGAGTCGACGCGGCTGAAGCTACAGCCAAACTTTGTCGTGACTGCGGCGTTCAAGCTCTGGCACTGCAGGCGGATATCGCCAGCGAAGCAGCCAGCGAAGCTCTGGTCAGCAGAATCCGTTCTGAACTGGGACCGATCAGCATTCTGGTAAATAACGCCGGTGTTAATCGTGATGGTCTGATGATGCGGATGAAAACAGAACAATTTTCCGAAGTTATTGAAACCAATCTGACAGGGGCGTTTATCCTCAGTCGTCTGGTAGTGCCCGACATGATGAAAGCGCGCCATGGCCGCATTATTAATATCACCTCAGTTGCCGGCATTTACGGCAACGCTGGGCAGGCCAATTACAGTGCCGCCAAAGCCGGGCTTATCGGCCTGACTAAATCCATGTCACGCGAGCTGGGGAGTCGCAACATTACGGTTAACGCAGTCGCCCCCGGCTTTATCGACACCGATATGACCGCGGCGTTGCCAGAAAAACTGCGCACCGGCGCTCTGGAACGCATCTCCTTAGGCCGTTTTGGCGAACCCGCCGACGTCGCCGGGCTTGTTGCCTTTCTGGCTTCGGACGCAGCTGCTTATATTACTGGCCAAGTGGTTGAGGTAAGCGGCGGTTTAAGCTTATAAGCCGGATTTCAGCATCACTGCTGTGATGTAAACACATAGAATTATTGAAAGTACTGAATTTAGGAGTGAATCCAGAATGAAAACCAATCCTGATTCCCGTCGCGTTGTGATCACCGGTATGGGCGTTGTCAGCTCCGTCGGCCTTGATACCGCTGCCTTCTGGCACAGTCTGGTAAACGGTGTTTCCGGCATCCGGACGCTGACCAAGCCGGAGCTTGCTTATGAAAAGGTGCATGTTGCCGCCACTATCGAGGATTTCGAACCTCTGCAGTATTTTGAGCGCAAGGAAGCCCGGCGCTTGGATCGCTACTGTCAGTTTGCCCTGGTCGCTGCCCGCGAAGCAGTCGCACAAGCAGACGGCCTGATGTCGGCATACGAACCCGAGCGCGTCGGCACTATTATTGGCAGCGGTGTCGGCGGTCTGCAAACTATTGAAAATGAATATACCAAGCTGTTTCAGGGCGGCATGGGCCGTGTCTCGCCGCTGTTTATCCCGATGATGATCAGCAACATGGCCGCCGGTCACGTATCAATGGCATACGGCACCAAAGGCCCCAGTTATTGCGTTACTACAGCTTGTGCTTCCGGCACACACTCGATTGGCGATGCCTTTCGCCTGATCAAGCACGGTTATGCCGATGCCTGTATCGCCGGCGGTTGTGAAGCTCCTTTAACCACAATTGCTGTTGCCGGTTTTGCCAATATGACAGCGCTCAGCAACCAGGAGGATCCGGCTCGCGCTTCGATTCCGTTTGACCGCCGCCGCGACGGTTTTGTTATCGGCGAGGGTGCCGGTGTGCTTGTACTGGAGAATCTGGAATCGGCAAAAAAACGCGGTGCTAACATAATTTGCGAGATTGCCGGCTACGGCTCCACTTCAGATGCTTACCACATCACCAGCCCTGACCCGGAAGGTCGCGGTGCCGCTGCGTCCATGCGCCTGGCGATTACTGAAGCCGGTTTGACTCCGGCAGATGTTGACTACATTAATGCCCATGGCACCAGCACTCAGTTGAATGACAAATACGAGACAATCGCGATTCATTCCGCCCTTGGTGCCGCCGCTGAAAAAGTCGCGATCAGTTCAACCAAATCAATGGTCGGCCACCTGTTGGGCGCAGCCGGCGCTGTTGAAGCTATCGCCTCGGCTTTGGCTATTCGCGATGGCATCATACCGCCGACAATTGGTTTGCTGGAAGCGGATCCGGAATGCGATCTGGATTATGTACCGAACGCAGCCCGCCATACTCCGGTGCGGGTTGCCCTCAGCAATTCACTGGGCTTCGGCGGTCATAACGCCACTCTGCTGCTGCGCAGCCTGGAGGACTGATTATGGATCTTAAGGCAATTCTGGCCTTGATGCAGGAAATGAAAACCAGTGGTATTGAAAATCTGGAATGGGAAGCTGACGGCCAATCGCTGCGTCTGACCCGCCCGGTACCGACGCAAGCAACATCCGGCATTGTTGAGATGGAATCTGCACCTGGCGCCAATGCCAACGCAACCGCTACCCGAGCCGCTGCTGTTACCACGGTAAGCAATACTGCTGACGTCAACATCGCTGCTTCCTCAGTAACCGCAATGGACACCGCTTCTACAGCTGCTGTTAACGAAGGCCCCGCTACTGCCGCCACCGCTGCTAATGCTGCCACCGCTGCTAATGCCGCCCCTGCTGCTAATACTGCTATTGCTGTTGAGCCTGCCGGCCGTCTGATCTGTTCGCCGGTAGTGGGAATTTTCTACGCTGCCGCGGCTCCCGACCAGGATCCTTTTGTCAGTCCGGGGAGTGTGGTTGCGGCCGGAGCTCCTTTGGGGATTATTGAGGCGATGAAGCTGATGAATGAAGTCACCAGCCCCGCCGACGGTGTTGTTATTGAAATACTGGTGGATAACGGCCAGCGGGTTGAATATGGTCAGCCGCTGTTTCGGATTGAGGAGAACTTAACATGATTATGGACCAGGAAGCCATCAAAAAGATAATTCCGCACCGCGATCCTTTTTTATTGCTAGACAGCGTGCTGGAGCTTTCGCCTGAACATGTTGTGGCACTTAAGCACGTGACTGGCGAGGAAGATTTCTTCCGTGGCCATTTCCCGGAATACCCTGTAATGCCCGGAGTCCTGATTGTCGAAGCCCTCGCTCAGGCCGGTGCTGTCAGCATTCTCAGCCGCCCGGAATTTGCCGGTAAAATCGCTTTTTTCGGTGGCCTCGACAAAGTCCGCTTCAAGCGTCAGGTTCGCCCCGGCGACACCCTGCGTCTGGAAGTCCAGATCACCCGGCTGCGCGGTCCGGTCGGCTTTGGTGAAGGCAAGGCTTATGTTGGTGAAGAGCTGGCTTGCCAGGCTTCGCTGATGTTCGCTGTTCAGCGTGACTGACGGAGAAGCAAAATGTTTAACAAAATTCTAATCGCCAATCGCGGCGAAATCGCAGTCACAATAATCAGAGCCTGCCGCGATTTAGGCATCCGCACGGTCGCGGTTTTTTCCGAGCCCGACCGGCTGGCTTTGCATGCCCAGCTTGCTGACGAGCGCATCTGCATCGGCCCTGCCGCCTCGCGCGACAGCTATTTAAATGCTCAGGCAATTTTAACTGCCTGCACCATTACCGGTGCTGAGGCGATCCACCCCGGTTTTGGCTTTTTGTCTGAAAATGCTGCTTTCGCCCGTATGTGCGAAAAGTGCGGCATTACCTTTATCGGGCCTCGCCCTGAAACAATCGAACAGATGGGTGACAAGGCGACTGCGCGCAAAACCGCTACTGCTGCGGGAGTGCCGGTTGTGCCTGGTTCCACTGGCATCATCGACTCGCTCTCCGATGCGCTGCGTGCTGCTGAGGAAATCGGTTATCCGATCATGATCAAAGCCTCTGCCGGCGGTGGTGGGCGCGGAATGCGCATTGCCGTTGATTCGGAGGAACTGCCGGCGATGCTGGCTACCGCCAAGGCTGAAGCCCGCGCCTGTTTTGGTGACGATCGCGTTTACCTGGAACGCTTTCTGAAAAACCCGCGCCATGTCGAAGTGCAGCTCTTGGCCGATCAACACGGCCGGGTTGTGCATCTGGGAGACCGCGACTGCTCGATTCAACGCCGCAATCAGAAGCTGTTGGAAGAAGCGCTGGCACCTGCCAGCAACGAAGAGCTGCGCTTGCAAATGGGCACCGCTGCAGTGCGTTTGGCTGAATTTGTTGGCTACGAAGGAGCCGGAACGATTGAATTTCTGGTCGATGCCGACAATCGTTTCTACTTTATGGAAATGAACACGCGTATTCAGGTTGAGCATCCGGTTACGGAAGCGATTACCGGCGTTAATTTAATTCAACAGCAGCTGCGGGTAGCAGCCGGCGAGCATTTGACTCTCAGTCAGTCAGATATTACTTTCAGCGGCCATTCTATCGAATGCCGGATCAATGCCGAGGATCCGCGCCATGGCTTCAGGCCTTCGCCCGGAACGATCACTTCACTGCACCTGCCCGGCGGCACTGGCGTCCGCGTTGATTGCGCAATTTATTCCGGGTACGAGATTCCCTCCGATTATGATTCGCTGATCGCCAAGCTGATCGTGCATGCTTCAGACCGGCCGAGTGCGATTGGGCGTATGCGCCGCGCCCTGATGGAATTTCTGATTTCGGGCGTTGAAACCAACATTGACTTCCACCTCGCGATTCTGCGCGATCCCGACTTTATTGCCGGCAATTACCACATCGGTTATTTAGGACTAAAAACTGAGGAGTTGCTGCTGCAGTGCAAGCCGGAATAGCAAAACCAGGAGTACATAAAATGGGTATAGATTTGTTGCGTGATATGCGGGACCGTCTGGAAAAGGACGCTCGTTTCGCGTCTCAGCAGACAATTGAAACTCACGATTTGCAGGCAAACGTGGAACAGCGCGGCTTGCCGGATGATTTGTGGGTGCGCTGTAAACGTTGCGGCGGCGCTATGTTTCGTGACGATTTTGAGCGTCTGCAGGCGATTTGTTCTCATTGCGGTTACCACGACCGTCTGACTGCCTGGCAGCGGATCAGAAGCATGGCTGACCCGGATTCGATTGAGGAATTGGATGCCAGCCTGACCAGCGTTAATCCGATTGATTTCCCCGGTTATCCGGAAAAAATCGCCACTTTGCAACAGCAAACCGGTCTCACCGAGGCGATTATTTGCGCTCGCTTGACGATTGAAGGCCTGCCTTGTCTGGTTGGTGCTATGGACAGCCGCTTTATGATGGCTTCGATGGGCTCTGTCGTCGGTGAGAAAATAACCCGTCTGTTTGAACGAGCCACCAAGGAGCGATTGCCAGTGATCATGTTTAGCGCTTCGGGTGGCGCCCGAATGCAGGAGGGCATAATCTCGCTGATGCAAATGGCCAAGACTTCCGCGGCTGTTGGCCGTCATCACGAAGCCGGCTTGCTTTATATTTCTGTACTGACCGACCCGACCACCGGTGGTGTAACTGCCAGCTTTGCCAGTCTGGGTGATTATTTGATCTCCGAGCCTGGCACCTTGATCGGCTTTGCGGGTCGGCGCGTTATTGAAGGCACAATCGCTGAGGAACTCCCGGCAGATTTCCAAAGCGCCGAATTTTTGCTTGAACATGGCTTTCTCGACTTGATCGTCAACCGCAGCCGCTTGCGTCATACCCTGCATAAACTGCTGGAACTGCATCAGGAGCCGGCCGTTGCCGCTGCGGAACTAACTGAATCTGCGGAACTGCCAACTAGGGATGTAGCTGATGCCTTTAAGCTGCCGGATGTCCCTGTTGATGACGAATCGGTTCCGGCCCGGAGTGCCGAAGAGTGTCTCGATCTGATCCGCCAGAAAGGCCGCCCTGTAATTGGCGATTATCTGCCGCTGGTTTTTGATGAAGCCATCGAGCTGCATGGTGACCGTTGCTTTAGGGAAGACAGCGCGATTTACGGTGGCATTGGCCGCCTTGGCAAACAGCCGGTGACTATTATTGCCCACCGCAAAGGCCGCACTTTAAACGAAAACACCAGTGCCAATTTCGGCATGCCGCATCCGGAGGGCTATCGTAAAGCGATGCGCCTGATGCATGAAGCTGAAAAATTTGGCCGCCCGATCATCTGCATGATCGATACATCCGGCGCTTACTGCGGCGTCGGTGCTGAGGAACGCGGTCAAGGTGAGGCAATTGCCCGGAATCTCATGGAAATGATGGAGCTGGAAGTGCCTGTTATTGCTGTCGTAATGGGTGAAGGCGGCAGTGGCGGCGCGCTCGGAATCGGTGTGGGAGATCGCCTGGCTATGCTGAGCAATTCGATTTATTCCGTTATTTCGCCACGCGGCTTTGCTTCCATCCTCTGGAAAGATCCCGGCCGCGAGCGGGAAGCAGCCAATTTGTTGAAAATCACTGCTCGCGACCTCAAGCGCTTTGGTATTTGCGATGTTGTTTTGCCGGAGCCGGAAGGCGGTGCCCACCTTGGCTTAACTCAAATGGCAGCTACGATCCGCGCGTATCTGCTGGCCTCACTGGCAGAGCTCAGCGGTCTTGACGCCGCCAGCCTGAGAGAGCGGCGCTACCAGCGCTTCCGCCGGATCGGCGAATTCAGCGAATAATTCGTTCAAAATTCAGCGATTTTCAGCGATTACAACCTGCTTCAACGTGGACAAGAACAGCAAAATTGGGGTACACTGCAGGGTAAGGAATTTATCCTTCAGGAGGCAGTGTAATGAACCCTAATCAGACTTTTCAACCCGATGCAGCCCGGCTTTCACCCGGATTTTTCAGCCGTAATCGTGCAGCGTTGCACGAACGGCTTGAGGAGAACTGCGTTGTACTGCTTTTTTCCGGTCTGGCTCCGAATCGCACTGCTGACGAGGATTACCCGTTTTTTTCTAATCGTAACTTTTTCTATTTCACAGGTATAGAACAGGAAGAAAGCACGCTGCTGATCCGTAAAACAAACGGCGAGGTGCAGACAGAACTCTTTATCCGTCAACGCGACGACCTGGCCGAGCGCTGGACAGGCCGGCGCCTGCGTCTGGAAGAAGCCGCTGCGATTTCCGGCATTGAGAATGTCCATTTTTTAAACGGAGAAAAAGAACATATCAACGCCAGCTTGCTTCAGCCTGGAATCCGTTTGTATATCGATCTGAAGGCGAAAGACAACCAGGCTGTAGATTTCCGTTGTAGTGCGGCCAAACAATGGCCTTCCGCTGAAATCCACGACATTACCCCCTACATTACGCCGTTGCGTATGATCAAGAGCCCGGAAGAAATTGAACTGATCCGGCAGGCTGCCCTGCTTACGCAGGAAGGGCTTGAAGGTATAATGCGCACTGCCCGGGCCGGCGCCTGGGAATTCGAAGCCTGGGCTGCTTTCCAGTATGCCTTGGCAAAGCGTAACTGCCTGGTTCCGGCATTTCCCAGCATCATTGCAGCCGGTGAAAACAGCCTTTGCCTGCACTATATGACCCCGAATGACCGGATCAAAGAAAATGATGTGGTTCAGGTTGATGTCGGGGCGATTTTCGGCGGCCTGGCCGCGGATATCTCACGTGTCTACCCTGCCAGCGGCAGTTTCACTGCCCGTCAGAAGTCGCTCTACGAGGTGGTGCGGGAATGCCAGGAGACGGTTTTCGCCACTATCCAGCCCGGCATTCAAATTCAGGAAATTAACGAAGCTTGCAAGCAAACCGCCTATAAAGGACTGGTCCGGATCGGTGCCTTGACCGAAGGCGACGATGTCACCAAATGCTATTGGCACAATGTTTCACACCACCTCGGCCATGATGTCCATGACCCGATCAGCCGCGAGATTCCGCTGGAACCCAATATGGTTTTAACGGTTGAACCAGGACTTTATGTGCCGGAATGGGGTTTCGGTATCAGGCTGGAAGATGATGTGCTGGTCACCAGTGGCCGCTGTGAGTTGCTGTCGCCCACGATTCCGCGCGAAATCGAAGAGGTTGAAGAGCTGACGCAACGTCTGCGGGCAATGCCTGCGGACTATTGAATCTGTTGACACAAGGCCTGTTGGTCTTTAGAATGTCCTGTATTGTTTATTAGATTTATGGGGGATAACATGCCGACGAAATTCATATTCGTGACCGGTGGAGTTGTTTCCGGTCTTGGCAAGGGAATCACAGCCGCAGCGCTGGGTCGCTTGCTTAAAGCCCGGGGATTAGCGGTTCGTAATCAAAAATTCGATCCTTATATTAATGTTGATCCGGGGCTGATGAGCCCTACTCAGCATGGCGAGGTTTTTATCACCGAGGACGGTGCTGAAACCGACCTTGATATCGGCCATTACGAGCGCTTCACGGACGAGAATCTCAATATCGAGAGCGACATCACAACCGGCATGATTTACCGTGACGTGATTAACCGTGAGCGTGAAGGCGGTTACAAGGGCACAACCGTACAGGTGGTGCCTCATATTATTAATGAGATTAAAGAGCACCTCTTTAAACTCGCGGGAGAAGACGGGCCGGACGTGGTTATCACCGAAATCGGCGGTACTATCGGCGACATGGAAAGCCAGCCCTATGTGGAAGCAATCCGCCAGGCCAGTCATGAAGTCGGGCGCGAAAATGTGCTCTTCATTCATGTCACCTTGATCCCTTACCTGCGCAAAGCCGGGGAAATCAAGACAAAGCCGACTCAGCACAGCGTTCGCACGTTGCTTTCCATGGGCATTCAGCCGGATATTCTGGTTTGCCGTTCAGAAGTGCCGATCGATAAAAGTGTCAAACGGAAAATCGCTTTGTACTGCAACGTTCAGGAAGAAGCAGTGATTGAAAATATTGATGTCGATACCGTTTATGAGTTGCCGCTGCTGTTTGAAGCGGAAGGCTTTGCCAAGGTGGTTTGCCGCAAACTGAGGATCGCCGAAGGCGTGGAGCCTGACCTCAAGGACTGGGAGAAGCTGGTTGCCCAATCACGGTCAACCAATCGCAGTCTGGAAATCGCTATAGTAGGTAAGTACGTTACTTTGCATGACGCCTACCTGAGCGTTACTGAATCGTTGCGCCACGCGGCTATCCCCATGAACACACGGCTGAATTTGCGTTATGTCAGTGCTGAAGAAATCGAAGAAAAAGGCCCCGGCGCCTTGTTGGAAAACACAGACGCGATTGTGCTGCCCGGCGGCTTTGGTCCGCGTGGCATGGAGGGCATGGTGCTTACAGCCCTTTACGCCCGGGAAAACAATATTCCTTTCCTGGGTATTGGTCTGGGCATGCAGATGGCGACTGTCGACGCGGCCCGTCATGGCGGTCTCAATAATGCTCACAGCGCGGAATGCGAATCCAGTTGCACACCTTTGTTTGTTCTGCCCGACAACGGCAGCAGCCAGGAGAAATACATGCGTCGCGGTGCCCAGGATATCAAGCTTGAAGCCGGCAGCCGTATGGCAGAAATCTACGGTCGTACGGAACTTTCTGAACGCCACCATAACCGCTGGGAATTCGACCCGCAATACTCTGAAGCTGTCTGCAACGGCGGCTTTCGCCTGACTGGCTGGTCGGCAGATGGTAAGTATCTGGAAGCGATTGAGCATCCCGTGCATCCGTTTTATATTGCCGTTATTTACCAGCCGGAATTCAAATCACGTCCTACCCGGCCGCATCCGTTGTTTAGTGAATTGATCACGGTTGCGCTCAATTGTCAGAAAGGCGACTGTAATACAGACGCTGTCTGAGCTGTCCGGAGGTTGATACATGGCTCTGATCTACGAAAACGAATCACGTACTTTCAGCGAATATCTGCTGATACCAAATTTGACCGAGCGGGACTGCACTCCCGATAATGTAAATCTCGGTACAGGCATTGTGCGCCACCGCCAGGGGGAAGCGAGCCGTTTACGTCTCAATATCCCTTTTGCTTCGGCTATCATGCAGGCTGTTTCCGGCAGTGAAATGGCAATTGCCCTGGCCCGCAGCGGCGGCGTGTCCTTTATTTACGGCTCGCAGTCAATCGAAAGCCAGTCACAAATGGTAAGAAGAACCAAAAAATACAAGGCAGGTTTTGTTACCAGCGACTCCAACGTTAAGCCGGATGCCAAGCTGAGCGATATCCTCGAACTAAAAAAACGTACTGGGCATTCTACTATTGCTGTTACCGATGACGGTACACCGAACGGCCGCCTGATGGGTATCGTCACCAGTCGTGACTACCGTATCAGCCGCACTGATCCGGACACTCCGGTACGTGATTTCATGACATCGTTCAACCATCTGATTTTTGCCCGCGAGGGAATTACACTTTCGGAAGCCAACGATATCATCTGGGATCACAAGCTGAACCAGCTGCCGATTGTCAACAGTGAGAACCACCTGGTAGCGATGGTTTTCCGTAAGGACTACGACGAACACAAAGAGAATCCCTATGAGCTGCTCGACAGCCACAAGCGCCTGATCGTCGGCGCCGGCATAAACACCCGTGATTATCGTGAGCGTGTACCTGCCTTGATTGCTGCCGGCGCGGACATTCTCTGTATAGATTCCTCCGACGGCTTCAGCGAATGGCAATACGACACTCTGCGCTGGATTCGTGATACCTATGGTGATGAAGTTCTGGTTGGTGCCGGTAACGTAGTTGACGCCGAAGGCTTCCGTTATCTGGCAGAAGCAGGCGCTGATTTCGTCAAAGTCGGCATTGGCGGCGGCTCAATCTGCATCACGCGGGAACAGAAGGGCATTGGCACAGGTCAGGCCTCTGCGGTTCTAAATGTTGCAGCGGCGCGTGACCAGTATTGCCAGGAAACCGGCATGTACATTCCGATCTGCTCCGATGGCGGCATAGTGTATGATTACCATATGACACTGGCTCTGGCGATGGGCGCTGATTTCGTTATGCTGGGACGCTATTTCGCCCGCTTTGACGAAAGCCCCACCCGCAAGCTGTTGGTTAACAACACCTACGTTAAGGAATACTGGGGTGAAGGCTCCAACCGGGCCCGCAACTGGCAGCGCTACGATGACGGCGGTGCCGGCGGTATGGCATTTGAAGAAGGTGTTGATTCCTACGTGCCGTATGCGGGCAAGCTCAAGGACAACCTGGATCTCACGCTCGCGAAAATAAAGGCAACCATGTGTGCCTGTGGCAGTAACTCGATTCAACAGCTGCAGGCAAAAGCCCGCCTGGTAGTGGTTTCGGCCACCAGCATTGTTGAAGGCGGTGCTCACGACGTTATCCAAAAAGAAAGCGAACGGCGTTCCTAAACGCTATTAACTGTTGAATCTGGCAGCTGCTCTGGACTAAACGCAGCTCTAACTCGAAGGGAGACCATTAAAATGGCCAAAGAAGTATATGAAATGACAGTAGAGGGCATCCGCCGGTATCAGGAGGAGCTTGAATCCCGCCGGACAATAGTCGCGGCTGAGATTTCAGAACGCCTTAAAGAAGCTCGCGCCCTCGGTGATCTGTCGGAAAACTCAGAATATGACGACGCCAAGAATGCCCAGGCTGAAAATGAAGTGCGGATTATGGAAATCGAAGCGATTCTCAAAAACGCCAAGGTAATTGATGAGGAAGATATCAGCAAAAGCAAGGTTACTCTCGGCTCGCTGGTGCGCCTTTTGGATTGCGAAACCAAGGAAGAAATGGAAATCACCTTGGTCAGCGCCAAGGAAGAGGACATTTTCAATGACCGGATGTCGAGTGATTCACCAGTAGGCGTAAATATTCTCGGCAAAAAGAAGGGGCAGACAGTTGATGTTAAAACCCCGGCCGGAATTCTAAAATACAAAATCCTCAAAATCGACCGCCCTTCCTAAAAACACGCAACAAATTGACTTACCGCAAGGCACCGCGCCGTGTGTTGACACTGCGGTGCTTTCCTGCTGAAAGGGGAACAACAATGTCCGTATCCCACCCGGATCAAGATTCAAATCAAACAGACGTAAACAACAGTTCAGCTGACATCGCCAAAGAAACGGTTGAAGCCGGTTCCGGCGCGGCTGAGACAGCTGGTTTAACTGAGGCAACTGAGGCAGCTGAAGCAGCTGCTACAACTGAGGCAGCTGGTGCAACTGAACAAAATGAACAGATGCGGATTCGCCTGACTAAGCTGGCAGATCTGCGCGCCACGCAGGGCGATCCGTTTGAAGAGGTAACCTATCCGGTTACTCATTTGAGCGCTGAGATTGTTGAGCAATTCGATCAACTGGAAGGCCAGGTTGTGGCTGTTGCAGGGCGCCTGATGAGCAAACGCGGCATGGGCAAAGTCAGCTTTACTGATCTGCAAGACCATTCCGGGCGGATTCAGCTGTTTACCCGCATTGATGAAATCGGTCCGGAAGCTTATGAGCAGTGGCAAAAACTTGATATCGGCGACTTGGTAGGCGTTACCGGCCTGGCTTACCGCACAAACCGCGGTGAAATTTCCGTGCGCACGCAAAGCTACAAGCTGTTGGCTAAAACACTGCGGCCGCTACCGGAGAAATTCCATGGATTGAAGGATACAGATACGCGTTATCGTCAGCGTTATCTTGATTTGATTGTGAACCCCGAGGTGAAAGATACTTTTTACAAGCGCAGCAAGATTATCAGTGCAATCCGCACTGCCCTGGAAGCGCGTGCTTTTATTGAGGTGGAAACACCGATTCTCAACCTGATTCCCGGCGGCGCCACGGCGCGTCCGTTTACCACCCATCATAACGCCCTGGATATTGATCTATATCTACGGATTGCGCCGGAGCTTTACCTGAAGCGGTTGATTGTCGGAGGTTTTGACCGGGTTTATGAAATCGGCCGTCAGTTCCGCAATGAGGGACTCTCAATAAAGCACAACCCGGAATTTACTCTTTTAGAGTGCTACCAGGCTTATACCGATTACAACGGCATGATGGAACTGACCGAACACCTGATCGAAGCCGCTTGTTTGGCTGTTAATGATTCGACCAAAATCAACTATCAGGGTGAGGAGATTGATCTGGCACCGCCTTTCCGGCGCCTGACAATGGTTGAAGCTGTGCGTCAGTTCAGCGGGGTTGATTTTGATCAAATCCCGACAACTGAAGCTGCTCAGGAAATCGCCAAAGCACACAAGCTGGAGGATCTGCGTCCGGATATGCGTCGCGGTGACATTTTGAACCTGTTCTTTGAGGCTCATTGTGAAGGCCAGCTGACCCAGCCGACATTTATTTATGACTACCCGATTGAAATTTCACCGCTGACAAAAAAGAAGCCTGGCAGCGATGGCCTGACTGAGCGTTTTGAACTGTTCATTAACGGCCGTGAATACGCCAACGCTTATTCCGAGCTCAATGACCCGCTCGACCAGCGCGAGCGCTTTGCCGATCAGCTGAAAAAGCGGGAAGCAGGCGATGAAGAAGCGAATCTGATTGACGAGGATTTCTGTGTCGCTCTCGAATACGGTATGCCGCCGACCGGTGGCATGGGCATGGGCATAGACCGGCTGGTCATGTTGCTGACCGACCAAAGCTCAATCCGTGACGTGTTGCTTTTTCCCACGATGAAACCTTTGAAATGAGTTTTTTATAAGATGAGTGGCTGCAACTGATAAAGTGTTAAGCTGCTAACCTGGCATTGCTTTGACCGACTGTGAAATCTCACAGTCGGTTTTTAATAGGGGCGTTCAAGGCTTGCAGTTTCGTAAAGTGCGGTGATTTCAGCCTCTGTCAGTTCTCGTATACCACCGCTGCCAAGAGACGAATCAAGTTGAAGCGGGCCGACGCTCAGGCGACGCAGCGCGGTTACTTCGCGCTCACCTGCTGCAAACATGCGCTTAACCTGATGAAACTTTCCTTCGGTAATTGTCAGCTGGGCATGGTGTGAACCGATTATCTGCAGCTTCGCCGGTTGGCAGCAAAACCCGTCCGCTAACTTAATTCCCGCAGCAAAACCAGGCGGATCATTAATCGGATCAAGTGGCGGCCCTGTAAATACCACGTCGTAAACTTTTTCGACTCCATGCTTCGGACTGGTAAGGCGATGGTTTAAAATGCCGTCATTGGTTAGAATCAGAAGCCCCGTGGTGTCCCTGTCCAGCCGACCAACAGGGGAGAGGCCGGCATGTTCATAAGCAGCGGGGATAAACTCGGCGATTGTCCGATGGGTGGGGTCGTCCAGCGCTGTAATAACCCCTGAAGGTTTGTCTAGCATCAGGTAGTAATAACGCCGAATCAGGGCTAGCTGGCCGTCTATCCTCAATGCAGAGCGTTCACTGTCAGGTATGTCTGTGCCAGGATCGCATACAGTTGTGCCGGCAAGAGCAACCCTGCCAGCGCGGATCAGGGCGCGAACTTCGGAGCGGCTGCCATAGCCGGAATTTGCTAATAACCGATCAATTCTCATTGCACTATTATATACTGTTTTCCCTTGCAGACGCTTTTGTCTTACAATCCTTGTCTATGCTATAATTATTTTATCTGAGCTGATAATTCGACACAAGGAAAGAGGCAACACATGGCGGCTAGTATAATCAACCTTGAGGAAGGAATGCCACGTACAGACGCGGCTATGATGCGTTTGAAACTCGAATTGGCCACTCTTCGCCGCTGTGGCGTTAAATGCGTTAAAATTATCCACGGGTATGGATCTACAGGTACAGGCGGTGCAATTCGGATCGCAGCCAGAAATTACCTGCGAGAACAACAGCAGGAATCCCGCATCCGGGCTTTTTGTCCCGGTGAGCAGTTTGGTCCTTTCGAAACAGTCGGCCGCAAAATTATCCAGCTGATGCCTTCATTCCGGCATGATCCCGATTGGGGCCGCCAGAACGATGGCATAACGATGGTAGTAATTTAGTAAATCGAACCTGCTGCTTTATCCGCGCCAGCTCCGAGCTGGCTTTTTTATTATCAAGCCGGCTATTGTCTGTTATTATTATAATTGTATTGTTTCATGTACAGGCCGGCAGCAAGCGCCGATAGTTTGCGGCAGACAGATGATTATTACGGAATCGGCCCGCACCAGACAGAAGGAGACACTATGAGTGACCCGTTCATCGTTATAGTTGAAGACGATGCCACAATCGCGGAATTAATCGAATTTAATTTGCATAACGACGGATATAACACACGCAGCTTTGGTGATGGTCCCAGCATGCTGAAAGCGCTGCCGGAGCTACCCGCTGTTTCTCTTTTTGTGCTCGACATAATGCTGCCCGACATGGACGGTTTTGAAATACTCAAAAGGCTTAAGCAAATTCCGGCAATTGAAGCTGTGCCTGTGCTGATGTTGACAGCCCGCAGCACTGAATCGGACAAAGTTCGCGGACTTTCCACCGGAGCAGATGACTATCTTACCAAACCTTTCGGAATCCGGGAGTTTTTGGCCAGAGTCGAAACTCTTTTGCGCCGTTATAAGCGATTAACCAGCCTGATAGACTCAGTGGCTGCAGCTGAAAATGTCGCCACCGCCGATACCACAGCAGATACCGCCGCCGTTACCGCCGCCGATATCGCAGCCGATCCAACAGCCGGCTCTTCAACTGCAGCAGCCGGTTCCGTTGCCTCGAGCACAGTAGCCGATTCCACAGCGGATACAGCGACCGGTAAAGGTGTCACTATAGAATCACAAGCGGGAGACGGCAAAGTACCGGTAATTGAAGCTGCAGAAAACCTGATTAACTTTGGTCCGGTTTCAATTGATGATGCCCGTCACCGGGTTTATCGCGACGATGCAGAAATCGAAATGACGCATCGCGAATATGAGCTGCTCAAGTTTTTGCTGCAAAACCGTGGTATTGCCTTTAGCCGGGATGAACTGCTGAACGCAGTCTGGGGCTACGATTATTACGGCGAAACCCGTACAGTAGATGTACATATTCGTCAACTGCGGCGCAAAATCGAACTCGATGACTCAAAACCGGCTTTAATTGAAACGGTCCGTGGCCGAGGTTATCGCTTCACCGATCGGCTTCAGGACTTGCCTAACGACAATTAGCGGAGGATTTAATGGATACCTGGCCACAATTTATGGAGGATTGCGCGAATTGCCGTGCCTGTAACCTGGGCTCGAGTCGCAATAATGTTGTTGTTTACCGGGGGGCCATCCGTGCGCCTCTGATGTTCATTGGTGAAGGTCCGGGGGCTGAAGAAGACGCGCA
>CAYPHB010000013.1:0-2465 GCA_964410445.1 uncultured Oscillospiraceae bacterium
GGTGGGCAGTGCCGAAAGCATCATTAACGAAAATGTCGGCGAGGCTGGCCAGTTCGCGGGCGAAAACAGGATCGTTGCTGGTTTCTTCGTTATGGAAGCGGACGTTTTCCAGTACCATAACGTCACCTTCAGCCAACGCCGCAGCTTTGGCTCTGGCATCGTCACCAATAACATCTGCGGCCAGGACTACAGGCTGGCCAAGCAGTTCAGCCAGGCGCTCTGCCACAGGCTTTAACGAAAATTTCGCCTCCGGTCCGTTTTTGGGGCGTCCCAGATGCGAAACCAAAATTACCTTGGCTCCCTGCCCGGTCAAGTAACGGATGGTTGGCAGTGCGCCTTGAATCCGCTTATCGTCTGTGATCGCACCGGTTTTTTTATCGAGAGGCACGTTGAAGTCCACCCGGACTATTACGCGTTTTCCTTTTACCGGAATATCCTCAACAGTTTTTTTCATCATCATGGCCATGCCTGTCACGCTCCTGTTCTAATTATGGTGTAATCCCTTATGGGTATTAACCTTTGGGCAAAATACTACTATGTTAATAAGCTGGTTGAACGTTGTTTGCCTGACTTGGCAAGCCCAAAAACTGTAAACAACGCCAGTTAGTATTTTAGCCTGATACGTCGGTCAAATCAATGCATAGGCCGAAAAACCCCCGCTTGTGATAAAATGTACGCATTGTATCCGGCCAAGCGCATTGCTCCGGATCGAGCAAAATATTCTGCTGATCAAGCCTGGAGGTGCCCCGGATGCTGTCGGTATTGATTCCTTTTTATAATGAAGAACAGCAAATACCCATTACTTTGAGAACTGTCGTCCCGATTATCGAGTCGGTGGATCCCGAATTTGAACTCGTTTTGGTAGATGACGGTTCCAGCGACCGCACTTATGAAATTATCAATGAAGCTGCGGTAAAGGATCCCCGCATTGTCGGCCTGCGCTTTTCCCGCAATTTTGGCAAGGAAGCGGCTATCCGAGCGGCTCTTGATTATGCCAGCGGCGACGCCGTCCTTCTTATGGATGGTGACTTACAGCACCCGCCGGAAAAGATTCCAGAAATGGTGCGGCTCTGGCGTGATGAGCATTATGACGTGGTTGAAGGGGTAAAAACCTATCGCGGCAAAGAATCATTCATGAGCCGGTTGAACGCCAAAATATTTTACGGTTTGTTTTGGAAAACCTGCGGTTATGATTTACGTAATGCTTCTGATTTCAAACTGCTCGATCGCCGCGTGGTCAATGAATGGCGGCGTCTGGGCGAACGCGATACGTTTTTCCGCGGCTTATCCGCCTGGCTGGGGTTCCGCCGTACCAAATTTGAATTCGAGGTCGCCGAACGTTCAGCCGGTGGCAGCAAATGGTCTGTTTTTCGTTTAATTCAGCTGAGTATTAATGCCATAACCGGTTTCTCCACCATGCCACTGCAGTTAATTACCTATTTGGGGTTGCTGCTGCTGGTTGGTTCCGTAATTCTGGCGATTAAAACACTTATTGTCTGGTTTGCCGGTGAAGCTGCCGGCGGGATCACAACAGTTATTCTGCTGCAGTTGCTGATCGGTGGGAGCATTATGCTGAGTCTTGGCCTGATCGGGCTGTACATTGCGCGGATTTTTGAAGAAGTTAAAGGTCGTCCGTCATACATTATTTCTGAAACCACCCGCGAACCGCGTACACGTCCTACTGCCGGCCAATGATCGGAGTTTTATTCCTTTTGCTGGCTTTTGCCTGCGGTTGGCTGATTTGGCGGCGCCTGGCCGCAAATTCAATCGAATTACTCGCCAGCTTTGGTTTGCAGACCGGCGCTGCTGCCTTACTCGCTCCCTGGCTTACAGCTGCGGCTTCTCTCACTTTAGGCCTGCTGCTCCTGACCACAATTACGTTTGTATTGGCCATGCTGGCCCAGGCTCTGCTGCCTGAATCTATTTATCCCCTGTTCGCCGCTAATCTGATCGTATTCATTGCAGTCGGATTGTTTTTCGGGATCCGGCGTCAACCCCGACACCGAGCTCAACCCATGAGTTTACCTGAAAAGAAGCTTGGTCTGCCTCCCGATTCCAGGTTTGAACGCGCAAATTCCTGGCTACGGCGCCACCGCTATTTCCTGATTGCACTGTTGGTTTTTACCCTTTACGCGGTCTGGTTGATGTTCAGTTCGTTTTACCGTGACGGCAGTTCTGCCTCGGCCGGCGCTTCTGTTTTCAGTGATTTTTCCACCCACACTGCGCTGGTATCAAGCTTTGCTAAAGGTCGCAACTTCCCGGTTAATTATCCGCACTTTGCCAACGACGGCATTGCTTACCATTTTTTATTTTATTTTCTCTGCGGTAATCTGCACTATCTGGGTTTGCCCATTGAATTTGCGATTAACCTCCCTTCCATCCTTACTTTCGTCGCTTTTTGCGTGCTGCTAGGCCTACTGGCAGTCAGCATCACCCGTCAGCGAGCTGCCTTTTGGCTTGCGCCT
>CAYPHB010000013.1:2475-21117 GCA_964410445.1 uncultured Oscillospiraceae bacterium
CTTTCGCAGTTCATTTGCCTTCCTGACTCGGCTGCGGGATCTTTGGCAGCTGCCTGGAGCGAGCATAAGCAGTGTGTTGCGTGCTGTTTTGAACACCCGCACCTTTATTGGTGACACGCCTCGTGACGACTGGGGACTTTGGGGGCTCAACGTATACGCTAATCAGCGGCATCTGCTCTTGGGATTCAGCGCCTTGATCATCGTGTTGTTTTTATTCTCACCGTTGCTGCGGCCGCTTGCAAAAACCCCCCGGCTGAAGCTCCGCTTTAGCGAGGTGTGGCTACAACTGCTGGGACGGCGTCAATGGCTGCCGCAAACCAGACAGGAATACCTCAACCTTGGTGCCGCGCTGCTCTTCGCTTTACTGCTGCCATATTTCCATGGTTCAGCTCTGGTTGCCTTGCTGCTGATTCTGTCCGCTCTGATGTTGTTTTCCCGCTCGTGGCTTAGCCATATCAGCTTTGCCGTGACTGCGATCATTTCTGCAACAGTGCAGGGGCGGATATTCCGCAGCGGCGGATTACCGCTGGAACCGCAATTCCTCTTTGGCTTTATTGCGGAAGATCGCACTGTAGCAGGCGTGCTCAGCTATTTGTTTGAAATGAGCGGTCTGGTATTACCATTGGCTTTTCTGGCAGCGCTGCTTCTGCCTCCTGCCCGCCGTCTGCTGGCCGCCTTCTGCCTGCCCCTGTTGTTTGCCTTCACTATTTCCCTGACTCCGGATGTCACAGTTAACCATAAATATTTGATTTTCACTTTTGCGCTTGCCGGCTGTCTGGTGGCTGGTCTGTTGGCCAAGCTTTGGCAGCAACCAGGCCGCTGGCAAAACACCCGGCGAGTGCTGGCTGTTCTACTTCTGCTTGTGATTAGCCTGACGGGCTGGATGGAATTACTCGTATTCCGGAATCTTAATGAGGTTCGGGTTCAAGCCTCTCTCTCCTCCCCTCTGGTAAAGTTTGTGGAAAATGAAACTCCGCCAAAGTCTGTTTTTGTTACCGGACCGTTAAGCTACCACTCTTTATTTTTCACAGGCCGGCAGGTTTATTTCGGGCATGCGTATTACGCCTGGTCTGCCGGCCATGACACCTTTGGCAGGGAAAGAAAAATACTGGAGTTTCTGGAAGCGGCAGATGAGGATCTCCAGACAGCTCAAAATTTTATTACAACAGAAAAGGTCGATTATCTTATGATCGACAATGAATTACGAGTCCACGAGGAATATGTCGTTAATGAAACGTTTTTCCTGGAACATTTTGAGGTTGTTGCTGAATTCCCTAGTTTAGGTGATATGTTAATAATAGACTTACATTCAGCCAGATAAGGAGCAAAATTATGGTACGGTTTTCCCTGGAAAGTGAAGCGGCCGGCATTCGGTTGTGTGAAATAATCCAGGCTGGTGATTGCGATCTGCACTTGCATACACACAGCTCTGATGGCAGCGATTCTGCTGCTGAACTGGTTGATCGGGTTCTGGATGCCGGCTTGCGGGCTTTCGCGATTACAGATCATGACACACTCTCCGGTATCGCACCTGGCAAAGAAGCTTTAGACGCCAGAACCTCCGGACTGGCGCCAAATGAAATTCCCGAGTTGATTCCTGGTGTTGAAATTTCTGTAGAAGATAATCAGGAACTGCATTTGTTGGGTTATTTCCCCTTTGGCGGCGAAATGGCTCTGGAACCTTTTTTGGCTGAACAGCGCGAACAGCGACGGTTGCGCAATGAAGCCCTGTTATATCGCCTTGCGTCTTTAGGTTATAAAATCGACCCGCAGACTTTCGCCGAAACAGGTGAAGAGGTGCGCGGCCGAATGCAGATAGCGCTTTTATTAGTTGAAGGCGGTTATTTTGACAGTGTTTCAGCCGCTTTTAATCAACTCCTGGGGGAAGGCAAACCCGGTTATCTGGAGCGCTTGCGGCCTACTATCCACGAAGCGATCGGTGCCATTCGAGAAGCAGGCGGCGCCGCGGTTTTGGCTCACCCGGCTTTATACGGCTGGTGCGGACCATCACCCTATATTGAGCCTTTGCTGATCGAAAACCTGCTTCGTTACCTGGCTATGGGGCTGCAAGGCGTGGAAGCATTCCACGGCGAAGCAACCAGCGAACAGCAGGCACAGATTGAAACCGCCGCTCTGGTGTGCGGTTTGATTCCAACCTGTGGCAGTGATGATCATGGAATTCATAAGGAACATGCCAAGCTTTATCGCCGCGGCCAGTGTTTCACGGTTAAAGACAGTGTAGTGGTGACAGCAGCTTTGATTCGCGGCCTAACAGCCGGCGGCGAGCCGGGTTTGCTTATGACTAGAAGAGCAGGTTCACGCAGCTCGGTAGGTTTATGGGAGTATCCCGGCGGGAAAATGGAGCCGGGGGAAACACCGGAAATCTGTCTGGCCCGTGAGTTGCAAGAAGAACTCCGCACTGAGGTCAAGGTCGGGAAGCTTGTTGTTGCGCTGTACCATGATTACGAGCTGTCACGGGTTATATTGCTCTGTTACGATACTGTGTTGGCCGATGAACCGCAGCTCGATCCTGATATTCACGATGATATGCTCTACCTGACATTAACTGAAGCCCGTGAAATCGGGATATTGCCTGCCGACCTCTATGTAGTTGACCGTCTGGAAAAACTCGCCTACCTATAGCAATTACCTACCTATAGCAACTACTTACCTATAACTACTATCTTTGCAGCAGCGAATTAGCAAAGGGTGCGCACATTGCAGTGCGCACCCAATATTTAATGCTTCTTTTGTCAAACGTTTGTTATTCGCCGTCTGCTTCCAGCCGGGTCTTGGCGTCGGCGATAACTTTGTCTGATATGATCTGCGGAGCTTGTTCGTAGCGGGCAAACTGAATGGTGTACCAGCCGCGACCTTGAGTCATGGACTTAAGGTCGGTAGCGTATTTTGCCATTTCCGAGGTCGGAACTTCTGCCGAAACCACTTGACCGTCATCGTCCGGGTTAATGCCGGAGATTCTGCCACGGCGTTTGTTCATGTCCCCCATGATATCTCCCAGATATTCATCCGGAATGTGAACTTCTACCGAGCTGATGGGTTCCAGCAATACAGGTGACGCCTGCGGCAGGCCAGCTTTGTAAGCAAGACGGGCAGCAATGCGGAAAGCCATTTCCGAAGAGTCAACGTCATGGTAGGAGCCGTCAACCAGAGTTGCTTTCAGATTAACTACTGGGTAACCGGCCAGCGTGCCCTTCTGGACAGCGTCCTGCAAACCTTTTTCAACTGCCGGGTGGAAGGACTTGGGAACAGAACCGCCAAAGATTTTTTCTTCAAAGGTCAGTTCTTGAGTATCGCCGGGTTCAAACTCAATCCAGACATCACCATATTGGCCGTGACCGCCGGACTGCTTTTTATGTTTCCCCTGGACTTTGACTTTCTTGCGGATGGTTTCGCGATAAGGTACGCGGGGTTCTTCCAGCGTAGCTTCAACGTTGAATTTAACCTTAAGTTTGCTGCGCAAAACATCGAGTTGCTGCTCGCCCAAACCGGAAACAAGCATTTGGCGGGTTTCGGCGTCGTTCACAATTGTGAAAACCGGGTCTTCATCCTGCAGCTTATTGAGACCGGACATGATTTTATCTTCTTCGCCTTTGGTCTTAGGCAGAATCGAAAGCGACAGACAGGGCGTGGGGAACTTGATTTTCGGCAGTTCTACCGGGCGGGCGCGGTCGGAGAGTGTGTCGTTGGTGGTCGTAACCAGCAGCTTGGTAACTGCGCCAATATCGCCGGCGTTGATCTGGTCAGCATTTACCTGCTTTTTGCCGAGCATGGTAAACAGTGAGCCAATGCGTTCGTCTTTTTCCTTAGCAGGGTTGTAAACGCTGGAGTTAGCTTTCAGAGAACCGGAATAAACCCGGAACAGGGAAATCCTGCCAACAAACGGGTCAGCGATTGTTTTGAACACAAATGCCGAAAAAGAGCTGTCATCAAGATTGACTTCAATTTCATTGCCATCGTGGTCATGGCCTTTGACTGTGGGTTTGTTCAGCGGTGACGGCATGTATTCCACAAGCCTGTCGAGCGTGAAGCTGATCCCCCAGTTCGAAGTGCCGGAGCCAACATAAACAGGCATCAGAGAGCCAGAGAAAATCGAGGCGCAAAGGCCTTTGACCATTTCTTCTTTAGTAAAGGCTTCGCCGCTGAAGAATTTTTCCATCAGCTCTTCGTCGCTTTCGGCAGCGGCTTCATTAATAGTTTCCTGCAAGGCGGCAACACGGTCAGCCATGCTTTCCGGCATCGCGATTTCCTTGTAAGCTCCGCCTTTTGCTTCAAAGCCATAGGCTTTACCAGCCACAACATCAACAACACCAGTCATCTTGTTATCCGCCAGAATTGGCAAAGCAAAAGGAATGACGCCACTGCCATGTCTTTCCTGCAAGCTTTCCAGCGCTTTTTCGAAGGACGCGTTAGCTTCGTCCATGCGGCTGATCATGAAAAACAAGGGCAGTTCACGTTTTTTTGAAAGGCGCACGGCTTTTTCAGCACCAACCGAGTTGCCGTCTTTAGCGCTGACCACTACAAGCGCGCTGTCAGCAACGCGCAAACCCTGCATTACTTCGCCAAGGAAGTCAAAGTCACCAGGTGTATCCAGCAGATTTATTTTGTGATCGTTCCACTCAAAGGCAGCTACGGAAGTGTTGATCGAAATTTGACGCCGGATTTCTTCTGGGTCGAAGTCCATGACTGTATTTCCGTCCGCGGACTTGCCTAGGCGATCGATCGCTTTGGCATTATAGAGGGCTGCTTCGGCAAATGCTGTCTTGCCGGCGCCGCCGTGACCAAGTAAAGCTATATTGCGAATTTTGTCCGCGGGATAATTCTTCATGTTTAACTCCTCCAATTAACAATGTGCCTGGTTGTCAGATTGACTTGTGAAAATGTCATTCAATTGCCAATTTGACGCCGTGCAAACAATTATACTATGCATATTGAACAAATTCCATTATAAAATGCACTAATATTTTAGGTGCTGACTGTACCATTCAGCTAGTACCTGGCAGATTTCACTTTGGGTCCCGGCCTTCATCGCCTGGTTTTTCAAGGCAGCGCCGCAAGGTGTTCCTTTAAAGTACTGAATCAGATGTTTGCGCATTTCTCTTACAGCAACGTCTTCGCCATGCCGCTGGATCAACCCATCGAGATGTTCAAGGATTATTGGTATCCGCGCCTCTATTTCAGGCCGGGGAGGCACCGGTAATCCTGAAAGTTCTGCGGCCATTTCCTGAAACAGCCAAGGGTTGCCTGAAGCGGCGCGACCGATCATAACACCGTCAACTCCGGTTTCATTAAGCATGCGGCGGGCATCTTCCGGCTTAATAACGTCACCGTTGCCATAAACCGGAATTTTAATCGCAGCCTTAACTTTCGTTATGGTTTGCCAATCAGCTTTGCCGCTGTACATCTGCTGGCGTGTGCGCCCGTGCACAGTAACAGCAGCAGCGCCGCAATTTTCCAGCAGCCGGGCAATTTCCACGGCGTTTAGGTTATCAGCATCCCAGCCGATTCGGATTTTGGCCGTAACCGGCACACCAGCACCAGATGCTGCCCGAACAGACTGGCCCACGATCGCGGCCAGTCTTTGTGGCTGCAGCATTAAGGCACTGCCCGCACCATGGTCGGCAACTTTTTTAACCGGACAGCCGGCATTGATGTCGAATAACTGGACCTGAGAAAGTTGCGGATGAGCAAGAATAATTTCAATCGCAGCGACAAAATCGTCCGGCTCAGAGCCAAACAGCTGAATCGCCACAGGTTGTTCGTCCGCTGCAATTTCCAGGTAGCGAAATTGGCGCCGCAACCGGGGATCATGGCTTATACCGCGGGCACTGACCAGCTCGGTGACAACAAGCCCCGCACCAAAACGTCGGCAGATACGACGGAAGGTTACATCGGAAGTGCCGGCCATCGGGGCCAGCGCTAAAGGATTCTCCACCCGGCAGTTGCCGATCATCAAAGGACGGTTATACAAATCCGACTTTACGTCTGCCAGCTGATGGCGCTGTCCGCCGTCCGCTTGAAGCTGATGGTGCTGCCCGCTGTCAGCCTGGACAAGTAAATCATTTTTTATCATGCATCCTCCAGTGAGGTTTGGTGTCTTAACTGAAAAACCCCGCCGGCCTGATGACCTGTAGAGGTCAAATGGTCAGCGAGGTTTCTGGCGTCCCGGACAGGAATCGAACCCGTATCAACAGCTCCGGAAACTGTCGCCTTATCCATTAGGCCACCGGGACAGATAACGGGGTTATTATAGCCGAAGCGGCCGGCCAATGCAATTAAACTTACTTGCGTGGGGAGTGATACAATTGCATTAATAATACCGTTCCGCAGGGCATCTGCCTCGAGCGCCAGAGCAGCTAAATTCGCTTTCAGCCTGACTGCGCTTATTAAACCGGAGGTTGACTGGAAATGACCAAATCACGCCAGATTTTAATTATTGGCAGCAGCATAGCTGGCATCAGCGCCGCTGAATCAGCCCGGGCTCAGGATCCTGACGCTGAAATAACTGTTGTTTCTCAGGATGAATTCGCGCCATATTATCGCCTGCGACTATGTGAGGTTTTGGATGACCCGGAAATTGTGCCGGCTCTGGCTCTGCATCCTCCGGCCTGGTATGAGGAAAGACACATTAACCTGCGTTTGGGCCGCAAAGCAATAGAGCTCGACCCCGAAGCACACACAGTGGGTTTGGATAATAATGAAGTGTTAAAGTACGATTCTCTGGTCCTGACAACTGGCAGCCATAGCTTTGTACCCGATATCCCCGGGAAAAACCGCCCAGGTGTGTTTACACTTTGGTCGATGGCCGACGCACTTCGGCTTGAGCAGGCTCTGCGACCGGTTAAGAAGGCTGTTATCATCGGAGGCGGGCTGCTGGGCTTGGAGGCTGCCTATCATGTCAGCCGTCAAAATATTGCCACAACCATCATTGAACGGCTGCCGCATCTGCTTGCTAACCAATTGGATGACGGCGGCTCAACTATACTCGAGCATCGCATCAGTAATCTCGGAATTGATTTTATCACCTCAGCTGATGTGGCTGCGCTCGACGGCATCTCCGACGAGGCTGGTTCACCTGTACGCCAGGTACGCTTGGCTGACGGCAAGACAATAGAAGCCAATATTGTAATTATTAGTATTGGAGTTCGAGCTAATGTTGAGCTAGCACAAAAAGCGGGATTGAAAGTGAACCGGCGGATTACTACCGACAAAACAATGCGTACGTCCCATCCGGACATTTATGCAGCCGGTGACGCCGCGGAACCGCTTGATTACTGGTTCGGCCTCTGGTCGGTTTCTCGTGGCCAGGGACGTACCGCCGGCACCAATGCTGCCGGCGGCACAGCGGAATTTGATTTAAGAATCCCGCCCTATATTGTTAACACAATGGAGACAAAGGTTATTGTCGAGGGTGATAAAGGCATTGCCGATCTGCCCCGCTATGAACTGGACGTACTTATGGATGAAGACAGCGGCAATTATCGTAAGCTGGTATACCGGGAGGGTATCTTCAGCGGTTTCATGCTGATTGGAGATACACACGATTTCCTGCGTCTGCAAAAGGAACTGGAGATGGAATCCTGAGCAGCGGCAGTCAGCTGGCTTTAGCGACTTTGCTTTCTTCTACCGCAAGGAACAATTTGCGCAGCAGCTCCGGCGTACGTCGGCGGTCGCGTGCTGCATTGCGGTAAGTAACATAAGGCTTGGTCCCTGCGCTGAACAAGAGCATGCCTTTATAAGCCGGCAGTGCCAGAACCCGGGCTAAAGTCTCCATGTCCGGCTCAGCTTCGTCATGATAAGCCAGCCGTACATGGCCGTCCTGTTCAGTAATCCGCCCAAAGCCGTTTCGCTCCGCCGATGCGCGAATATAAGCGATATCCGCAAGCGTTACTGCGCGGTCAGGTAATTCTCCGTATCTGTCCAACAATTCATCCAGAACGTCCGTGTAATCCACGTGATTAGTTATGCCGGCAATACGGCGGTAGAAGTCCATCCTCTGACCTTCGTCGGGTATATAAGCAGGCGAGAGGAACGCGTCCACGGGCAAGTCCACAACAGCGGTAACAGGTGTGGGCTGGGCTTCGCCCTGAAGCTCGTTGACCGTTTCTGCCAGCATCCGGGTGTAAAGGTCATAACCAATGGCGTCAAGGTGTCCGTGCTGTTCTGCTCCCAGCAGGTTGCCGGCACCACGCACTTCGAGGTCGCGCATGGCGATTTTAAAGCCTGAGCCCAGTTCGGTGAAATCACGGATAGCCGCCAGTCGTTTCTCAGCCACCTCCGTGAGCACTTTGTCGCGTCTGTAAGTGATGTAGGCAAAAGCCTGGCGGTCGGAACGGCCAACCCGGCCGCGTAACTGATACAACTGCGCCAGCCCAAGGCGATCAGCTTCTTCGACAATGATAGTGTTGACATTCGGCATATCAATCCCGGATTCGATAATTGTTGTGCAGACCAGAACATCTGCCTCCCCGTTGATAAAAGAGGTGACAATTTCTTCCAGGCGGTTTTCATTCATTTTGCCATGGGCATAAACAATGCGGGCGCCGGGCAATAACTTCTCCAGTTGCCGGGCTTTGTCGATGATGCGGCGGGTGTCATTAAACAAATAAAATACCTGACCATTACGGGTCAATTCGCGTAAAATCGCTTCGGAAATGATTCCCTCATCGTACTCCATGACGTAGGTTTGAACCGGTCTGCGGTCGAGCGGCGCTTCTTCCAAAACGCTTATGTCGCGAATACCGGAAAGCGACATGTGTAAAGTGCGCGGAATCGGCGTGGCCGTAAGCGTCAGAACATCCACATTAGGTGTGATGGACTTGATCCGTTCCTTATGATCCACCCCAAAGCGTTGCTCTTCATCGATAACAAGTAACCCAAGCTTTCTAAACCTAACATCTTTGGAAAGCAGGCGGTGCGTGCCGACAGCGATGTCGACCCGGCCGGCCGCCAACCCGCGAACTGTGTTTTTCTGCATTGTTACACTGGCAAAGCGGCTGAGCAAGCCAACGTTCACCGGGAACCCCTCAAGACGCTGTTTTAAATTTTCGTAATGCTGCTGGGCAAGCACTGTAGTTGGCGCCAGTATAGCTGCCTGAAAACCATCCATAACGCATTTAAACATTGCCCGGAAAGCTACCTCGGTTTTTCCGAATCCGACGTCGCCGCAAAGCAGCCGGTCCATAACCTTGTCAGACTCCATATCGGCTTTAATTTCCTTGATACTGCGCAGCTGATCTTCGGTTTCTTCAAAAGGGAAACTCTCCTCAAACTCCTGCTGCCAGATGGTATCCGGTGCGAATGCATGACCCTTGACAGCAGATCGTTCGGCATACAGCTTGACGAGATCGGTCGCCAGCTTGCGGATCGATTCGCGGGCCCGCTCCTTCATGCGGTTCCATTCCTGCCCTCCCAGCTTCGAGAGTTTGGGCTCACGGCCCTCTGCTCCGACATATTTCTGGATCTGGTCGAGGCTTTCCATTGGAATGTAAAGTGAATCGCTGGCAGCATAGGTGATTTTTAAATAATCACGTCGAATACCATTGGTTTCAAGATTGGCAAGCCCCTCATAACGCCCTATGCCGTGAGCTTCATGAACAACAAGCTCGCCCGGAACCAAGTCACTGAACAAGTCGATTTTAACTCCGGCATATTTACGGCGGCGCTGGGTTCGTTCTGTGCCGAAAAGATCATGGCTGCCAACTGCCAATAAGCCGGCAGCCGGGTACTCAAAGCCGCGCGGCAGAGCATCGGTATAAACTGGGATATCAACACCCTGTTCGAGTAAATAAGTGCGGAGGCGGTCACGCCGCTTGTCAGAACCGGTAAAGATTACACTTGTTTGTTTCGCTTGCTGCCGTTGTTCCAACATTGCTGCCAGTTTAGCTTCCTGACCACGATAGCTGTCAGCCGGGCGGCCATTGATGGTAACTTCAAGAGCACCAGGCAGACCGTTGCCGGAAGCTGCGATCTGGCTTAAAGCTACTGTTCGCGGATAGTCGTCGATCAGCCGGCCAATATCGTCGGTACGCAGTTGCGCAGCAGCTGAAAGCGGTAAAGCATTGCCATGCAGCAGCATTGTGCGCAGGCGCTCATCAAATTCAGCGGCCGCTGCATCGAGGCGGTTGCGGAAACGCATGGGTTCTTCCAGTACCAGAAGGTGGCGCTCGGGATCAAGATAATAAAGCAAAGATTCAGCGCCCGGTTCCACGAGATCCAGATAGCGGTCAATTCCAGCAACGCTGACATCGTTGGCAATACGGTCTGCATCGCGGCGGGTCATCACCCGGATTTTTTCAGCCGATTCATGGTTTTCACCATTAACCATAATTTCACGGGCAGCATCCTGGCCGGCTTGGCGGATACGATCGGCAAGCAGATCGCGCTCCTCCGGATCGATTAGAATTTCCCGGGCAGGCGGAATAATTACTTCTGTCAGCATTTCGGTGGAACGCTGAGAGTCCAGGTCAAATTCTTTAATTGAATCGATTTCAACATCGAAAAATGACAGGCGGATACCGGTCTTGGTGATGCTCTCTGCTGAAGGCAGAACGAGGTCGATGATATCACCGCGCTGCGCAAACTGGCCGGGTGCCTCCACCAGACGCATACGCTCATACCCGAGCTGAACAAGCTGTGTAGTTAATTCTTCCGGATCACACCGTTCCCCATTGGTCAGGCGCAGCAGGCGCTGCGCAAAGCGCTGGCGTGACGGCAGGCGCTGCAGCAAAGCAGAAGCGGTTACGATAATGGCACCGAATTCAGAGTTGAGCAAAGCCGTAAGAACGGCCAGACGCTGAAGTTCAAGGTCCCTGCTGGCCGCGATGGAATCAGTGAAATTAAGTTCGCGCGGGCGGAATACAAGCACCGGCGCAGAAAGCAGCGCGGTGAGATCAGCAAAGCAACTGCGCGAGCGCAATTCGTCCGGTACAACAAAAACCGGCCGGCGCCCGGATTGTGCGCTCAGCGCGGCAAGTAAATAGCTTTTTTGAGCATCGCCCGGGCCAATAACATTTACAGCCCGTTTCTCCCGCCCGGACACGTGTCGCAGCAATCGTTCAAAGGCGGGGTCCTGATTCGCCGACAATAACAGCTGCCGTCGTTCTTCTTCAGTCATTAATATCTCCTGTGGCCGGCAGAGTTCAACGTTGGTTATACCGGTTCATTGCTTTCATAATATCTTCACGAATAAATACTTCAGCTGCGGCAGCGCTCTGCTCAATCGCTTCGTTTAGCTCTGGTACGTGAGCGTCGGCTACCGGCCGCAAAACGTAGCTGACAATGTCAAAATGTTCCGGCAGCGGGCCGATGCCAATCCGGATTCGGGGGAAATTATCTGTACCTAACCGGGATACAACCGAGCGCATGCCGTTATGGGTACCGGGGCCTCCGGCTTCCCGAATCCGGATTTTTCCTAAAGGAATATCTATATCATCATAAAGCACGAGAATATTTTCCGGAGGAACCTTATAAAAGCGGGCGGCTTCGGCAATACTGTCACCGGACAAATTCATGTACGTAGCGGGTTTGAGCAACATTACAGAACGGCCGGCAACCTTGCTCAAGCCGTAAATCCCGTGGAAACGCGCGCGGTCAACCGGAATCTGTAGGCGCTGTGCCAAACGGTCAAGTGCCATAAAGCCGATGTTGTGATACGAACGGGCATATTCTCGGCCAGGGTTGCCGAGTCCGGCGATCAGGAATAAAGATTGATCCATGCTAGAATTTGTCGCCTTTCAGTTTCACGGGTTTTTCTTGATTTCACGGATTTCCCGTAGACGATTGCGCAAGATAACCCAGTTTTCCTTGTTTATTTGCCGGGCGCGGGCAATGCTGAGCGCAAATTCCGGCACCGTGTCAGTTATGGTTGAACCGGCAGCCACGTAGGAGTTGTCTTTAACCTCGACCGGCGCCACTAACGTTGAATTCGTGCCGATAAATACATTGTTGCCAATACGGGTGCGCTCTTTCACCTGACCGTCATAATTGGCTACACTGCAGTTGGCACCGAGATTGACATTACTGCCGACATCCACATCACCCAGGTATCCTTGATGCACCATACGTGAATTGGAGCCGATGGTTGTATTCTTAAGCTCGGTAAAGTTGCCGATCCGGCAGCCGCTGGCAATGTGTGTCCCGAAACGGATATGGGAGAAGGGGCCTACGCTGGCGCTGTCATCAATAACACAATCCTCGGCCACAACCTGCTGCAGGCGCACATTATTGCCCACTTTGACGTTAAGCAAGCGGGTATTGGGGCCGATCACGCATTCAGTGCCGATCCAGGTTTCACCCTGAATATATGACTGCGGGTAAATAACTGTATCCATACCAATCTCAGCTTGCCCGTCGATATAAGTGCAGGTTGGGTCGATCACCGTAACCCCGTTGCGCATATGGCGTTCTACTATCCGGCTATTGAGCAGGGCCGTTGCCGAGGCCAGCTGAACACGGTCGTTAACACCAATAATTTCCTCAAATCCGGTTTTGAACGCACCGACTGAATGACCATCTTTGATGAGTATTTCAATCGTATCGGTCAGGTAGTATTCCTTTTGCTTGTTTCTGGAACCGATTTTACCCAGCGCCGAAAGCAGTAACGGGGTGCGAAAGCAGTACATGCCGGCGTTTACTTCCTTGATTGCCAGCTGTTCTTCGGTGGCATCACGATGTTCCACAATGCTTGTCACATTACCATTGCCATTGCGGATAACCCGGCCGTAACCTGTTGGATTCGGGGCTTCAGCTGTAATCAGAAACGCGGCACAGTCGGATTCACAAAACTCTTTCAGCATGCGCTTTAATGTATCTCCAGTTATCATCGGTGTGTCGCCGCAGACAACCAGCGTGCAGCCATCTCTGCCTTCCAGAAAATGGGAGGCCTGCATAACGGCATGGCCAGTTCCCAGCTGCTGTTCCTGCAGAACATAAGCAACCTGCTCGCCCAGCACTGCACGCACTTCTTCCTGACGATGACCAACTATATAAGCCTGATCGGTAGCACCGGCTTCCAGCAAGGCATCACGGACCCAATCGATTAGTGGTCGGCCCGCTGCTTTGTGCACAACTTTTGCATGTATGCTCTTCATGCGTTTGCCTTCGCCTGCTGCCAGAACGACTGCACATATATTCATGTTATATACCTCCAAAATGGGTCTGTGCACGCTCAAAGATGTCCGGACTCGCCATAATTAGCTGTGTCCGGTTCTTCTCTGATTCATGCTCTTCAATTATAACAGATAGATGTTTCCGGCGGGACTGAACGTGTCATGGTTTGCTTGCGAAGGTGGAAAAGATTTCCTCACACAATGTGGATAATGTGGATAACTCTGTGCATAACCGAACTATTTTGTTTCACGCGTAAAATCCCTGTAAAGAACATGTAATAATACGTTTCACGGTTGCTTACAATTTGGACATAACTCTAGTGTCGATAAATGTAAATCTTTTGAATGTCGTTAATCAGCCAGTTTCGGCCAACATTAAATTACATTTTGCGCCAAGCAGAACAATCATTCAGCTGTGAGTAACCTGTGGAAAACTGGCCGACTTATCAACGCCGCTGTGAATAAGTTCTTTTTTACATTAAAAAACCGGCATCTGTTTGCCGGTTCAGCTTTCCTCCATTGCGCGCTTACATGCTTCCAGTCACTTGTGATAAGGCTCACCAGTGTGAATTCGAAAGGCTCGATAGCACTGTTCCAGTAAGATGAAGCGGGTAATCTGGTGGGTAAAAGTCATTGGTGAAAGCGCCAACCGGAATTGAGCACGCGTCAAAACTGATTCGTGCAGTCCCAGTGAACCGCCAATCAAAAAAACGACATCACTGCCGCCTTGCTCAAACCAATCAACCAAACGGGCTGAAAAACCAACAGAATCAAGCATAATGCCGTCAAGTGCCAAAGCTACAACTGTAGCCTGGCTGCGGATTTTGCCCAACGCTCTGAGAATCAGCTCGGCTTCACCGGCCAGGACTTTTTGCACTGGCAGGTTGTCGGGCAAATCGGCAACTTCAACAATACGTACAGAAGTATAACGTGAAAGCCGGAGCTTATATTCAGCTATGCCATCTGCCAGCCATTTCTCCCGCACACGGCCGGGGCAGATAATTGTCAGCTGCATTTTACAAATAAATCAGATCGCCTGGCGTCTGGCGCCGTGCCACCTGAATTTCAAGGTCTCTGCGTGCGTCGATGCCGAATTCCTGCAGTCGGCGGGAAACAGTGTCATAAGCGAGCGCAGGATAATTGTTCTCTTTACTCAAGTGCGACAAAACAAACCGAACTGTGCCCAATCGTGCCAGATTAGCAATAGCCTTGCCGCAGTCATCATTGGATAAATGACCGTGGTCACTGGTTATCCGGCTTTTAAGATGACGTGGATAAGCGCCATGTTCGAGCATTAACGGATCATAATTAGATTCAATAAACATCACAGAGCTGCCGGCGACAGCGTTTTGCAGCTGTTCAGTCATTGTGCCTATATCGGTCATTACTGAAACCGCGCCGCTACTGGTTTCAATCCGGTAGCCAACAGACTGGACCGCATCGTGTGGAGTTCTGAAACTGCTAAACTCGATCTCGCCCAGCTTAATTGTATTTGCCGGCGTGATAAAATTGATCAACTGCGGATCAACCTTGCCGATACTGCGGCTCATGATCCTCCAGGTTTCTTTATTTACATAAAGTGGTGTGCGGTAACGGCGCATCATCACCCCTACTCCGGCTACATGATCGGAGTGTTCATGGGTAACCAGAATCCCGGAAAGCCTCCGCGGATCAGCGTCAATCGCAGCCAGAGCGCTTTCAATCGACCGACAGCACACACCCGCGTCTACCAACAGGCTTGTACCGTCACTTTCAACAAACAACGAGTTGCCGCTACTGCCGCTGAAAAGCGTTACGGCCCGGGCGCTCATTCATCCTCCCGGGAAATGTCCGCTCCCAACATGCGCAGTTTGTCAGAAAAGCGTTCATAGCCGCGTTCAACCTTGGCCACATCCAGCACTCTGGTTTCGCCCTCGGCAGCCAGCCCGGCCAACACCATCGCTGCACCCGCCCGCAAGTCGCGGGCAGTAACTGTGGCACCCGTTAACTTGGTTCCGCCGGCAATAATCGCCACATGGCCGGCAATAGTAATATCAGCGCCCATCATTTTCAGATCATCCACAAACTGAAAGCGGCTTTCCCAGACATTCTCAGCCATCTTGCTGCTGCCCTGTGCTGTACAGAGCATAACTGTTGTTTGAGGTTGTAGATCAGTCGGGAAACCAGGGTACGGCAAGGTCTTAAAGTTTGCAGCCTTAAGCTCATCTTCCGGTGCCAGGAATACCCGCAAGCTGTCTCCATCCGGTTCAACAGCGGCTCCCATTTCTTCCAGTTTTGCGCTCAGCGGTTCCATATGTTTAGGAATGATGTTATGAACGGTTATATCGCCATGGGTTAAAGCTGCGGCGATCATGTAGGTACCGGCTTCAATCTGATCAGGAATTATTGAATAGCAGGAGCGAGCGGGAATGGTTTGTACACCTGTTATTCGGATCACATCCGTGCCGGCGCCTTTGATATTGGCTCCCATAGTGTTCAGGAAGTTGGCGACATCAACTATGTGCGGCTCGCGGGCAGCGTTTTCGATCACGGTAACCCCTTCAGCTTTAGCCGCGGCAATCATGATATTAATCGTTGCGCCAACACTGACTACGTCCAGGAAGATATGCTCCCCTTTAAATTCAGGTGCGTGCAGCTGAATTTTTCCGTACTCGATGGTTACTTCAGCACCAAGCGCTTCGAATCCTTTCATGTGCTGGTCGATTGGCCGAGGGCCAAAGTTACAGCCGCCGGGCATATATATACTGGCATGTTTATAACGGGCCAGCATAGCGCCGAGCAGATAATAGGAACCGCGGATAGCGCGCACTTTTTCATGCGTCACTTCCCAGGTATTGGTTGTTGTAGGATCGATAAACAGTGAGCCGTCCTTCTCCCGGCGCACAACCGCGCCAAGGGATTCGCAAATCTGCAGCAAAACCTCAATATCCAGAACTTCCGGAATATTCTCAATACGGCAAGAGCCGTCCAGTATCATTGCAGCGGCTATAATTCCCAAAGCGGCATTTTTTGAGCCGCTGACTGTCACATCACCAACGAGGCGGCGTCCACCCCGAATTAAATAACTTGCCAAGGTATGTCCCCTTTCAGATCTTCACGGTTCGCGACCGAATCCGTTTCATTTGCGGCAGCGTCAGCCTCAGCTTGTGCCGTCGCCTGAATAAGTGCTTTATCCAACAAATCCGGCAACTGTTCCGCCGGGAGTTCTGAGAGTTTTTCCTTAACAAGTTCAAGCTCAACGGCAAGCTGCTGAAGTTCCGAAGCAGCAGCCTGATGGAGCACATCGTTACGCGGCCAGCCACTAAGACAGGCTTCGCCGGCATCCTTGAAAACTTTACGGGCTATCGGCAGCATTAAGGTGAATTCGGAGCCCTTGCCCAGAGTACTGGTAACTGTAATCCTGCCTTCGTGCAGCTCTACCAGTTCCTTAGCAATCGAAAGCCCCAGACCTGTTCCACCATACATGCGCGAGCCCGTCATATCCACCCGGTAAAACCGATTGAAGATTTGAGGAATGTGCTCACGCTCAATGCCGAACCCGGTATCAGAAACTTTAACATAAACATCATCAACCAGATAGCCAATGTAAATTTTTACTTCACCATTGCGGTCTGTATACTTGATGGCATTGGAGATCAGATTGTTCATGACCCGTTCAATAGCCGTACGGTCGCAGTAAACATCGGGCGTGCGGGCTACAGTTAGGCAAGTCATCTCGATTTGTTTTTCCAGCGCCTGATGCTGTAAGCGTTCAACTGTTTGCCGGATCAATTTGCTGAAATCAAGCTGTTCCATACGCGTGCGGATGCCGCGGCTGTCGATGCTTGAAAGCAATAGGAGATCTTCAACCAGGCTCTCCATCCGCAGGGAATCGTCATGGATCCGCCAAACGTCCTTGCGCACAGCTTCAGATGTTTTTTCTTCAAGGCCCCAGTCAAGCAATGATTCTGAATAAGTTTTAATTGTAGTTAAAGGTGTTTTGAGTTCGTGTGAAACATTGGCAACGAAATCCTTTCGCTGCTTCTCCTCACGCTCAGAATCAGTTATGTCCTGAATAATGACAATCGTTCCAGCGCGGCTGCGCCCTTCGTCAATCCGGGATTCCTTGCAGCGCACGCGCAAAATGCGGTCTTGAAAGGTCAGCTTGCCGGTGGCATTGGCTGTACCCAGGAGCATCGCGGCCTGCAGGCCGTTATCCTGACCGTAGGCATTAAGGAAACCAGTCAGTTTATCGGGCGGCGTCTCCGGCAGCATACGTTTAGCGGCCGGGTTGCTGTTAATCAAAGTGCCATCACTACCGTAGGCCAGAATGCCAATGTCAAGATCAGCCAAAATGACTTCAGACTTATCGCGTTCAGCGACAAACTGATTAACCATTGTCTCGACCTCGCGGGCTTTGCGTTTACGGCGACGGTGATTAAGCGCAAAATTAAACAGGAATGTGAGAATAACCGCAGTGATAGCGGTTATAGCCAGAATTAGCATCCAGTCCCGGACTGCAAGATTGCTCAGCTGGTCCAGCGAGTTAGACGCAAATAAAAATAACGGTCGCTCTGCGCGACTGGTCAATATATCCAAGGCGTTTGCACACCCTTTCTACGTTCAGGACTGTGACTTGTCAAAATAATAGCCAACACCGCGTTTGGTCAGTATAAAACGATAATGCTGCTGGTCAGGCTCCAGTTTTTCACGGGTGCGCCGTACGGTAACATCGACTGTACGTACGTCGCCAAAATATTCGTAGCCCCAGACTTTCTCCAGCAGAGTCTCACGCGAAAACACCTGACCGGCATTCTGCGCCAGAAATCGAACCAACTCAAATTCTCTTAAGGTAAGTTCAATCACCTGACCACCGCGACGCACTTCATATGCTTCCTGGTCAATTTCGAGTTCACCAAAGCTTAGTATTTTCGGATGATCCCCTTCAAGATCCGCAAAACTGACACGCCGCAATTGGGCTTTAACGCGCGCCAGCACCTCACGGACACTAAATGGTTTGGTAATGTAATCGTCGGCCCCAAGCTCAAGTCCCAGAACCTTGTCTATTTCCTCACTCTTGGCTGTCAACATCAAAATAGGTACATTGGTTTGCTGCCTAAGTTTACGACAGACATCGAAGCCATCCATACGCGGCAGCATACAGTCGAGCAAAATCAGGTCGGGCTTTTGATTAATACCCATCTCCAGTGCCTGCGCGCCGTCGTAAGCCGCAATTGTCTGATACCCTTCACGTTCCAGATTAACTTTCAGGATGTCGACAATATTTGTTTCATCATCAACAATCAGAATTTTCGCAGCCATAGCAGACTCCTTTGTAAAACGGGACATGAATTGTCATTGTCGGAAGTTGTCGTTAATTGACATCAAATAACCTACGTTATTATAGCATACGGCAATAGATTCGTAAAAAGCAAAACCACTGGGCGTTAACCCAGTGGTTTTGGTAAATTCCGGCGGAGACCTATCTTTCCAGGCCGTTACCAGCCAAGTATTGTCGGCACTAGAGAGCTTAACT
>CAYPHB010000014.1:0-21003 GCA_964410445.1 uncultured Oscillospiraceae bacterium
AGAAAGAAACGTTAACTTTACGGTCTTCACTGACAGACATACCGGCAGCAATAACCTTGATCTTGCCGCTTTTAACAGCCGGGATCAAACCTTCAAAGCTCATGTTCTCAACTACCAGCTCCATATTGAGCTTCTTGGCAACAGCTGCCATGATATCAATATCAACGCCGATAATGTCGTTGCCTTGTGTATATTCGTAAGGCGGGAAAGTGGGTTCTGTACCAATCACAAGCTTACCGCCACTGGCGCCAACATTGAAATCGGGGGCTTTGCCGTTTTGACCAACATGTGATTCTTTGAATTTGACGATGCTGTCACTGGCTTTAAGTTCAGCGATCACTTCATTGATCGATTTCAACAGATCCTCAGAACCAGTTTTGGCAACACCCATGGCGTACTCTTCAGGTTCAAAACCAACATCAAGAACCATCAGATCGGAATTTTGGTCGGCATAGGCAGCAGCAGTATCCGCGTCCATAATCATGCAGTCAACTTTTTTCTGCTTCAAAGAACTGACGGCGTCTACATAAGCAGTAAAACGCTCGACAGATTTTGCCTTAATTTCATCAGAAGCGATTTCGTCACCGATTGTGCCCAGTTGAACAGCAATTATCTTGCCCTCCAAGTCTGCCTGACTGCCGATTTTGATAGCGTCAGACGCAGTTGTTGTCGGGGCGGCAGTGGTGGGTGCTGTTGTCACAGCAGTGGTGCCGGCGGTTGTACCAGCGGTTGTACCTGCAGTTGTGCCAGCGGTTGTGCCAGCAGTTGTAGCAGTGGTTGTGGTAGAATCGGTGCCGCAGGCGGTCAGAAAAATCATGCTCATGACCAGGATTACGGAAAGTACTAAACTAATTTTTTTCATTACTTGCTCCTCTTCAATTTTAATCACGGTAGGTGTTCAAATCACACCGCGGTGAAATCTCACACATCTCAAATTTATATCGTATTATGCTTGTAATTGCAATTATTGAAGACAGTAATTGCAATTTTCTTCAGCTGCCAGATACGCGGCCCGGATTGTTGCTGGCCTTGATTGCCGACAAGGTTAATTACTCACGCAATTGGGCTGCAAAGCTTGTTTTGGCAACGGTGATCAGCTCCTGGATTACCGGCGCGATTTCTTCTTCTTTCAAGGTGCCGTCAGCTTTACGGAAAACGAGGCTGAAGGCTACAGATTTCTTCCCCTCCTGCACCTGCTGGCCTTGATAAATATCGAATATCTCCACTGATTCGAGGTATTCGCCGCCTTTAGCACGCAACAGATTCAAAAGCTCACCTACCGGAACATCAGCATCCATCAGGAACGCAAGGTCGCGGGTGACAGCCGGGAAGCGCGGCAAAGAGCGGCAAGTGCGTGCAACTGTGGCCTGAGCGATCAGCGGTTCCACCAGCAAATCCAAATATACAGCCGCTTCAGGCACCTCAAAATCAACCGCCACATCCGGGTGCAAAGCGCCCAGGCGGCCAATCTCCTGGCCCTCCAGCATGATCAAGGCCGAACGACCAGGATGGAGTGAAGGATCGTCAGTCAGGCGTTTGAACTCCGGTTCCGGCAGGCCAAGCCGTGCGAAAACCTCCAGCGCGGCAGCTTTTACTTCATAAAACAGGCGTCCGTCCTTCTGGTTATGGTCGAGATCGTAGGCTATCCCAGCAAGATGTTCAGCCTCGTTCGGCAGTTCAGTCAAAGGCAGGTTGTGTGGATGATAAGTAAAAGCTCGTTCATACAGCTGAACCAGTTTGTTACTGCGGCTGTGGTTAATCGCCGCGCACTCCAGCAGACTCGGCAGCATGCTGGTACGCATTACCGCGAAATCCTCGCCCAGCGGGTTACGAATTTTAACCTGTCGACGCTGCGGCGCCTCTGCCGCCAGACGCAGGCGGTCCAGCTGGCTGGGGCTTTCGAAGGAAAATGTCATCGCCTCATAAAACCCATTCTCTTCCAGAGCGTCCTGCATCAGACGACGCAGAATCTGCCCGGTAGTAAGGGCGCCCAGGGTAGTTTGTTTACCCGATAACAGTGTCGGTTTAATTTCGTTATAGCCATAAAAACGGGCGACTTCTTCAGCCAGGTCGGCCATACACTCCAAGTCAGGCCGGAAGCTGGGAATTGCCGCAACTGCGCTGTTACCGCTTGTTTGCAGTGCGACGCCAAGACGCATAAGTATTGCTTTCATGTCTTCTACGCTGATATCCGTGCCCAGCAAATTGTTAATCTGAGCCGGTTCAAAGCTAATGCTCACAGGTTCCGGCTTCACAGAGAAAGCATCGATCACTCCAACAGCGATCTGGCCGCAACCTAACACTTCGATCAGTTCACAAGCACGGTCCAGCGCTCTGGTAACCTGATGCGGGTCGAGCCCTTTTTCAAAGCGAGATGACGATTCAGTGCGCAGTCCAACCCGTTGAGCTGTACGGCGCACGCTGACTGGGGCAAAATTAGCTGATTCCAGTAAAACAGTACTGGTATCAGCCTTTACTTCAGAATTCTCCGCGCCCATTACGCCGGCTATGGCCACGGGGCGCTCGCCATCGGCGATTACCAGCATGTCAGCCGTCAACTGACGTTCTACACCGTCCAGGGTTTTCATCGGCTCACCGGCTCTGGCCCGGCGCACAACAATTCTTGCTTCATGCAGGTCACGCAGATCGAAGGCATGCATCGGCTGGCCCAGTTCGAGCATTACGTAATTGGTGATATCAACCAGATTATTGATCGGCCGCATTCCGGCTGCGCGTAAACGACGCTGCATCCAGAGCGGTGAGGGCGCGATTTTAACATTGGTGGCGATACGGGCAGCATAACGCGGGCAAAGGTCTGGCGCTTCAATCGTCACGGAAGCGAATTCCTCAGCGCCCTTTTTTTCTTCAGCCTTTACTTCAGGGGAACGCGGCGTGAAAGGCAACTCAAAAGAAGCCGCGGCTTCGCGTGCCAGCCCTTCAGCACAAAAACAATCCACCCGGTTGGAAGTGATTTCAAATTCAATCTGAGTATCACGCAAGCCCAAAACCTCGCGTACATCCGTCCCTAATTCAGTTGTTGCGGGCAGAATGAAAATTCCATGTTCAGGCACATCAAAACCGGGAAAATCAGCAGGTGTATAGCCAAATTCCTGGGCAGAAACCATCATGCCTTCCGAAAGCACGCCGCGCAGCTCGCCGTTGCGGATAACAACATCGCCCGGCAATTTGGCGCCATCCAAAGCTACTGGAACAACAGCTCCTTCGTAGACATTGTCGGCGCCTGTCACGATAGTACGGCTGCCGCTGCCGGTATCAACCATGCAAACCAACAGTTTGTCGGCGTTCGGGTGTTTTTCGATAGACGTAATTCGAGCGGCAACGACATTGGTGATGTCAGCGCCGAGCTCAATAATATTCTCAACTTTGGAGCCGGTCAGAGTCATTCTGTCAGCCAGGGTTTTCGAGTCCATGTTCAGCTGGGTAAAATCGCTGAGCCATTCCATTGAAAGCTTCATTTATCATTCACCTCGCATTATTTGAACTGTGCCAGAAAACGGACATCGTTTTCGTGGAACAGGCGGATATCGTCAATGCCGTAGCGGGCCATAGCTGTGCGTTCAACGCCAATACCAAAAGCAAAACCGCTGTAAATATCGGGGTCAATCCCGCAATTTCTCAGAACTTCGGGGTGAACCATTCCGGCACCAAGCACTTCGATAAACCCTTCAGATTTGCAAGTGCGACAACCGGAACCGCCGCAGGTCCAGCAGCTGACATCTACTTCACAGCTAGGTTCAGTAAACTGGAAATGATGCGGCCGCAAGCGGATTTCAGTATTCTCACCAAACAGCTTGCGGGCAAACAACTGCAATGATCCGACAAGATCACCCATGGTTACGCCTTTATCGACAACCAGCCCTTCAATCTGATGAAAGATCGGCGAGTGGGTCGCATCAAGCGTATCTGAGCGATAAACCTTGCCGGGACACACTATTTTGATTGGCGGCTGCTGTTGCTCCATCACTCGGATCTGAACCGGTGAGGTCTGCGAGCGCAACAGTATTTCATCTGTGATATAAAAAGTATCCTGTGAATCGCGCGCCGGGTGGTCTGCCGGGATGCGCAGCATTTCAAAGTTGTAATGATCGAGCTCAACTTCCGGACCTTCGGCAATCGTAAAGCCCAGACCCATAAACACACCGCAGATTTCATCGACGACGCGGGTCAACGGATGACGCCCGCCCAGAGCACGCCGCTTTGCAGGCAGTGTGATATCAATCGTTTCACGAATCAGGCGCTGCTCCTGCTCAACCGCGTGGAGTTCAGCCTGACGGTCAGCCAGAGCCTGCTCGATTTCAGCACGCACTTCATTGGCGACTTGTCCGACCACCGGTCGTTCCGCAGCAGATAAAGCGCCCATGCCGCGCAAAATTTTTGTGAGCTCGCCTTTTTTGCCAAGATAGCGGATGCGCAGCTCTTCAATCTCTTTCTGAGAACTGACATTGCCGGCCTGCTGCAAAAATTCAGACTTCAGGGTCAGCAATGATTCTTGCAAGGGATTCATTATTTTTTTCCTCCTCAGGTTAGATGCTGTTTTGACGTAAAAAAACCTTCTGCCCCACACGGGACGGAAGGTTATTCCGCGGTACCACCCGAATTCCGCGACTCAGGGTCACGGCACTCCAACAGCCGTTTTCGAGGCTGAACCGTCTGCGTCTACTGCATAAGCCATCAACGAGCCGCTCCGGAGTGAACTTCGCGTTTTCCTGCCCGGGTGGGTTTTCAGCCAATGACCCTTCCCTCTCTGCCGGCCGGAGACAACGCTACTCTCTCCATCTGCGCGTTAGCAGTTATAATAACATCAATAAGTGTTAAAGTAAATCAAAATTGCCCTGCAGATAGGGGTTTGTCTCTCTTTCGCGACCTATTGTGGTAGCAGGTCCATGACCGGGAAAAACTTGCACGCTGTCCGGCAGTTTCATCAAGCGGGCCAGAGAAGCAGCCATCGCCTGTGGGTCGCCTCCCAGATCCAGCCGACCGATTGAACCCTGAAACAACGTGTCACCGCTAAACAGACTGAGTGGTTTCTTACCTTCCAGCAGCAACAAGCAAATGCCGCCGGGAGAGTGGCCCGGCGTCGCTATTACCAGCAGTTTGTGATTGACGTCCAGTTCTATTTCGTCTCCATCAGCCAGCAAGCGATCTGCCGGTTGCTGGCGTAACGGGCGGCCAGCAAGCTGACTGGCATTAGCCAGCGGATCTGTCAGCGCGTCGGCATCATCAGCATGAATCCACAAAGGTGCACCGGTTAATTTGCGTACGACATCGGCTCCGGCAATATGATCGAAGTGTCCATGTGTGCAGATAATCGCGCTTAGGCGCGGCAGCTCGGGCATAACTACCGAAGGCTCACTGCCCGGGTCAATCAGAACATTATTTTCGTCGGTTTCAATCAAGTAAGCATTAGCCTCAAAAACGCCCATGGGAAATGCCCTGATACGCGGCCTTTTGACTGGCAGTGCGTTACCGCCGGTTGAGTCTGCGGCAAAAAGAGCTTGAAGCTGATTAAGGTTTTTTGAAAAATACATTGAAGAACTCCTGTTGAACGATAAAAAAGCAACTACCCGCTGGCTATTCAAACACCAGTGGTTTATTAAAATAGCAATTAACCGCTGGCTATTTAAATACCAGAGGTTAATTAAAATAGCTATTTAACTACTTTACCATGTTTTGGAGATTTCAGCAGGTTCAGCGCTCCAGTAGAATTGTCACCGGGCCGTCATTTTGCAGGCTCACTAGCATATCGGCACCAAATTCACCCTTTTGTACAGGTATTCCGAATTTGGCAAGTTCAGCCATGAAATGTTCATACAGCGGCTCAGCTTCAGCAGGCAAGGCCGCAGATTCAAAGCCCGGGCGATTCCCCCGTGTGGTATCAGCGTAAAGCGTAAACTGCGAAACCACCAGAGCCGCGCCGCCGCAATCCAACAACGAGCAATTCATCTTGCCTTCGTCATCTGCAAAAACACGCAGGCGCGCGCATTTTCCTGCCAGCCAGGTACTTTCCGCTGTTGTATCGCCTTTCGCCACTCCTAATAAAATGAGGAGACCAGAACCGATGGCGGCAATGGTCTCCCCCTTAATACTTACTTGTGCTGTTTTAACTCTTTGGACCAGTGCCCGCATTAGTAGGCAATTCCCTGTTCGTACATGGCGGTTGCCACTTTAAGGAAACTGGCAATATTAGCGCCGAGATGAGTGTTATCAGGTTCGTTATAGGCAGCTGCGGCTGCGCTGACGTTTTTATAAATATTTTCCATGATTTCCTTAAGCTTGGCGTCAACTTTTTCGAAACTCCAGCTCAGGCGCATAGCGTTCTGGCTCATTTCCAGGGCAGAACAGGCTACGCCGCCGGCGTTGGCAGCTTTTGCCGGGCCATAAATGATTTTGTTTTCGAGGTAAACATCAATCGCTTCAGGTGTGGACGGCATATTCGCGCCTTCGCCAATCGCGTAACAACCATTTTTAACCAGAGCTTTGGCTGATTCGCCGTCGAGTTCATTTTGCGTGGCACAAGGCAGCGCGACATCGCAGGGGATTTGCCAGATACCGGTGTAGCCCTCGGTGTAAGTTGCGTTCGGTCGATCCTGCAGGTACTCTTTGATCCGGCCACGGCGTACCAGCTTAATTTCTTTAATTACCGCCAAATCCACACCTTCGGGGTCATAAATATAACCATCGGAATCGCTCATAGCCACAACTTTGGCTCCAAGCTGGGTTGCCTTTTCATTAGCATAAATTGCGACATTGCCCGAACCGGAAACAATCACGGTTGCACCTTTGAAGCTCTTGCCTTTGGCTTTCAGAGCCGCATCCATAAAATAGAGCAGCCCATACCCTGTTGCTTCGGTGCGGCCAAGTGAGCCGCCCCAGGTAAGTCCTTTGCCGGTCAGAACACTGGTGTAATCGTTCTTCAGGCGCTTGTACTGGCCATACATATAGCCGATTTCACGAGCTCCAGTGCCGATATCGCCCGCCGGGATGTCGGTGTCTTCACCAATATGCCGGGAAAGCTCAGTCATGAAGCTCTGGCAGAACCGCATAACTTCAAGATCACTCTTACCGCGCGGATTAAAGTCAGAACCGCCTTTACCGCCGCCAATCGGCAAACCGGTAAGGGAGTTTTTCAAAACCTGCTCAAATCCCAAAAATTTAATAACGCTCAGGTTAACCGAGGGATGCAACCGCAAACCACCTTTATACGGACCGATGGCGCTGTTGAACTGAACCCGGAAGCCGCGGTTCACGTGAACTCTGCCCGCGTCGTCAATCCAGGGCACCCGGAAAATGATCTGGCGCTCAGGCTCAAGAAACCGATCAAATATGCCGGCAGCAACCCATTCGGGATGACGTTCGGCGACTGGCTCCAGGCTGACCAGCACTTCCTGAACCGCTTGTAAAAATTCCGGTTCGTGCGGGTTGCGAGCGACCAGGCGTTCATATACAGGTTGTAATATTTTCATAGGTATTCCCCCAATTTATGGTCAAGCAGCATTGCACTTCTAATGTACCACGCTGACACTGAGCAGATCTGGCTGATTGTTGTAAACATTTTAGTACGCTGTTAATTTCATGTCAATAAAAAATGCAGGAATGAATGTCATTTCCTGCATTTATGTGCATATTATCAGTTTTAATTCATTGTTTCTGCGAGTTTTTGATATTTTTACTGCAGTTCAGCACTGCCGGTCAACGTACAAGCTCGCGCCAGTCGAGGTCGCCGCGATCGATAGCCAGTACAAGCAGCTCAGATGTCGCGATATTGGTCGCGATCGGGATGCTGTTAGTGTCGCAGGCTTTCATCAGCGAGTTGGGCAGATCATATGCTTCGAGTAAAGGATCGCGTAAATATATAACCGCGTCGATCTCATTGTAATGAACTCTGGAAGCAAGTTGGTCGAGTCCGCTGACAAGGTCGGCAGCCAAACCGTCAACGTTTATTTTTGCCGAATCGTTGATCAGACGAGCGGTATTAAATAACGAAAACAAGTTATGGCGCGAGAGTATTTGGCTATAGGCAATACAAAAATTAACCAATAGCTCATTCTTGCGATTATCAGCAAGAAGTACGATATTCACAAATATTCCTCCTGATTCGGCAATCTTTTTTACTGCCGATATAATTTAACTCATATTGCTATATTTTATATATCATTGCCTAAATAATCAATACTAAATATCACAATCGCTGTGCAATTAAGCAATTCAAATGTTTCATATGGCAATTCAAGTTAGTATATCAATTACAAAAAGTAAAGAGGAACTTCCTTTGTTACAGTTTTTGACGACAATATATTAATTTGTCGAATTCAATTGACACCCGGCAGAACAACCAAATCATGGTCGGTTTTTACTCCGAAACCGAAATATTCGTCCAAAAGAGCTTTGGTTATACCAATGGTATTTGAACCCCAGGCACCTTTTTCAACAATTTGAGCAATCGCGACTTCAGGATTGTCGGCAGGCGCATAGGCAATAAATAAGCCGTTGGAAGACGAAACATCTTCAAAACCAGTTTCAGCCGTACCGGTTTTCGCAGCGACCTTAACGGGATAATCCTTAAAGTAAGAATAAGCAGTGCCTTCTTTATCATGAGCAACAGCGATCATGCTTTCGCGCACAGCTTGCAAAGTTGAATTTTTCAAGTCAATCGGTTCCGGTTTCTGGTGATCAGCCTGAACAATCGTGCCGTCATTACGGGTCACGGAATCGATTACATATGGGGTTACCAGATTTCCCGTTGCCAGCGAAGCTGTAAAGCGGGCCAACTGCAAAATTGAAAAGCTGTTATCGAACTGACCGATCGAGGATTGAGCGGTATCGGCCGGGAACCAGGCTTGATCCGCCGGGTTAGCGCGCAGCAGTTTCTTCGTTTCGCGGCTGGAGCGGTAGCCTTTGGCTTCGCCGGGGAGATCGATCCCGGTTCTCTCTCCCAGGCCAAGCATTTTGCCGTATTTATCGATACTATCGATACCGGTGCGCACACCAAGCTGGTAAAAATAAATGTTACAGGAAGTGGCCATTGCCCGCTTCAGCGTCAGGTTGCCGTGTCCGTTGCTGGGATACTCCAGGCAGCGGAACGGCCAGTTATCAATTGTTATTCTGCCGGGGTCGTTAATCACATTGCTGTTCGGAGTAATAGCTCCGGTTTCCAAACCGGCAATTGCTGTAACCGGCTTGAAAGTAGAACCCGGCGCGTAAATTTCCATCATCGTCCGGTTCCACATCGCTTTTTGTTGATTATTCGTCAAGTAGTCCTCAACGCGAGCTCTGGCTTCCTTATCAGTTGCCTGATCAATAAAATCACTCGGGTTATAGGACGGGTGGCTGGCCATAGCCAGTATTTTTCCGGTCCGGACATCAAGCATCACAACTGCGCCGGCATCAGCATCGCCCAGGTTGGCATTACGCGGACTGCTGCGGATTTCTTCAATTACTTCTTCCAGTACACGGTTGGCAGTTTTCTGTAAATTCAGATCAATCGTCAGGCGAACATTGGCGCCGGGAACCGGGTCACTGCCTGACAACTCCGAAAAGAACGTGCCTTCTTCCCCGGCAATACTCCAAATGTTATAGGGCTTAGTGCCGCTGCGCCCGGCCAGATAACGTTCGGCTGAGGCTTCCACTCCGGCTTGTCCGGTAATGGCGTCCGGGGCGTATCCCAACGATTTCAGTTCTTCGTACTGGTTGGCCGAGATGCGGCCGGTATAACCGATGACATGGCTCAAATGCCTGGCATCGTCAGTATATACACGTTCAGAATCGAGACCGGTCATGACTCCACGGAAACGGTAATTCTGCTCAGTGATAATACTGACAACTTCGTCGGGAATCCCGCGGGCCAGCTCTACAGGTCTGCCGTTGATGAAAGTCCAGTTGTTTTTTGTCAGCAGGTAACGCAGGTTAATAATCTGCATCGCCTCTGTTTTTGTATACATTTGCCCGTCAGCTTCCGGATCTTCAATCTTGTATTTGTAGCGCAGCCAGTCGAAAAACAAGTCCGGATTGAGCTTGACAGAGTCATTCAAGGCCGATTCCGCCTGGCCTGCTTTCGGCTGTTTGAGCGCATAAAGGTTGCTGTCAGTCTGCCAATAGGTAATTTCTTTATCATCTTTCATGAAAATTGGCAGTCCGCAGTCATCCCCTGCGCCTTCGGCATGTGAACAGGTCGAATGATCAAGTTGAAAGTAATCAGCCAACTCCGGCTCAAAAGTTATGTTGTGTGCCTGCAAGAACTCAGCTAAGTCAAGCAGCATGGCGTTTAGCTGCTGGTCAGGCAGCGAGGCGTAAGTCAGATATAGCACGTTGACCGAACGTGAATAAGCCAAAGGTATACCAGCAGCGTCGACAATATCGCCGCGATTGGCCGGAATGACCTGTTGCCTGGAAACACCGGATGTCTCGCTGACCGGAGCAGCTGATACACCGGCAAGTTGCAAAGCAGCTGTATTGTAGAAAATAAGCACTCCGGCCAACAAAAAAGCAATTGCCAGCAACGCGTAGCGACTGCGCAAAAAACGGCCCAGCCGGTTCTTCAGCTGCGGGCGTTCCTCCTGGGCCTGCTGCTCGTCCTGATTGACGTCATCAAAAGTATAATAACTGCCATACTTGGGGTCATTCACCAGACATGATCTCCTGTGAGCACTTCTGAGTTTACATTATGCAGATAGCCTTTCCGGTAAGGGCCGGCGTGAAGCAGCAGCTGAAACATGGGAATAGCCGCCGCCAGATTGAGCAATAGCGAACCGGCACCGATCCGGGACATCTGCTGCCAGAGAATTTGCCACTCAGGCACTGCGTCTTGAACCATTGGGAAAAAGCGATTAAGCCCGACAATAAAAATTGTGTAAAACACGGTCACCAGCGCAACCAGAATTAAAGCAAAAAATTGCTGACGGCGAAAACGCTGACGGAAAAGGAGCGCACCGCAAATACCGGCATACATCAGCAACAGCATTCCCATGCCCAAGCCGCGGCCGGCAAGAGAATCACGCAAATAACCGGCTGCCAGGCCGATAGCAATGCCGTCACTTATGCCGAACAGGAACCCGCTGAGTACACTTAAAACCAGTGTAAAGTCAGGCCGGGCGCCCCAAAGCATCCAGGCAGCTGGCCAGAATATTTGCAAAATGGCACTGGCCAGCAAGGCAATGGCGTAGACAGCAAGCTGACGGATCCGGGCGCTGCGTTCCATGCTACTCCTTCCCTTTCATAATAAATACGGACTCGATGTTTTCGAGATCTATGTAAGGTTGCAGAATTGCCATGCGGGTTTGGCGCGAGCCCGATTCCCTGACTTCTGTTACCTTGCCAATAGGCAGGCCGGCCGGGAACAAGCCGCCTTCGCCGCTGGTAATGATTTCGTCACCCACTCGGATCACGGCAGCCACAGGGATGTGGTCAACCACGCAATATCCCTGGCTTTTCAAGTCAATATCGCCACGTAACCGCACCAGCGCACCGGTAGCCGAATTGACTTTGGCGCTCATCGCAAAGCCTTCATGGAGCAGCGGCAAAATTCGCGCCGAGACCAGGTCAGTCGAAAGCACACGCCCCACTAAACGCGACTGCGCGTCAACTACGGCAAAAGATGATGTTTCAGAAACATTGATTCCGTCGTTCTGGCCTGAATCTATCCGGAAAATATCAAACCAGGAACCAAGTTCGCGCGTCATAATCCGGGCACCGACAATTTCGAAATTGGAATAGCGGTCTTTCAGTTGGAACGCATCTTTAAGCGACTCGTACTGGCGGCCGGCTTCCTGCAACTGGATAATCTGGTTTTTCAGCTCGGCATTCTCTTGCTCCAGGTCGCGGTTTTCTTCACGAATCCTCACGCTTTCGCGAAACGCGCTGTAAAAGTCGTTAGCCTTCGTCATGACTCCGTAAATTGCGCTCTGAACCGGCCCGAAAACAATCGAGACCGGACTGGTTAAGGTATTCAGAAAACTGCCAGGTATTGAGGACAATAAAATAAAAGCCAACAACAAAAGTGTTGTGAATACCACCAGGACAATTTTATTTTTGAATAAGCGGTGCAAAGTGCTTTCTGATTCCTTCCTGATAATGGTTGGTTAATAATAGCCCAAACCAATAGCCTTTTCAAATTGATCCCTGCTGTTTCAGGCTGGTAAAACCACCGCGGGCTACAATGATATGGTCAACCACTCGTACTCCCATCAAATCGCCCATTTCGACAAACCGTCGAGTGGTCTCAATATCTTCTGTGCTCGGCGAAGGATCGCCGCTGGGGTGGTTATGAGCCAGAATCAGTGCCGCGGCATTAGCCCTCACAGCTTCACGGAATAAGTCGCGCGGGCAGATTACAGAAGAGGAAAGACCGCCTTCCGCGATCCTGATCACTCTGATTACCCGGTTGCGGATATCCATCAGTACTGCCCGCAATTCCTCGCGCGGCAGGTTTGCCATTTCTGTTTCAACCAGCCTGGATGCATCCTGAGGTGTGCGGATTGTTTCCCGCGGTTTGCGGGCACCGGCGCCGGCCCGAGCAGCAATTTCGATTATCGCTTTCAGCTGGATTGCCCGTACCCTGCCGATACCTGTATGAGACATTAATTCCTCCAAAGAACATTCCTGGAGGAAATCAAGCCCGCCCTTGCCGCCGGATGCGTTGATAATCAAATTTTGAGCCAACTGCAAAGCATTGGAATTGCGGTTGCCATTGCGAATGATAATCGCCAGCAACTCTGCATCTGTCAGGGCAGCAGGACCAAGTGCGCAAAAGCGTTCGCTCGGCCGCTCGCTGTCTGGAATCTGTTTCATGGTATAGCGGATGTCAGATTTAGTGCCTGCTTTTGTTTCAGGTTCTGGTGCTGTAAACGGCACGGCATCAGCTGTTAAACCAGGATTGTCGGTTGATGTCGTCGCGATAGTTGCAGCAACAGATTCAGCGATGGTTGCGGGAATTGTACTAATGGTAGTGATAATAGACATAAAGCCCTCCTGTTGAGAGAGCCTGTCAGGCAAACGGTAAAATGAATGAACGCATCTGAACTGATCCTGTTGTCGCAGCCATTTCTTTAAGTTCGGCAAACAGTCGGTGCACAGGCAGGCCCATTACGTTGTAATAGCAACCGTTGATCCCGCTGATAAATGCCGCGCCAAGGCCTTGAATGCCGTAGGCGCCAGCTTTGTCATAGGGTTCGCCAGAAGCGAGATACCATTCAATCATGGCCTCGTCGAGGAGGCCGAAAGTTACTTCTGTTGTTTCAGCATCAATTCTTTGCTTAACGCTGCCACCGGATCTTATTTGGATTGCCAGTCCGGTCACAACCTTATGTGTGCGGTTGGATAGCAGTCGCAGCATCTCAGCCGCTTCCCTGCTAGTTTCCGGTTTACCCAGCATTTTTTCGTCAATGGTTACGATTGTATCCGCAGCGATTACCAGCGATTCAGTGGGCAGCTCATTTTGTTCAAGCAAGGCCGCAAGCTTGCCAGCAGCCAGTCGTCCGGCTAAAGCTGCCGGATCAGATGCTGTATCCGCCTTAGTATAATTCATCAGCGGGTATTCATCGTATTCAGGCACAATCACAGTTATCCGCTCAGGCGGGTAAAAACGCTCAAGCAGTTCCAGGCGGCGCGGTGAAGCACTGGCCAGAACCAGCCGCGGCAGCGTGTATGCATCAGAACTCGGCATTTCCGGTAGTCCGCGGGAATGGAATGACATCACGAATATTCGAAACACCCGTCAGGTACATGATCATGCGTTCAAAGCCAAGGCCGAAACCAGCATGGCGGACTGAGCCATAACGACGAAGATCCAGGTACCACCAGTAATCAGCCTCGTTCAAGCCCATTTCCTGCATCCTGGCAAGCAGAATTTCGTAATTGTCTTCACGCTGACTGCCGCCAATGATTTCGCCAATCCCGGGGACAAGGCAATCCATCGCCGCCACTGTGCGGCCGTCTGGATTCTGTTTCATGTAGAAAGCCTTAATATCCTTCGGGTAATCCACCACAAATACCGGTTTTTTGAAAAGCTTTTCAGTCAGGAAGCGCTCATGTTCGGTTTGCAGATCACAGCCCCACTCAACCGGGTAATTGAAAATCTTGCCTGCCTTCTTCAGCTCTTCAATCGCGTCAGTATAAGTAATTACACCGAAATCAGAATCCGCGACCAGTTCAAGGCGTTCCAACAGCCCTTTATCGACAAACTTGTTGAAAAATTCCATTTCAGCGGGACAGGTGTCGAGAACAGTGCGAATAATGTAACGGATCATATCCTCGGCTACCCGACGGTTGTCGGCCAGATCGGCGAAAGCCATTTCCGGTTCAATCATCCAGAATTCAGCTGCATGCCGGGCGGTGTTTGAATTTTCGGCGCGGAAGGTAGGGCCGAAGGTATAAACATTACCGAAAGCCATAGCAAAGGCTTCCGCGTTTAGCTGACCGCTTACTGTCAGGTTTGCCTCATGGCCAAAGAAATCCTTGCTGAAATCTATCTCGCCTGCGGGAGTCAGCGGAGTTTGTTTAAGGTCCAGTGTCGTCACCCGGAACATTTCGCCGGCGCCTTCAGCATCGCTGCCGGTGATAATCGGCGTATTCACATAGACAAAATCACGTTCCTGGAAAAATTTGTGAATCGCGAAGGCCGCAACCGAGCGCACACGGAAAACAGCATTAAATAAATTGGTTCGGGGACGCAGATGAGCGATTGTACGCAGATATTCCGGCGAATGCCGTTTCGGCTGCAGAGGATACTCCGGCGGTGAGCCGCCTTCTAACACAACGCTGTCCGCTTTCAATTCAAACGGTTGACTGGCTTTGGGGGTTAATTCAATAGTGCCTTCAACTATAATCGCTGAGCCGTTTCCCAAGTGGGCTATACGGTCGTAATCGGCAATACGTTCACGATCGATTACAACTTGCAGTGGACTAAAGAAAGAGCCGTCATTAAGGCTGATAAACCCAAATTGTTTTTGATCACGCAGAGTACGGATCCAGCCGGCAACACACACAGTTTTGCCAGCATACTGCTCAGGATCGCGGTATAGTTCACGAATTGCTGTTTTGTTCATGCTTGCTTCTTTTCCCTTCTTCCGGCCCTGCTTCAGGTGCGGCCACAACAGACCTTGTATTTTTTGCCGCTGCCACAGGGGCAGGGGTCATTGCGGCCGACTTTATTACTTACCGCGATTTTGGATCGGCGCCAATCTTTGGCAAGTTCTTCACGGCGTTCAGCTGTGAGCACTTTATCCCAGGCTTCAAGGTTGTACAGCCAATCGGCTTTGGCCTCATGCATCTTGATATAAAGCTTTTCAAAGTCAAGCTCAAGTTTTACAGATGTTTCGTCCGCAATCTCAGCAAGCTCGAGCGGCTGTTTCAGAGCTTCGTTCAACCCGTCAAGAAAGCCCACGAATGTGACCATATCACTCGCAAAGCCAAGTTCCTTTGCTAAATCGGCGGCAGTACCTTGCGGGATCTTTGGATAATTAGCCAAAATCTGCCGGTAAGCCTCAGTTTCAACGTCGTAGTAATTCTGAACAAAAGCCTGGTATTCCGATTCATTAGCCATGTCGGAGCCTTGGATTGCTGTCTCCCATTCGGAGAAATAACTCATTGGTTCAACCTCTTTTCTTGAGTTTAGTGGCTATAGCTTTCAGGAAGCCTTCTGTATCAACAACAGTAGTTTCCGGAAGTTCAACAATACTTTTCAGGTCACCCGTGATGATTCCTGATTCAATCGCGGCGATCGATTCTTCTTCGAGAGCGTTAGCAAAATCTACCAGTTCCGGCAGTTCATCCAGCTCACCACGCTTACGCAAAGCGCCGCTCCAGGCAAAAATAGTCGCGATTGGATTCGTCGATGTTTTCTCACCTTTGAGATGCTTGTAATAATGACGGGTAACAGTGCCATGAGCAGCCTCAAATTCGTAAGCACCGTCCGGTGAAACCAACACAGAGGACATCATGGCCAGGCTGCCGTTGGCGGAAGCGATCATGTCCGACATAACATCGCCGTCATAATTTTTGCAGGCCCAGACAAAGCCGCCTTCAGAACGCATGACACGGGCGACAATGTCGTCAATCAAGGTGTAAAAATAGCTGATGCCGGCTTCTTCAAAATCATCAGCATATTCAAGCTCGAATATATCAGCAAAAATGTCTTTAAAACGATGGTCATAAGTTTTGGAAATGGTGTCTTTGGCCCCAAACCACAAATCCTGCCTGGTTTCGAGCGCGTAATTGAAGCAGGCACGCGCAAAGCTGTTGATTGAATCATCAAGATTGTGCACTCCCTGAATGATGCCCGGGCCTTCAAAATCATGAATCAGACCTGTTTTAATCGAACCATCCGGATAGGTTACACACAGTTCCGCACGGCAGGGGCCTTCGATCTGCAACTCAATATTCCTGTAAATATCACCGTAGGCATGACGCGCGATCGTGATCGGCTTGGTCCAGCAGCTGACATAGGGCTTGATGCAGTCAACCAGAATCGGGGCACGGAAGACAGTTCCGTCCAGAATAGCGCGGATAGTGCCGTTCGGGCTTTTCCACATCTCGCTGAGATTGTATTCCTTGACACGTTGGGCATTTGGGGTGATAGTGGCGCACTTTACAGCCACGCCCAGCTCGCGGGTACGGTTGGCAGCGTCAATTGTAACCTGGTCTCCGGTTTTTTCCCGGTTCTCCAAACCCAGATCGAAGTACTCGGTTTTGAGATTGATAAACGGATTCAGCAGGATATCCTTGATCTGCTGCCAGATGATTCGGGTCATCTCGTCGCCGTCCATCTCTACCAAAGGTGTTTTCATCTGCAATTTTGCCATTTTGTACCTCCAAAACCTTATATAACTTTAACTTTCAGGCCGTTGCGGCTCTGAAGCGATGTTATAAGTCAAACTATTATAAAGAACCCTGCTTTCAAACGTCAATCTCAGTTAAGATGAGATTTGCCTGGGATTTTCGCCGCTTCGCCAGCGGATATCAGTAATGTTTCAAGCGCCAGACGATCTGGCAGGCGCCCTGTTTTAACAGCCAGATCCGCCTCAAAGCAAGCCAGATACTGGCTTTCGAGCTCAGTAAGGCTTAAGCTTTGAGCCTGTTTTAAGAGTCGGGCGGCCACAAAAGGCATAACTTTCAGTTGAGATGCAATTTTACTTTGTGAACCAAGTGTTTTCGCGACAATCAGCTGACGGTAATGGCGGGCTAACATGAAAGTGATCAACTGAACAGGCTGTTTTTGCGCGATCAGCGTATCGAGCAAGGTCAGTGCGCGTGAGGTCCGTCCGGCTGATACCGCGTCGGTTAAATCAAAAACAGAGCCGCGCAGATCCGGCAGGGACAGCTGTTCCAACAACTTCAGATCAATCATGTCGGTGGAGCTGCCTGCCAGATAAAGGAATATCTTGCTGAGTTCATTCCAGATCAGCTGCATTGAGCCGTCGCAACGGTCAATCAGACTCGAGGCAGTTACAGGATCGATTCTGAAGCCACGATGCTTGGTCTCCGCTTCTATCCACTGGATCAGAGTTGCTGGATCTTCTTGTTCAAACACGCCGAGGATGCCGTTTTGTTCAACAGCTGTGATTAGGCGCTTCAAACGTTTATCAACCTTTTGTTCGCAAAAAACCAGGCAAACGCTGTCAGGCAATGCATTTAACAAGGTTATTAATTGATCGGTCAGATTCCCGGCCGCTGCAGAAGCTGAAGCCGTCGCTGTATCTTCGACAGTGTCAGTATCGTCAACTTCAGAATCAGCATCTTCGGCTGTTTTAGTTGCCACAGTATTGGCAGCGCTGCCGTGGCCGCCGCGTGCAGGGGCGAACCAGCCGGATTGACTGACAATCACCAAACGGCGTTCCGAAAGAAAAGGTGGTGTCATTACTTCGGCTTGCAGCCGGTCGATTGTCAACTGACTGCCGGCGCGATACGAGCTGATAGCAACTTTGTCGAGTGTAATGGCTTCAGGACGAATAACGGTTTGCTCGAGCAGCAGCACGAATCTTTCCATCAGGAAATTTTCTTCGCCGCTTAAAACATATAGCCGGTAAATCTCGCCCTTTTTAACCGCAGCTCTTAATGCGGAATATCCCGGTCCTGTTTGTTTTTTGGCTGCTCTCGCCATGCTTTACCTCGTCCAATTACTTAGTCGTTTGTCATATTACTTAATCGTTAGTTATTACTTTGACACGCTGCTATGTTTCCAGCCAGGTGCTGACTGAAATGCGTTCAGCATAAACCTTGATCACAATTGCTCCGCGCTGGTCGGTTCGCAGCAAATCGATATCCCGTTGCTCAAGACGTTCCAGCATAGCCGGGGCCGGGTGACCATAATCATTGCGTCCGACACTGATCAAAGCCAGTTCTGGTTCAACAGCGCTCAATAGTGACAAGCCAGTAGTTGCGTTTGAACCGTGATGAGCGACTTTCAAAATATTGGCTTGCAGGTTTTGCCCTGAGCGCAGCAGTTCTTGCTCACTCTCCCGGTCGCAATCAGCTGTCAACAACATCGAAAAGCTGCCATTGGCAGCGGTCAAACGCATAATCAAGCTGTGTGCGTTGGTTCCGCGCCGGTTCAATTCCAAGCGCGCAGCTTCACTGCTGACCGGATCTGCCGGTGCCAACACCAGAAGTTTTGCGCCTGAACCTAACGGGATTGTATCACCTTTTTCTGTGCCCTGCACCTGCAGACCTGCTGCCCCGGCAAGCGGTAAAAGCCCTGCCAATACATCCTTTTCCAAACCATTAGAATTTTTCTGAAACCTGTTGTCTGGATTTGTCAGTTGATCAAGGCTAATCTGTGGCACGAAAATTCGACCCGTTTTCCCTGGCTTAAGCAGGCTGATGAGACCACCTGCGTGGTCAGCATGTCCATGCGTTATGATAACCTGATTAAGCTTGCGAATGCCCAAAGCTTGTAAAGCCGGCTGCAAATTAGCTTTTCCTGCGGTCTCAGTACCCGTATCGATTAGGGTTGTAGTTCCATCACGTGCTTGCAGCAACATGGCATCGGCCTGGCCTACATCAAACATCCAGATTGTCAGTTCCGGCCGGGAAAGACTTGTTTTAACCTGAAGAATCATGGCTGCCAGCAGGAGCAAACAAGCGATTCGCTGGAGTCGTCGCCGCCAATGGAACGACATTAGGATCAGACTGGCGAACGCTATGGCCAAAGCCAGCAAATATAGTTGAGGCAGCTGACCGGTAAGGACGCGCGGCCAGCTATCAGAAGCAAAAATAATCGCCAGTCGGATCAGAGCCTGCAACAGCCAGCGAACCGGCCAGGCAATGATGCGCAAGAATATTGTAATTATCGGTATTTTGGTTACTAAAGGCAGCAACAATAAGGTTGGAAGTAAAGCACAAGCGCCCACAAGAGAAATGCCTTCTGCCAGCGGCAAAGCCGGTAGATTAGCCACAATCGAAAGTGGCGAGAATATGCCAGTGACCAGCAACTGCAGAGGCAAAACCGTCAGTTGGACAGAGAGATTAAGCGAAAGCAGTGTCCTCAAGCCTGCCGGCATCAATGGCAGCCAGAGTTGCAGCCTTTCCGACATTCTTTCACTCGCCAGCAAAATTCCCACAGTCGCTAAAAACGAAAGCTGAAAAGAAAATGAAAGAATCAACAGCGGTTTGCTTAGCAACATTAAAGTGGCAGCAAACAGCAAAGCGTTCAAAGGGTCGCTGCGGCGTCGGCCAAGTTTCCCCGCCAGTGTTAGGACAACCATAATTATGGCGCGGGTCACTGAAGCTTCCCAGGCAGTTAAAAAGCCAAAGCCAAGCACGAAGAGCAGCAAGCCTAGAATCCGCAAGCTGCGGCGGCGCAGCACTTTCAGCAACAGATATGCCATTGGCGCCAGCAAGAAAGCGACATTGGCACCAGACACAGCTGTTATGTGGGAAATTCCGGCTGCTTGAAAAGCAGCTTTGTCTTGCTTTGTCATTTGAGCCGTGTCGCCCGTCAAGACACCCAGCAACAATCCAGCTTCCTCTGCAGGCATCAGCGTCAGCGCCGCCTTGGTGAGCGCTGACCGAGCCCGCAGAGCGCCTACTGACAGCATGTTTGTGCTCTTGTCGGTCACTTGCAGGCGGTTGAGGAATAAATCTGCCTTGAGAAAAATCCCGGAACGGGCCAAGTACATCTTTTCGTCAAAACCACCGGGGTTACGTTGAGCAGAGGGCAAAGAAAAACGGGCCTGAAAACTAATTGTCTGGCCCGGCAGCAGACGCCCCACTTCCCCGCTTAATTGCACAACACTACCGTCAGATAATCGAACATCAACACGGCCCCAATCATTTCCGGAATCCTGGTCTGCTGCTGCTACAATCTTTATTACCCTGCCGTTTTCGCGGGCGATTCTGCCGCCAAGCCGTTCCTGGACAAACTTGCCGCCAGCCAGTAGCGCCTTCGTCTGCCAAAAAGTTAGACAAAAACAGACACAAACAAGCAAAATAATAAAGCGGCAAAATGAATCTTGGTGATCTTCTAATTCGGATCCGTTGAAATATGAATTTTGTTGCTTTTTTGATCCGTGCCTTGGGAAAATCGAAATCAACAGCCGAAAAATCAACAAAACAACGACAACAAGCGACACAATAATAAGCGACACAAGCGAAATTTGGTTGCCAATCCTGCTGTCAGCAATCAGCCAGGCAAGACTTGAACCGGCAGCCGCAGCGCAAGCAGGGCCCAGCATTGGCGGATATCTGGCAACAGCAGCCCGCAAGCGGCGGTTCCGAACAACTGGCATAGAAAAAACCTCCTGACGGAGGCATTTTCGCACTTCACTATTGCTATAGGGACATCGCTCTTAAGTCAGAACGCGACAGTTGTGTTTGAAAAGTTGCGTGGTCCAACCTGCATTGAAACGTCTGCTTTAGTGTGGCCGTTGTAAAAGCTTTATCGCTGGATTATTCCAGGCTCAGGGCATCAAGGATAATGCTGCGCAGCTCTTCAATGCCGATTTTGGCGGTTGTCGAAAAAGGCACCAGGTCGGCAGGGTCAGTATCGAGCAG
>CAYPHB010000015.1:0-10965 GCA_964410445.1 uncultured Oscillospiraceae bacterium
CGCTAAGCGGGAAGAAATCGATACCGGGGCGAGGTGAGGTTGAGGCGGTCGCAGTGGAGAGAATTACGGTATCACCGTAGCGAATCAGCGCCGAACCGTTGGCAAACTGAGCCAGCTTGCCGGTTTCTATTTTCAGCGGTCTGCCGGCCAGGGTCGTTTCGAATATTTTTTGCATAAAGGATCCTCCTTAATTTGGCGCTCTGCCGATATCCTTTGCATCGACAGCTGCCCGGGCACTCCAGCGGTAGTTTGTAGGTTCCGATTCTGTGCTTACAGCACCGCAACCTACCCTCTACTGCCTGATTACCCCGTTCTTGCTTTTGCGGTTTAAGAAAATGGTGAGCGGGTTGCCGCTCACCATCCTAATAAACGCTTTATTTTCTGATGTTCAGCTTTTCAATGATTGTACGGTAGCGGGTAACATCGATTTTTGTCAGGTAATCGAGCATGCCGCGCCTCTTACCAACCATCATCAGCAATCCACGGCGTGAGTGGTGGTCATTCTTGTGGGTTTTAAGATGTTCTGTCAAATGGTTGATCCGTTCTGTCAGCAGAGCGATCTGGACTTCCGGTGAACCGGTGTCCCCTTCTTTCAGGCCATAAGTGCTGATAAGCTCTTGTTTTCTTTCTTTGTCCATGAGTCCTCCTAAAATTTATTCCTCTGGGTTACGTGAGGGCGGACAGTCCACTTACCTAACCCAGGGCAGATACCAAAATATACTATCACATAGAGCCGAATGTGTAAAGAAAATGCTGTTCAAAAGTATGCAAAAGCCGTTTAGATATAGCGATGCTCTTCACCTGCCGCTTTAATAATTACTTCATTACGATCTGGAACCGGTGACGCTCCAACATGGCCAACAATACGAGCTTCCAGGTCGAATTGGGCGGCTGCGCTGATGATCGCTGCAGCGCTGGTTTCACTGCAATAAAGCTCCAGTCGGTGGCCCATATTGAACACCTGATACATCTCTGCAGAGCTGATCTGGCCAGATTCCTGCATCGCAGCAAAAATCGGCGGCGCAGGAAACAGATTGTCCTTTATATAGCGTACACCGCTGCCGAAGTCACGGCATTTAACCTGGCCGCCACCCGTACAGTGAATGATCGCGGCAATTTTCGAACGGTGCGCCGCCAGTATCTCGCGAATTACCGGCAGATACGTGCGGGTTGGCGACAATATGGCCTCGCCGGCAGTCAGCGTTGAACCGGGCAGACGGTCTTCGAGATGATAGTTGCCGCAATATGCTTTGGTGGAGTCAAGTGTATCTGAATAGCTTTCCGGGTAACGGCTGCGGTAGTCAGAATGCAGCAGCAGATGCCTTGCCGCTGTCAGTCCATTAGAGCCGATACCGCTGTTTTCAGATGTTTCATACGTGGTTTTGCCGCTTGAGGAAAGTCCGACAATTACTTGTCCGGGCCGAATATTGGCAGTTGTTATCACCTCGGCACGCGGCAATCGGACAACAACGGTTGAGTCACAGATCACTGTGCGGACCAGATCCCCAACGTCAGCAGTTTCGCCGCCGGTCATAGTAACGGTGATCCCAAGCTCCGCCAGACGTTTTATAACTTGATCATAACCACCGATAATCGCGGAAAGGCAATTGGCGTCGATGCGGTGTGCATTCCGTCCGATCGTATTTGATACATAGAAATTATCCGTCGCACCGATGCATAGCAGATCATCAGTATTCATTACCAGTGAATCGGTCGCGATGCCACTGAAAACAGCAGGATCACCGGTTTCACGGTACATCAGATAAGCTACAGATGATTTTGTGCCGGCGCCGTCTGCGTGCAAAGCACTGCAAAACTCAGGGTTGCCGGCCAAATCAGGAATGATTTTGCAAAAAGCGCCGGGAAAAAGCCCTTTGTCCTGCGATTTGACAGCCTGCTTAACATCATCTTTTGTGGGCGAAACCCCGCGGGAAAGATACGCGGGGTCGTTGTTACTGGCAGTTTGATTCATTTTTCCTCCAGGCGTTTGTGCCGGATACTTTAATTAGTGGAGCCTTCTGAGCAAGTCTGTAAGCCGGGTTCTGTCTTGGACAACCATCTATCCAGGCCATTCGTTTCCGAATGGCTCAAGCCACCTCCCCGGGACGTGCGGGTCACACTTATGTCCCTCCACGGTGTTGCTCCGGATGGGGTTTGCAGAGCCGAACCGTCGCCGATTCGCTGGTGAGCTCTTACCTCGCCTTTCCACCCTTACCGGCCAAAGACCGGCGGTATTTTTCTGTTGCACTTTCCTTAAAGTCGCCTTCACCGGGAGTTACCCGGCATCCTTACCCTGTGGAGCCCGGACTTTCCTCACGCGCGGCCTTTCGGCCTGCGCCCGCGGTTGTCTGGCTTGCTCAGAAAGCCATCTTAGTATAATCGATTCCGTTATCTACAGCAAATGCCAGCTGCGGCCAACAGGCGGCACATAAATCGGCCAGCGGCTGCAGTACCACCCGTTCGGAAACATCGTGGCCGACGGTGATTACGCTGATTCCTTCAGCCGTAACCAGTAACCGGTCGTGGTACTTGATTTCGCCGACGATCAGTACTTCGCTTCCCTGCTCGCGCAGCAGCGTTGTCCAGGCAGGGTCATAACTGCCGGGGCAGACAGTTATGCGCTGTACCGTGTTTATATCACCTTCTGCCAACATCAGATAACCCGAGCCCAGCTGTTCACGCAGCAGTTGCATCAGAGCCGTTAAGTTTAGTGCCTGAGGCAGCAAGCCTGTGCGGCCAAAGCCGGGAGACACAGAATATTTGTTTTTCCAAATATTAACTAAGGGGGATTCCTTTTTACTGTCAAATAGAGGTTCAGAAAGTATATTATTTTTCTCATCCGCTAGTGGAGCGAATGTAATGACATCGTCAAGTCCGATCAATTCGGCAAATTGATCCGCTACCCCACCCGGCGCAGCATCAAGGTTAGTATGCAGAGCCGCAACAGCAAGATTGGCCTTTACCGCCTCTAAAATCGGTCTTTCTACCGGTTGGTCATAGCGCAGTCCGCTAAGAGACGCGAAAATCGGCGGATGATGCAAAAGCAGCAAATCAGCTTGAAAATTCTTGGCGGCAGCAATTGATTCCGTGGTCAGGTCCAGTGCTATTTGAACACGCTCGATGTTGCTCGCCGGATTGCCAATGTGCAGCCCGACTTTATCCCAGGCTTCGGCATAACGAAAAGGTATCAGTTGGTCCAGGCCGTTAAGTATTTCAGCAAGCTGCATTTCATTTCTCCTTCTCTGCACATTAAATGTTCTGATTCTTAGTCAATAATCTTAAGGCTGCGACGAATCAGCGGCTGTCAGTTTATCTATCAATTCGTTTATTAAGTCCAGCAGATTAGTCAGCTTTGGTTCCCGTTTGCTGTCAAAGGCTACCTGCTCCCGCTGTTTCAGCAGATATTCAGTGAACAAAGGTGGTTGATCGCGCCGCAAAACAGGTCCGAGATAGTAATCGGCTGCTTCGTGTTCTGTTTGGACTTCATCAACACTGTTGGTATTGTATTGAGCCAATAAGGCCAGATACAAGCGCCCATTATCAAGACACAGCTTTTCTGCCGTTATCTGGTAACCGCTCTCCAGCAAAAAGCGGCGCAGCTGCGGTGCGCTTTTTTGAGGTTGTAACACCAAAAGCGGCCAGATTACCGTGGCGTTCTTAATGATATCGATCATTTCAAGGCCGCCTAAGCCAGCTATTACCACAACGTCGCCAGGTCTTTGTTCAATGCCCGCCAGGCCGTTCGTCTGTTTCAGGCTAATTTTGTCGCTCAAGGCAAAGCGCTTTATATTAACTGCGGCTTTATGCAAAGGTCCGCTGCGGACGTCAGCTGCAACAGCTTCTCCACAGCGGCCATTGAGGATAGCGCTGATTGGCAGGTAGGCATGGTCGGTGCCTATATCAACTATTCGCTGCCCTGGTGGCAGCAGTTCAGCGACCATTTGCAACCGCCCCGACAGTACCGGCTGACTCGCACGGTGCCGGGGACGTTGATTAATAAAAGCGATGCTCAATCCAGATAATCCTTCAGCTTTTTACTGCGGCTCGGATGACGCATCTTGCGTAAAGCCTTGGCTTCAATCTGGCGGATTCGTTCGCGGGTGACGTTGAATTCCTTGCCCACTTCTTCCAGGGTACGGGTACGTCCGTCATCGAGTCCGAAACGCAAGCGCAGCACCTTTTCTTCCCGCGGTGTAAGCCCCTTAAGCACTTCCAGCAGCTGTTCCTTCAACAGGTTGGAAGCAGCCTGGTCAGCTGGTGAGGGCGCGTCATCATCGGGAATAAAGTCGCCAAGGTGGCTGTCCTCTTCTTCACCAATTGGTTTTTCCAACGAAACCGGTTCCTGCGAAATTTTCATGATTTCGCGGACTTTTTCCACTGTCATGCCCAGCTCATTGGCCAGCTCTTCTGCTTCCGGCTCGCGACCCAGCTCTTGAATCAGCTGACGCTGCACCCTTATCAGTTTGTTAATCGTCTCAACCATATGTACGGGGATGCGGATGGTGCGAGCCTGGTCTGCGATAGCACGAGTGATCGCCTGACGTATCCACCAGGTCGCGTAAGTGCTGAATTTAAAGCCTTTGGTATAGTCAAATTTGTCGACAGCCTTAATTAAACCAAGATTACCTTCTTGAATCAGGTCCAGAAACTGCATGCCGCGGCCGACATAACGTTTCGCGATGCTTACGACAAGGCGCAGATTCGCCTCGCAAAGCTTATCCTTGGCTGACATATCGCCAGCGCCCATTGCCATAGCCAGCTCTTTTTCCTCGTCAGCTGTCAACAACGGCACCTTACCGATCTCTTTAAGGTACATCCGCACTGGATCATCAACGCCAATACCGTCAACATTGGAGAGATCACTGTCGTTTTCTACCGAGACTTCCTCTTCCACAACGTTATCGGCTTTAACTTCAATGCCCAGCGATTCAAGTTTGTCGAAAACCTTCTCGGCTTGTTCCAGGTCAATATCAGATGATTCAATCGCGCTCATAATGTCTTTATATGAGAGTTGATTGTTAGATGCCTTTGCCCGATTAACCAGTTCAGTAATCAGACCGGGTTTCTTTTCAGTTGCCATTGCGTTTATTCCTCCGTTTTTTTAAGGGCCGGCAGGCCTTAATTCCAAATATGTACTGCTCATTCAGGTTGAGTGCAGCTGGTGCTTTTCCCTGACGCGGGTTCAATTGTAAGGTTTTACAGCCTGAAGGGTTGCTGTCTGGCTTAGCCACGTTTATTGATTTCAGCGGTCAGGGTCCGTAACTTTTCTTTCAATGCATCACGCGCCTCTGGGTCTGATTCCTGTTCTATTTTAAGGTTGATTCCATCTTTAACCTGTTTCATATGATTCAAACGATGACGTGTCCAGAATTCTGTGACTGCTTCCAGCCGGGCACTCCGGGTGTCAGGAAGCGACAACCCCATAGCCGCACGAGCCAGGATGTCCTGCAATGGCGTGCCGCTGACTTCCATGTCAGCTGCCAGGTCCATCAGACCGGCAGGTGTCAGTGTGCCTGCACGAATCTGGGGCAATGCTGCTTCAGCCAGTTGGCTGCCGACTCCGGCAGTAAAATGTTCCGGCAGTGGCTGAGGCACAAGTTCCTCCAGTAATTCCGGGGAGTTTGCCAACAAAGTTAGCAAATAAACCTCTTCACGGGATATTGAATTGGAATTTGCATCTTCCGCAGCTAATTTGCTTTGTTCCATCGACATCAGGCGTTCGCGCAGCAAGTCGCGCTGGGGTTCAGCCGCAGTTTTGCGGCGCCGACGTTCTACTTCAGCGACAACACTTTCTGTCGATGTGCGCAATATCTCTGCCACTTTAGCAGCGTAGAGCTCGCGCACTACTATGTTTTCTTCTGCCGCGAGTATCGCACAGGCTTCATTCTGGAAGTCGAGAATGTTGAGATCATCTCCCTGCATATTATTCCGGCGGGCCACCAACAGCTTAAAATCCATCAGCGGCAGGGCTTGGTCAATCAGTGCCTGGAAACGTTCCGGACCGTGCAAACGGATGAAGTCGTCAGGGTCTTTTCCGTCCGGCACCATTAGTACTGTAACTTTTATACCGCGTGCCGCCAGGATGTCAAGACTGCGCAAGGCAGCATTTTGGCCTGCAGCATCAGCATCAAAGCCGATCACCACATTTTCTGTATATTTACGGGCCAGCATTGCCTGGTTCGGCGTCAACGCTGTGCCTAAAGCAGCGACAGCGCAGTCCACTCCGGCCTGATGCATCGAGATCGCGTCCATATAGCCTTCAACAATTACCAGATGGCCTTCGCGGCTGGCTTTGGCAAGATTCAAAGCATATAAGTGCCGGCCTTTGGTGTATAGCGGTGTTTCGGGCGAGTTGATGTATTTAGGCTGGGAATCGTCCAGCACCCGCCCACCAAAAGCAACAACTCTGCCAAGCGCATCAAAAATCGGAAACATCAGCCGGCCACGGAACAGGTCATAAAGACCTTCGTTGCGTCCTTTGCGGAACAACCCCGATTTCAACAGCAGTTCAGTATCTCTGAACCCCTTGGCCTGCAAGTGGCGATAAAGTCCGTCCCATTCTTTGCTGGCGCAGCCTAACCCGAATTTGCGGCGGGTGCTTTCGCGGATACCGCGTCTGGTTAAATAAGAGCGAGCTTCGGAGCCGGCTTCGCTTTGCAGCACTGTATAGTAGTAACGCGCTGATTCCAACATAATTGCGGACAGATTCGCTAGCAGCTCTGAGCGCTGTCTTGTTTGCTCGTCATCAGCCGCCGGAATTTCAATCCCCACCCGTTCAGCCAGAATCCGCAGTGCTTCCGGATAACTGGTCTTCTCAATTTCCATAATAAAGCCGATAACATTGCCGCCTTTATGGCAGCCAAAGCAGTAGTAGATTTGCTTGACAGGTGAAACCGAGAACGATGGTGTATCCTCGCGATGAAATGGACACAAGCCGAAGAAATTGGCGCCGCTGCGTTTTTCCAGGCGCACATACTGCTCCACAACGGGCACAATGTCGTTGCGGGCACGAATCTCTTCAACTATCTGTTCTGGTATCCTTGCTTTGGCCATGCTTCCTCCCGGTTAAGCCTCTGCTTATAGAGTACGTCATCAGCAGCCGGAATCCTGCTATCAGTTTGCATTAAGCTAAAATAATCGTAAATATTCATCTTGTTTCTGGAAGGGTAAACTATTCTGCGAGGATGTCAAGTATGGCACTGAAATCAAACTGTTCCTGATCGTGACTCAGATTAAGCTTCAACCCTTCAGTCTCAATCGTTTGCGCCCCGGGTGTGTGTCCGCTAAGCGGCTTATCCAGGTCAATTCCCAGCTGATCAAAAGTACTGTAAAGAAGTGTGTGAGTCCAACTTTTATCCAAAGCTTTCAACGTTAGTAAAAATCGGTCACGCAGTTCAGCAGTGGTCAAACGCTTCCACCCTGCCGCCGCCGGCACTGCAGGATCGGTTTTCAGAACCAGGGCTGTAAGATATCCGTCAGCATCCTGACTGACTATCAAGCTCAACCCATACTGAGTTAAAGAATATTCGACGTTTGCCTCACCGGAAGCCGGCGCTGCGTTGAGACGTTCCGGCATGTTCTGCTCGGCGGCGATGCGGTCGAATGACTTAACATAATCAGCAGCTGTAGGCCGAACCTTGACCGGATTAAACAAAAGCCAGGCAACAAACAGTATCCCGATCAGAGTAATAATAATCGTAACTAAACGCCCAAAAAACCCCTTTTGGTAAGGCTGGCGCTCATTCTTTTCGAAATTGATTCCGGTTGCATTAGGCTTGTTCTTCAATTTCCACTGCCTTTTCAGTTGTTTCATCCTGCTGAGCCGCGCGGACTTTCAGCCATAAAGCGCACTCCAGCCTTTTCTTCTGCAACTCACAGCTGATTTTGTGCAGGCCGTCAATTCTGCCCGTAGCCGCATGCGCGTTGGCAGCACAGCCGCCGCTGCAGAAATAACGTGACCAGCAATTCTGACAATCTGGTTTGTTCGGCACCATTAACTTTGAAAAAGCTGCTGTCAGATCCGCATCCAACACTACTGGTTCAGCGTGGACATTTCCCAGACAGAATTCTTCCTGACCGACAAATTGATGACAGGGGTATATATCACCGTCAGGTGTGACTGCGCAGTATTCGCTGCCGACGCCACAGCCTTTCAGCCGTTTGTAGGCGCAAGGTCCGTGTTCTGTATCGATCATGAAATGGAAAAAGTTGAAAGGCTTGCCTGCTTCACGGCGGGCCGCATAGTCCAAAGCCAGCTTCTCGTATTCTGCCAGGATTTCCGGCACATCTTCCTGCCGCAGCTCGTAGCCGCAACCAGCGGCAGCAACCACAGGTTCCAGCGATATCTGGTCAATCCCTTGATCTGCCAAATGCATTACATCCGCTGCGAAATCCAAATTATGCCGTGTAAACGTTCCACGCGCATAGTACTCCTTGTCGCCGCGTTCAGCGACAAAATCGCGGATTGATTTCATCACACGGTCGTACGAGCCTTTACCGCCGGCATCAGGGCGCATCCGGTCGTGCACTTCAGGCCGTCCGTCGATGCTCAAGACACAGTTCTTCATATGCTCGTTGATGAAAGCAGTTTTTTCCGCGTCAAGTTGAATCGCATTGGTGGTAATTGTCAGGCGAATGTTTTTACCTGCTTTTGGCCCTGCTTCTTCAGCATAATGCGTCAGCGCCACAACAACAGGCCAGTTGATCAGCGGTTCGCCACCGAAGAAATCAATGTCAAGATTTCGTCTTGACCCCGAGCCGGCAATCAGCCAGTCAATGGCTTTGCGACCAGTTTCTTCGGTCAGCATTGAGCGCTTACCGGTACCAAAATCACCGGTGCCGGCAAAACAATAACGGCAACGCAGATTGCAATCATGGGAGATGTGCAGGCACATGGATTTGATCAACGGTTTTTCTGGGTACAGCTGTTCCAGTGAAACTTCTTGGGTCGGCGCGAACAAAGAGCCGTTTTCAATTAACTGGGTAATTTCAGCCAGTGCTTCACGCACAGTCGCCTCACCGTAACGGGTCGCCAGTTCAGGCAACTCGATGTTTTTCAGGTCTTGTGTACCGGCAGAAACTAATGCGTCCAGCACAGCGTATGATATTTCGTCGAGCAAATGTAAAGCGCCGCTTTCGGAGTCGAAAGCCAAACGATCTTGAGCAAAAGTGAATAAATGAACCAAAACAGCCTCCAGGGAATAGTTTTAAAAATTATATACCGTAAATTAAAACAGTGAAAGGACACAGCCTTTCACTGTTCAGGCAAATATAAAACAACTGTGCCGGCAACAGGGTTCACGCCGCGAAGTAACCGGCGGGACAGCAGATTACTTGCTCACCTGTTCGCACTTTTGGTTGGCGACGGTGCAGCTGGTTTTGCAGGCAGACTGGCAGGAAGTCTGGCATTCGCCGCAAGCTTTACCGCTTACAGGCGCCTTGATCGAGCCTTTAATGATTGTCTTGATATGTGACATACTCTCCTCCTGATGGTCGCGTTTGTTTATTCTGTTACCGGTTTGATAACTGTGCTGATAGCGTTTTTCTTAAAAGTAACCAAAGTGTTGGCAACACTGGTTGAAATAGTGACTTCGTCATCGCGCATATTGACAATACGGCCTACCAGACCGCCAATTGTCAGTACATTATCGCCGACTGTCATGGCGTTGATCTGGTCACGCAGAGCTTTTTCTTTCTTCTTCTGCGGGCGGATCATCAGCAGCCACATCAGGCCGAACATGAGTACGAGGGGCAAAGCCATTGAGAGCAATCCTTGAACGCCACCGGCTTCAGCTGTTAAAGCGAGAACTTGCATTAGTAACCTCCTAAATTATCGGATATTAATTTACCGCATTTACGGCATTATTCCTGTTCAAAAGTCTAGCAACAATAATAGCGAATTAAAGCACGATGTGCAAGGCGTTTCAAGCTTATTTCAAGCTAAATTCAAGCTAATCTTCAAGCTTGTCCTTCGAAATCGTCAGCCCCTGTTGCCACAGTGACTTTAGTTTAATCAAGCTTTTTCCCTGCTGCAGTTAATAACCGAATTCGGCAAAAAATTCATCACGGAAGGTAAGTAAACGGTCTTCGGCGATCGCCTGACGTACCTGGCGCATCAGATTCAACAGAAAATAGATGTTGTGATAGGAGGTCAGGCGCAGACCGAACATTTCATCCGCCTTGATTAGATGTCTGATATATGCCCGGCTGTAATTGCGGCAAACATAGCAGTCACAGGTGTCGTCCAGCGGCCGGAAATCGCGGGCACAATGGGCATCGCGCACAATCAGGCGGCCTTTTGAGGTAAGTGCCGTGCCATTGCGGCCAATCCGGGTGGGCAGCACACAATCAAACAGGTCAATGCCGCGAATTGAGCCTTCGATCAGGTAATCGGGTGTGCCGACGCCCATTAAGTAACGCGGCTTGCCTGCCGGCATCAAGGGCACCGTAGCTTCCAGCATCGTGTACATTTCCGGACCGGGTTCACCAACTGAAAGTCCGCCAATCGCGTAACCGGGCAGGTCAAAAGCAGTTATCGCGCGGGCGCTGGCCTGGCGTAAATGCGCGTAGGTGCCGCCTTGGATGATGCCGAATAGGGCTTGTTCATCAGGCCGCTTGTGCTGTTTGATGCAGCGCTCAAGCCAGCGGGTGGTCCGCTCGAGCGAGTCGCGCGTGTATTCTTCAGTGGCGGGATATGGGATACATTCATCAAAGGCCATGATGATATCGCTGCCCAGGTCGTTCTGAACATCAATTGATTTTTCCGGCGTCAGAATATGGCGCGAACCATCAATATGAGATTTAAAGTGCACCCCTTCTTCCTGGATTTTGCGCGCGTCCGATAAACTGAATACCTGGAACCCACCGCTGTCGGTAAGAATGGGACGATCCCAGTTCATGAACTTATGCAGACCGCCGGCTTCACGCACCAGCAAGAGGCCTGCTGCCACATCCCATGGTGACAGG
>CAYPHB010000015.1:10975-20848 GCA_964410445.1 uncultured Oscillospiraceae bacterium
CCTTCAGTTCTTCGGGCGACATTCCTTTGACAGTGGCCTGGGTGCCTACAGGCATAAACTGCGGTGTATCGATCACGCCGCGCGGAGTATGCACCCGGCCCAGGCGGGCACCGGACTGTTTGCAGACATGCAGCGGTTCGTACCAGACAGGTGGGCGGTTTTCTGTGGAATCAGTATTAAGTCGGGTCATGACTCCTCCTTCTCATCAGTGACATTCAGGTTGAATTCCCGGTTGACCGGTTCCACGCCTGCAAGCGGTTTGGTACGGCGGTTCAGCAGCATGGCATCACCAAAGCTAAAGAAGCGATATTCACGCGCCACAGCCTCATTGTAGGCAGCCATAACAGCTTCTTTGCCGGCAAAGGCACTCACCAGCATAATCAGGGTCGATTCAGGCAGGTGGAAATTTGTGATCAGCCTGTCGACTATTTTAAACTCAAACCCCGGATAAATGAAAATATCAGTTGAGCCGCTGAGCGGCTTTAATTCAGAGAACCTGGCGGCGACTGATTCCAGGACACGAGTGGTTGTGGTGCCCACCGCGATAACTTTTCCTCCAGTAGATCGGGCAGAATTAATCGCCTCGACTGTGGAGGCCGGCAGAGTGAAATACTCGGCATGCATCTGGTGTTCCTCAACACTTTTGGCCTTAACCGGGCGAAAGGTTCCCAAGCCGACATGCAAAGTCAGCTGAGTTGTGGCAACCCCGCGGGCCCGGATTTCAGCCAGCAGTTCCGGCGTAAAATGCAAACCGGCCGTAGGCGCAGCTGCGGAACCGTCGTGACAAGCGTATACTGTTTGATATCGTTCCGGATCCTGCAATTTCTCGTGAATATAAGGCGGCAAGGGCAGTTGGCCAGCTTCAGCTAAAACCGCTTCAAAAGCGCCTTCATATTTAAAACGCAACAGCCGGTTGCCGTCCGGTAAAACATTTTGAACTTCCGCGTACAGCCGGCCGGGTATGAACTCAAGTTGATGACCCTGCCGGACCCGGCGCCCGGGACGCACGATGGTTTCCCAAACGTCAGCCGTAAGCCGCCGCAGTAAAACAACTTCTACGGGTGTCCTGCTGTCCGTCCTACAGCCAATCAGACGAGCGGGTATAACCCGGGTGTTGTTAAGTACCAGGCAGTCTCCGGGTTCGAGTAAACCGGGCAAGTTGGAAAACACTCGATGGGCCACAGCACCGCTGTCGCCATCAAGCAGCATCAGGCGCGAAGCGTCACGCCGCGCAGCCGGGTGCTGGGCAATTAATTGTTCTGGTAAATCATAGTGAAAAGAACTTGTCATCATCATAGCGGATAATTATAGTCAGAATTGACGCAAAAGTACAGAGAATGCTAAGATTAGCGAAAAAGATGCACATGCAACCGAGGAGGCTGTCCCGATGAAAAAACCAGTGTTTGAAGGTTCCGGCGTCGCCATTGTCACACCATTTACAGATAGCGGAGTCGACTTTGCGAAGCTCGCCGAACTCTGTGAATTCCATATCCGGGAAAAAACCGACGCCATCGTGGTTGCCGGCACAACCGGAGAAGCATCAACCATGCCCGACGCAGAGCACCTTGAAGCTGTGCGTTGCGTAATCGAAACGGTCGGCGGCCGCATTCCGGTCATCGCCGGTGCCGGCAGTAACGATACATCTCACGCAGTTGAATTGTCATTAGAATGCGAACGTCTGGGGGCAGATGCTCTGCTTCACGTTTCACCTTACTACAATAAAACGTCGCAAAATGGCTTGTATCACCACTTCAAAGCAAATGCCGATGCTGTTTCAATTCCGATTATTATTTACAACGTGCCTTCGCGCACAGGGATGAATATCAATCCGGAAACTTGTCAGCGTCTTTCGGAACTGCCGAACATTTCCGGCATCAAGGAATGCAAGATTGAACAGGCTCCTGAAGTCGCCAACCTTTGCGGCGACAACCTGATTCGCTATTCCGGTGAGGATGCCATGGTTCTGCCGATTCTTTCACTGGGCGGCAAAGGCGTTATTTCGGTCATGGCCAATATTGTGCCGCGCTACACTCACGACATGGTCCGCGCTTATCTGGACGGCAACACGGCTGAAGCCACGCGATTGCAGGTTTACCTTGTGCCGTTAATCAAAGCAATGTTTATGGATGTTAATCCAATACCGGTGAAAGCAGCTATGAACCTGATGGGCATGAATGTTGGCAAATGCCGCATGCCGCTGTTCGACCTCTCGCCTGAGCAATTAAGTAAGCTTGAAGCGGTGTTGCGTCAGTATGATTTGATCGGGGCCACAAAATGACACAAATTAATCGTGACTTGCCGTCAAACCAGACATTGCGGATTTTCCTCAGTGGTTGTCTGGGGCGCATGGGCAAGGTAATAGCCGGAATCGCAGCCGAAGCGGCTGATTTGAAAATTGTTGCCGGCAGTGATCTGAAAAGTGATCCGTCTTCCCCGTTTCCGGTTTTTACAGATCCTCTGGATTGTGATGTCGAATTTGATGTTCTGATCGACTTTTCGAATCCTGCAGTTTTACCCTCTTTGTTGCAGCTGTTAAAACGCGACAAGAAGCCTGGCATTATCTGCACAACCGGTTTAGATGCAGCCCAAATTGAAATGATAAAAACTGCTTCGGCGGAAATACCGCTTTTCCGTTCGGCTAATATGTCACTTGGCATCAACCTGCTTAGCAAGCTGGCCCGCGACGCTGCCGCTTTGCTGTACCCTGATTTTGATATTGAGATAATTGAAGCACATCATAACCAAAAAATAGATGCTCCCTCCGGCACCGCCATATTGCTGGCCGATGCTGTGAATGACCAGCTGGATGGTGCCCTTGAGTATGTCTACGACCGCAGCCAGGTGCGCCACAAACGCGCCGGCAACGAATTAGGCCTGCATGCAATCCGCGGCGGCACCATAGTCGGTGAACACACCGTGCTTTTTGCCGGTAGTGATGAAGTAATCGAACTGAAGCATACTGCCCAGTCACGAGCCGTCTTCGCCCGCGGTGCAATCGCCGCAGCCCGCTTTATGGCAGGCCGGCAAAGCGGGCTTTACTCCATGGATGATGTGATCGCGGCAAGATTCAACAAATAAATGCTCAAACAAAAATGCAGCGGAATACAAACGTATATTCATTAGAACTGTATTGAAAACTGTACTTAATTCGATAACGATTCATTAAATTTAAGCGATAAAGCCTGCAAATCTGTGAGCGAGCGTTCAGCCAGCGCCAGATTGCGGGCTTCTTTTTGTCTTATTTTCTCTTCCAGTGGCGGCAGAATGCCGAAATTTGCGTTCATTGGCTGAAAATCATCGACTTCCGGATCAGATACATAACGGGCCAGTGAACCTATGATGCTGTTCCGGCTGGGAACAAAATCAAGCCGGGCAGCAGGCGTAACACCTTTTGCGGCCATAGCAGCTGCCGTTCCGGCTATGAGACCGGACGCTATTGATTCAACGTAACCTTCCACTCCCGTAATTTGACCTGCGAAAAATAAACCCGGCCTGTTGCGTACAGAATAGTCAGCAGCCAGCAACCGTGGTGAATCCAGAAAAGTATTACGGTGCATCACGCCAAAACGGGCAAACTCAGCTTCTGCCAGTCCGGGAATCAGCCGGAAAACCCGTTTTTGTTCGCCAAACTTTAACCTGGTTTGAAAACCAACCATGTTATATAGATTACCGGCAAAATTATCCTGACGTAACTGGACACAGGCATAAGGCCGGCGCCCGGTACGCGGATCAGTCAGGCCAACCGGTTTTAATGGGCCAAAACGCAAGGTATCGGGACCACGCTGTGCCATCGATTCAACCGGCATACAGCCCGAAAAAAGTGCTTTTCGCTCAAAACCATGAACCTCGGCAACTTCCGCTTCAATCAGGTTTTGATAAAACTGAAGATACTCTTCCTCATTCAGCGGGCAATTCAAATAATCGGCTCCACCGCGGTCATAGCGCGATTGACGAAATGCGATTGTCTGATCAATCGATTCTAATTCAATTATGGGCGCTGCTGCGTCAAAAAAGCTCAAAGCTGCGGTGCCAAGCCTGGTTTGAATATCCGCAAACAATTCACCCGATGTAAGAGGCCCGGTTGCGATGATCACGAAATCATCGTCCGGTATGGTGCGAACTTCAGCTGTTACAGTCTCGATCAGCGGATGTTCTTTGATCCGCGCCGTAACCCGCTGTGAAAAAGCCAGACGGTCGACCGCCAGCGCGCCTCCTGCCGGTAAGGCAACCGCTTCTGCTTCGCTAAGCAGGAGTGAGTTAAGGCAGCGCAGCTCTTCTTTAAGCAGACCGGAAGCTGATTGAACTCTGCGAGCTTTCAGTGAATTACTGCAAACCAGCTCGGCGTAACTGTCCAACTCATGTGCCGGTGTCCGCTGCTGCGGTTTCATCTCAATTAAGCGAACAGAAACGCCGCGTTGGGCAGCCTGCCAGGCAGCTTCACAGCCAGCCAAACCAGCGCCAATTATTGTGATTTTCATCATTAGTTATTCTCTTTTTTATTGTTCTTCTCAGAGGATTCGGCTGACTGAGCTTTCTCAGCTTGCTCAGCTGCTGCATTGGCCTCTTCCTCAGTTTCAGGCTTGGCAGCTTTAGTTTTACGTTTATTTGTCGGGCAATCTCTATTGCCGCAGCGCGGATAAGCGCGACCACGGAAACGCCTGCTAACCATATATGAACCACAGGTTTCACAGGTTTTTCCTTCAATCGGCAGGTCCCAACTGATGAATTTGCATTCAGGGTCAGAGCCTTTTTTGTCACAGGTAAAAAAGTCGCGCTTATATTTGCGTGAACGCAGCTTTAGTAAGCCTGAGCCACACAAAGGACACTTGCCGTTCACCGGTGTTTCAACATTTTTCGTGAACTTGCAATCCGGATAACGTGAACAGGCAACGAATTTACCGTAGCGGCCTTCCTTGATTACCAGTTCGCCTTCCTTACATTCCGGGCAGATTTCACCAGTGCTGACAACGGTAAGTTTAATCCGTTCCTGCTGCTCATTTGCTTTCTCTACGCGTTCGTGAAATGGCGGATAAAATTTTTGCAGCAGGGATACCCAGTCCAGTTCTCCGGACTCGACAGTATCCAGTTCTTTTTCCATTTGAGCAGTGAACTTCAAATCAACAATATTGTCGAAATGTTCTTCCAGCATGCCGGTAACAACTTTTCCCAGTTCAGTCGGCACCAGAAACTTGCGTTCTTTTTCCACATACTGGCGGTCCTGAATTGTCGAAATTGTCGGCGCGTAGGTTGATGGCCGCCCTATTCCCTGCTCTTCCATGGCTTTGATCAGAGTCGCTTCAGTATAACGGGCCGGAGGCTGGGTAAATTTTTGTTCAGGAGTCAGGCTGTGCAAGTGCAAAACTTCACCCTCGGTGAGATCCGGCAATCGCTCATTGCTTGATTCTTCCTCGTTTTTGTCAGTATCCTTTTTGTCTTCAGGATCCGGTTGTACTTCAGCTTGCTGACCATACAGCACCAGGTAACCGGGGAACTTGATGGTTTCACCTTTTGTCCGGAACAGGTGTGTACCGGCCAAAATGTCAACTGACAAAGTATCAATTACAGCAGCTGCCATTTGCGAGGCCATGAACCTGTCCCAGATCAACTTATACAAGCGGTATTGATCATGAGATACCCGATCACGGATTTCACTGGGAGGCAAGTTAAAGTGGGCAGGCCGGATCGCTTCGTGAGCATCCTGGGCTGTATTGCGGTTGCGGTATAGGCGGGGTGACTTGGGCAGGTATTCGCTGCCGAACCGCTGTAGAATCTGCTCGCGAGATTCATTGAGTGCTTCCTGGGAAACACGGACAGAGTCAGTACGGATATAGGTAACCAAAGCGGTGGCGCCTAAGCCAGGCAAATCAATTCCTTCGTAGAGTTGCTGAGCTATACTCATGGTTCGGCGGGAAGTGAAGCCGTGAACCCTGGAAGCGTCCTGCTGCAGGGTACTCGTAGTAAACGGAGCATAAGGCTGCTTACGGCGGGTGCCTCGTTTCACTGTTCCGACTGTGAAAGGCTTGCCTTTAATATCTGCTAGCAGCTCGGCAACTTCCTCTGCGTTCGACAACCGCACTTTTTCTGCTTTGGTTGTCCGTTTTTCGCCAAAATAACGTGATTTAAAGGTACTTTCAAGGTCACCTGACTTGCTCAACAAAGCCGTAAGCAAGTGGTATTCCTCTGGGACGAAAGCATCGATTTCCCGTTCGCGTTCTACGATCATACGGGTGGCGACTGACTGCACGCGGCCAGCCGACAGACCTTTGCGGATTTTCTTCCACAATAGCGGGCTAAGCTCATAGCCTACCAGACGATCCAGAATGCGTCGGGCTTGCTGAGAGTTAACCAGGTCGAGGTCTATCGGGCGCGGCTCTTTAACTGCCGCCTTGACAGCTTGTTCGGTAATCTCATTAAAGAAGATTCGGATCGGTTCGTTGACGTCAAGTTTTAGTACGTTGGCAATATGCCAGGCAATAGCTTCACCTTCGCGGTCCGGGTCAGTTGCCAACAGAATCCGATCGCTTTGTTCAGCCATATCCTTCAATTCGCGAATTACTTTTTCCTTGCCCTTCATGGTGATGTAACGCGGCTTAAATTCGTTTGCTACATCAACACCAATCGTAGACGACGGTAAGTCGCGGATATGTCCAACCGATGCTGTTATACGGTAATCGCTGCCCAGATAACGGCCAATTGTTTTGGCCTTGGCTGGTGATTCAACGATAACCAGCGTTTTTGTCATTTTTATAATCCCTCACTATCGTGACTAAATATTATTTTATGTTATTACTGTTTGGTTGAGTTCACTATAAATTTTAATTTATATTTCCCAAACCGTTACAATTATATACAGAAACCGAAGTTACTTGTCAAAAGCAACTTCAGATTCGCTTCAAAATGAACTTGCCGCGATCGCGTGTTACCTTGCCTTGAATTTCCAGTTCAGACAGATTACACAGTATTTCCGGCAAGGGCGCACTCATTAAATTTGCCAACTCAGCCGAGGTTAAGGCGCAGCCGCGCAGTAATTGAGTTATTTCCTCAACAACCAGGTTTGTTTTCAAAGAGCCTGATTCTTCTTCAACATTATTCAAGTCGTCCCTTTCAGCTTCAGCCAGATATGCCGTAAATGAATCCAGACGGCGTGCCGCCGGCAATCGCCAGAGAACATCAGCAACTTCAGTTAACATAAATGCTCCCTCGGCAATTAAACGATTGCAGCCTTCACTTTCGCGTGACAGAACGTTTCCCGGAACCGCGAAAACATCACGGCCCTGATCGCCGGCAAATGACGCTGTAATCATCGATCCGCTTTTCAAAGAAGCTTCGATTACAATCACAGCATCTGCCAGCCCGCTGAGAATCCGGTTCCTGGCTGGGAAATACGTCCGGATCGGCGGCGTTCCCGGCAAGTGTTCACTGATAATAGTACCATGCTCGCAAATCCGATCCAGTAAAGCTGCATTGTCCGGCGGGTAGACAATATCAAGTCCGCAGGCCAGTACAGCCAGAGTTTGCATACCGGCCGCAAGCGCGCTCTCATGTGCTATCGTATCGATACCCCGCGCCATCCCACTGATAATCAAAACTCCGGCCTGGGCCAGCTGTTCAGAGAAACGACGGCCAACTAAACGGCCATAACCGGTAGGCCTTCTGGTTCCGACTATGGTAGCGGTGGTCTTTTCTGCCATAACTGATTGTATTTCTCTGCCGCGACTGAATAAAACAATCGGGAAGCCGCTGATCTGACGCAGGTTCACGGGATAGTGATTGTCTGAGCAGGCGACGGCACTGATTTTCTGTCGTCTGCATTGCTCTCCAATTTGCAGAGCCCGTTCACGCAGCAGACCTGAGCGCAACAAGGCAGAAAGGCGTTGAATTCTTTCCGGCGGACCACTTACAGTTTCCAGAATTGTTTTGTCTGACAATTCAAACATCTTCCCGAAACCGCCGGCCAAATCAGCCAGGCTGAGCAATTGGCGGCTGGCTAGCCTGCCTTCTTTGATCAGCAGTGCCAGGCGGATGCAATCAAGCAAATCGACTTGTTCGGACTTAAGCGAAACAGGCATTAGTTGTCTCCTATCATCATTCTGAATTGCAGAGCCTCGCCAAGATGCGGCATACCTATCTTTTCCTCACCTGCCAGATCTGCGATTGTACGGGCAACACGCAGAATCTTTTGATAACCGCGTACAGTCAGCTGAAGTGATTCAGCCGCAGTCGCGGCCTTGCGCAGGACAACGGGTGGAATCAGGAAGTCGTCTGCCAGGGTGTCACTGCAATGCAAGCCATTAAGCCTTGGCGTTAAGCCTTGTCGGCGACAACGCTCCAGCTGGAGCTGCTGGCATACCGAGATCCCGGCGGCCAGCTCCACGCTGGTATGAGCCGGTCGTTTTTCTTTCGTTACTGTGCGGTTTAGCGCCTCGGCATCTAGCCTGGTAACTGTCGCAAAAAGATCGACGCGATCCAGCAGCGGACCTGAAAGGCGCGACAAATGTTGTTTAACCTGGTGATCATCACAGCTGCAGCGTTTACGGTCATCTAGATAATTGCCGCAGCGGCAGGGATTGGCTGCTCCGACCAGAAGAAAGGATGCCGGCCACAAAACGGTGTACTGGCTGCGGCTTACCCTGATAAGATTTTCTTCTAGTGGTTGACGCAAGTTGTCCAGAATCGCAGGCTCAAACTCGGTCATTTCGTCTAGAAATAAGATTCCATGATGAGCCAGGCTGACTTCTCCCGGCCGCGGAGTGCTGCCGCCGCCAAGCATGGCCGCTTTAGTAATGCTGTGATGCGGGGCGCGGAAAGGGCGTTTTGTGATTAAGCCGCTGTTTTCTCCCAGCAACCCGGCGACACTGTATATTTGGGTCAGTTCAAGTGATTCCGCTGGTGTCAGCGGCGGCAACAGGCTCATTATGGTGTTAACCAGCGCCGTTTTCCCACTGCCCGGCGAACCAAGCAAGAGCAGATTGTGTTGACCAGCCGCAGCAATTTCGATAGCTCTGATTGCGTGCTCCTGACCAACAATGCTGCTGATATCGGCACCCGCTTTGGCGTGGTTAAGATCAACAGCAGACTCTTTCACAGGCGGGCATCTATTTGACGCTGGTTGCAGCGTGGACCCTCGCGGTGCAGAATTACCATTAAGCAGGGCGACAAGTTCTGCCAGCGAACTGACAAAAACGACTTTTTCGTCGGATATTGCCTCCACTTCCCGCCGGTTTCCTGATGGCAGCACACAAAGCTGAGAACTAGCTTCGTGAATAGCGGCATAACGGCTGATAGCGCCCGGTACGCCACGGATTCTGCCATCCAGCGTTAGTTCGCCAAAGGCCGTAAGCGGCTCGGCTGGATTGGGCACCTGGCCAGAGGCAATCAAGATGGCGAGAGCAAGCGGTAAGTCAAAAGCAGAACCTTGCTTGCGCAGCCAGGCAGGTGCCAAAGATGCAGTAATCCGGCTGTTGGGAAAGGTGCAGCCGCTGCTGCGGATCGCCGCCTGCACTCTATTACGTGATTCCTTAATTGCGGGATCTGCCAGCCCTACCAGTTCAAATCCCGGTAAACCCGGTGAAATCGCGACTTCAATATCGACCATCACCCCCTGAATTCCGTGTTGCGCGCTGCTTCTTACAATACCGTAACGTTTTTGCACGTCTCGCTCCTTAATTGCTGTTCAATTAGCATTGCCGTTAACATTGCTGCTTGAATGAATTGTTCAAAAACAGAATATATGTTCTAAGCTGTGGAGACGATCATTTATCAGTTGCAAAAAGCGACATAAACCAACAGTACCTTGTTAGTTTCACCGCGAAAGCAAAATTCGCCAAGAAAATAGTTTGCGGTTAATGATTGATTTGCATATAATACCAACGG
>CAYPHB010000016.1:0-20230 GCA_964410445.1 uncultured Oscillospiraceae bacterium
CCCCAAGTGGAAAAAAAGGTCATGAGCAAAGAATACCTGCTCGAGAATCGTGATACGCTCATTGAGCAGTATAGCAAAGTAGCTCCGAAATCAAAAAAGCCGAAGCTGCTGACCAAAAAAGAAAGAAAAGTCCTCGGCATTGGCAAGGATGAAGGCCGTGCCATTGCCCGCAATATCCGTATTGCCCAGCGCAAGGTCAACGTTGTTGCCAGTCTGGTCAAGGGCAAGGGAATTGATGAAGCATACGCGATTCTGCGCTATACACCCAAGAGCGCGTCTCCTGTACTGGAGAAGCTGCTGAAATCAGCGGAGTCCAATGCTGTTAACAATAACAGCCTTGACCGCGATGCGCTTTATGTCGCGGACTGTTATGCCAACCCCGGTCCGATTATCAAGCGGATCATTCCGAGAGCCCGAGGCAGCGCTTCCCGCATTAACAAGCGGACGAGTCATGTCACGGTTGTCGTCAAAGAAAGGGTTTAGGAGGTTAACAGATGGGCCAGAAGGTTAATCCGCATGGTTTTCGCGTAGGCGTTATCAAAGACTGGGATACCCGGTGGTACGCCGACAAGAAAAACTACAGTAAATACTTAATTGAAGATAAAAAAATCCGCGATTTCGTGAAAGCTGAAGGCTATAAGGCCGGAATCTCCCGGATCGAAATCGAACGCAAGGGCGATGACCGGACACAGATCACAATCTGGACCGGTAAACCCGGTATCATCATCGGTCGCCAGGGCTCCGGCATCGAAGATCTTAAGAAGAAACTTAAAGCCCGTTTTGACGGTACTTTCTTCCTGAATGTCAACGAGATTAAATCTGTTGATACCGAAGCTCAGCTCGTAGCCGAAAACATTGCCCGCCAGCTCGAGGAGCGCGTTTCGTTCCGCCGGGCCATGAAGCAGACAATGGGCCGCGCCATGAGAATGGGTGCCAAAGGCATCAAGACTATGGTATCCGGTCGTCTGGGCGGCGCTGAAATCGCCCGTGTCGAGCATTATCACGAAGGAACAATTCCGCTGCAGACCCTGCGCGCGGACATCGACTATGGATTCGCTGAAGCCAAGACAACTTATGGACGCATCGGCGTCAAAGTCTGGGTCTACAAAGGCGAAATCTATCCTGCACCCCGTAAGGTCAGGAATACGGAAGGAGGCGAAGCCTGATGCTGCTTCCAAAGCGTGTCAAGTACAGAAGGCAGCACCGCGGCCGTATGACCGGTAAGGCTACGCGCGGCAATTTCATAAGCTACGGCGAATACGGGCTGGTAGCCCTTGAGCCTGTCTGGATTACCAGTAACCAGATTGAAGCTGCCCGTGTCGCTATCAACCGCTTCGTCAAACGCGGCGGCCAGGTCTGGATCAAGATCTTCCCGCATAAGCCTGTAAGTTCAAAACCTGCTGAAACCCGCATGGGTTCCGGCAAAGGTTCACCCGAATACTGGGTAGCAGTCGTAAAGCCGGGCCGTGTGCTGTTTGAAATCGCCGGCGTATCGGAAGAAGACGCCCGTGAAGCCCTGCGTCTTGCAGCGCACAAACTGCCCTGCAAGACCAAATTTATCGCCAGAGAGAAGGAAGGTGACGTCAGTGAAGCCTAGTGAGATCCGCGAAAAAAGCAATGATGAACTCAACCAGGAACTGCTTGACCTCAAGGAAGAACTGTTTCGTCTCCGCTTTCAGCACGCGACAAATCAACTTGAAAATCCTCTGAAGCTTCGTACAGTAAAACGCGACATGGCCCGGGTAAGGACCATCCTGCGCGAGCGCGAGCTCAAGAGCATGAAGGCGTAAGGGGAGAATTGAGCATATGGAAAATATGGAAATGAGAAGTAACAGGAAAACCCGGGTTGGTACCGTTGTCAGCGACAAAATGGAAAAGACTGTTGTAGTCGCCGTAACTGAGTTTATCAAACACCCGTTGTACAAAAAAATCATGAAAAGAACCTATAAACTGAAGGCTCATGACCAGGAAAACGCATGCGGCATCGGTGACAAGGTCAAAGTCATGGAAACCCGCCCGCTGAGCAAGGACAAACGCTGGAGACTGGTGGAAATCATCGAGAAGGCGAAATGATCCTGTTACAGGGTTCGGGAAGGAGGAATATTGAATGATTCAGGTAGAGACAGTCCTCAAATCCGCTGACAATACCGGTGCCAAGCAGCTTCTCTGCATCAAGGTCCTCGGTGGCTCCTGGCGCAGATTCGCCAACATCGGTGACGTCATCGTTTGCTCGGTTCGTGAAGCGACACCCGGCGGCGTTGTGAAAAAGGGCGAGGTCGTCAAGGCAGTGGTAGTACGCACACGTAAGGGCGTTCGTCGTCCGGACGGTTCCTATATCAAATTTGATGAAAACGCGGCAGTTCTTATCAAAGAGGACAAAAACCCGCGCGGTACCCGTATATTCGGGCCGATAGCGCGTGAGCTCCGCGACCGGGATTATATGAAAATCCTGTCGCTGGCGCCGGAAGTATTGTAAGGAGGGGCAGACACGATGAGCAAGATTCACGTAAAACGGGACGACAACGTGTATGTCCTGACCGGCAAAGACGCCGGCAAAACAGGCAAGGTTCTAAAAGTTATGGCAGATGATGGCCGCGTCATTGTTGAAGGCGTGAACATCGCCACCAAACACAAAAAACCCAAGGGCCGTTATCAGCAGGGCGGAATTATCCGTCAGGAAGCAGCTATCAGCAGCTCTAATGTAATGCTGGTCTGCAGCCACTGCAAACGCCCCTCGAAGACAGGTCACAAAGTTCTTGCAAACGGCGAAAAAGTTCGTTACTGCAAGAAATGTGATGAAGTCATTAATACCATCCGTCAGGCGGCTAAGTAAGAAAGGCAAGGAGGCATCCAGATGACAAGATTAAAAGACAAATATGTCAACGAAGCCGTTCCTGCCCTCACGGCAGCCTTCGGCTACACATCAGTAATGCAGGTTCCGAAACTTGAAAAGATCGTCCTTAACATGGGCGTAGGCGAAGTCAAGGACAACCCGAAAGCGATTGAAAGCTCAGTACGTGATATGACCGTCATTGCCGGTCAGCGGCCTGTGGTTACCAAAGCCCGCAAGTCTGTTGCTGCTTTCAAACTGCGTGAGGGCATGGAAATCGGCTGCAAGGTTACCTTGCGCGGTTCCAAAATGTACGAGTTCCTCGACAAGCTGATAAACATTTCCCTGCCCCGCGTCCGTGACTTCCGCGGCGTCAGCCCTAACTCCTTTGACGGTCATGGCAACTATGCCATGGGCGCTAAGGAACAGTTGATCTTCCCGGAAATTGATTACGACAAGATCGACAAGATCCGCGGCCTGGACATCATTATCGTTACAACGGCAGAAACCGACGAAGAAGCCAGAGAACTTCTCCGGCAGCTCGGTATGCCGTTCAGTAAGTAAGCGGGAGGAACGGAAATGGCCAAAAAATCCATGATACTTAAATCGCAGAGGACCCCGGCGTTCAGTACGCGTGTCCACAACCGCTGCAAACTCTGCGGCCGTCCTCGTGCTTATCTGCGCAAATACGGCGTCTGCCGCCTTTGCTTCCGCGAACTAGCCTATAAGGGCCAGATTCCCGGCGTGCGCAAAGCCAGCTGGTAAGGGAGGAGGAAGATCAATGCAAATCACAGATACAATCGCCGATATGCTCACCAGGATCCGCAATGCCGGAACCGCCGGGCACCCCACAGTTGAAGTGCCTGCTTCCAATCTGAAGAAATCAATCGCTCAGATCCTCCAGGAAGAAGGCTATATCAGCAAAATTGAAACCATTGCCAACGAACATCAGGGTGTAATTCGCATTACACTTAAGTACGCTGCCAAGAAACCAGTTATTACCGGTATCAAACGTATTTCCCGTCCCGGCCTGCGTGTTTACGTGCCGTCGGAGAAACTGCCTAAGGTACTTGGCGGTCTTGGCATCGCAATTGTCTCAACATCACAGGGTATAATGACGGACCGCAAGGCTCGCCAATCCAATGTCGGCGGCGAAGTTCTCGCTTACGTCTGGTAATACGACTCTGAAAGGGGTGCTGCAGCTGCATGGCGAAGCATCCGTAATCTCAAGAGCAGGAGGAAACAGGAAATGTCCAGAATAGGCAAGATGCCGATCACCATCCCGAGCGGCGTCGAAGTCAAAGTAGAAGACCAGCTTGTCACCGTTAAGAACGGCAAGACAATACTGACTCAAGCCATCCACGCTGATATCACTGTAACTGTTGATAACGGCATTATTACTGTCACCCGGCCCTCTGACCAGAAAGAGCACCGTGCACTGCATGGCCTCACCCGTTCACTGGTCAACAATATGGTCGTCGGTGTGTCCCAGGGATTCAGCAAGAATCTCGAAATCAACGGCATCGGCTTTAAGGCCGTTAAAGAAGGCAACAAAGTTGTGCTTAGCCTTGGCTATTCACACACAATCGATGTTGTCGAGCCGGAAGGGATCACCATTGAAGTACCGTCTGCTAACCGGATGGTAGTCAAAGGTGCCGACAAGCAGTTGGTTGGCGAAACCGCCGCCAAGATCCGTTCTTTGAGAGTACCCGACCCTTACAAGGGCAAAGGTATTAAGTATGACTTTGAAGTCATCAAACTCAAGGAAGGCAAAACCGGGGCCAAGGCCTGATAAGAAGGGGTGACAAAGAGTGATTAAAAAACAATGCAAGAACGATACACGTAAACGCAAGCATGCACGCGTGCGCCGCAAAATCAGCGGTACCACCGAGCGTCCGAGGCTCTGCGTCTTCAGAAGTCTTACTAACATATATGCCCAGGTCATCGATGACAGCAAAGGCGTGACACTTGTCAGCGCTTCATCTCTCGACAATGGCGTAAAAGATACTGAAGGCGCCAAGATCGACCTCTCCAAGGTTGTCGGCAAACTCGTTGCTGAGCGGGCACTTTCCAAGGGCATCGAAAATGTCGTCTTTGACAGAGGCGGCTACATTTATCACGGCCGTGTCGCGGCTTTGGCCGAGGCCGCCCGCGAAGCCGGTCTCAAGTTTTGAGCAAGGGAGGAAACGTCATGCGCATCGATCCTAATACGCTGGACCTTAAGGAAAAGGTCATTCATATCGGCCGTGTAGCCAAAACAGTTAAGGGCGGCCGCAATTTCCGCTTTGCCGCTCTCGTAATCGTAGGCGACGAAAACGGACACGTTGGCAAAGGCCTCGGTAAAGCTGCCGAGATCCCCGATGCCATTCGCAAAGGCATTGAAGATGCCAAAAAGAATCTGATCAGCGTCCCGCTGGCTGACTCAACAATTCCGCACGACACCATCGGCGTCTATGGCGCCGGTAAAGTTCTGCTCAAAGCAGCTGGCGGTGGTACCGGCGTTATTGCCGGCGGTCCTGTCCGCGCTGTCTGTGAGCTGGCCGGGATCAAAGATATCCGCACCAAGTCATTGGGCAGCAGTAATCCTAACAACATGGTCAACGCGACCATGGAGGGTCTGAAGAGCCTGATGTCACCCGAACAAGTCGCACGTTTGCGCGGCAAGTCGGTTGAGGAAATTCTGTAAGGAGGAGCATGATCATGGCAAAGCTGAAAGTCACGCTCCTGAAGAGCACCAATAACGTTCGCAAAAACCAGTATGCTACTGTAAAAGCACTTGGCCTGAATAAAATCGGTCAGACTGCTGAAGTTGAAGACAATGCCGCTACACGCGGCATGGTCAAGACTGTAGCTCATCTGGTTCGTTGCGAAGAAGCATAAGGAGGACGACGGATATGAAGCTCAACGAAATTTCGGCTTCTCCCGGAGCCAGAGCCAACGCCTACCGCAAAGGACGCGGCGCTGGCAGTGGCAACGGCAAAACTGCCGGCCGCGGCCATAAGGGCCAGAAAGCTCGTTCCGGCGGCGGTGTACGCCCCGGTTTTGAAGGCGGCCAAATGCCTATTTACCGCCGTCTGCCGAAGCGCGGATTTAATAACAAACGTTTTGCACCAGCCTACATTGAAGTGAATGTCGGCGACCTGGAAGCTTTCGCTGACGGCACCGTAGTTGACATTAAAGCACTGGCGGAAGCTGGCGTAGTTACAGTCGCTAAGGTAAATGACGGCATCAAGATCCTCGGCATGGGCGAGCTCAGTAAAAAGCTGACAGTTAAAGCTGTAGGATTCACCGCCAGCGCCCGCGAGAAAATCGAAAAAGCTGGAGGAACAGCCGAGGAGGTTTGATTATGCCAGCTATGACTGACACTCTCAGGAATGCCATCCGGATACCTGATCTGCGCAAAAAGCTGTTGTTCACGTTTGGCATGATGATTATCTACCGCATCGGCATCAAAATCCCAGTGCCCGGCATTGACCCTGTTGCTTTTACAGATTTGGTTAATCGCTTCGGGCAGTTGGGGTCACTGCTTGATATTATCTCCGGCGGCGCCTTCAAACAGGTATCGGTTTTCGCACTTGGTATCACACCGTATATCAACTCGTCGATTATCATGCAGTTGCTGACAGTCGCTATTCCTGCCCTGGAACGTCTCCAGAAGGAGGGCGACTCAGGTCGCAAGAAAATTCAGCAGTATGTGCGTTATCTCACAATCGGTTTAGCACTGCTACAGGCAACAGCTTATTGGTTCGCTACGCGTACCGCTTCAGCCAGCTCTTTGCCGGCGGGAATCAACGCTATCCTGATCATCCTGAGTTTCACAGCCGGTACCGCCTTTATTATGTGGATCGGTGAGCAGATCAACGAGTTTGGTATTGGCAACGGCATATCAATAATCATTTTCACTGGTATCGTTGCCAGCGTACCCAACTATGTGCGGACTCTGTTTGCCTACTTCCAACAGCTCTCGATCACGAGCAACATTTTTGTATCTATATTGATGACACTTGTGGTAATTGCCGTATTTGTATTCACAATCGGACTTGTTGTATTCGTGCAGCTTGCTGAGCGCCGGATTCCGGTACAATATGCCAAACGCGTTGTTGGCCGTAAAATGTATGGCGGTCAGAGCACCTATCTGCCGATCAAAGTTAACCAGTCAGGTGTGCTGCCGGTAATCTTCGCAATGTCGATTATCTCGCTGCCTTCAACCCTGGTTTCCATGTTTGCCAAACCGGACAGCGGCATCGCCCGCTTCGTGCAGGATTTCTCCAGTAATCCGCTGTATTACCTGGTATATGCCTTCCTGATTATAGGCTTCACCTTCTTCTACAGCATGATTCAGTTCAACCCGCTGGAGATAGCAAATAACCTGCAGAAAAACGGCGGCTTTATCCCCGGTTACCGCCCCGGTCGCCCCACTTCCGATTTCATCGGCAAGACGGCTCGCCGGCTGGGCTGGTTTGACGGCATCTTCCTGGTTTTGATCGTTCTATTGCCTTCGATCATGAGCCTGATCACCAATTTGCAAGGGATCTGGTTCGGCGGCACCGCAGTTATTATCGTTGTTGGTGTGGCACTTGACCTGATTAACCAGCTGGAATCTCAGATGGTAATGCGCCATTACAAGGGATTCCTTGACTAATAAACAAACGCTGCCTGAGGATGTCGGCCCCATGGCCCGGACATCCTCAGGTTTTGCCATTACATCCTGCAAAATTCTTGAGAAAGTGAGTGAGTAACATGCATTTAATAATGCTCGGTCCGCCAGGTTCCGGCAAAGGAACGATGGCCAGCACACTTTCGCGGCATTTCCGGATCCCGCACATCTCAACGGGTGACATATTCCGCAACAACATTAAAAATGAAACTGAGCTTGGGCGCGAAGCAAAATCATACATCGACCGCGGCCAGTTGGTACCTGACGAACTAACCACTGCGATGCTGATCGACAGGATTTCCGAAGCTGACTGCTCACAAGGATATCTTCTGGATGGTTATCCCCGTACTATCGTACAGGCAACAGCATTTTCGGCTCATCTGGCGGCGGCTGGCGAGCAATTGGATGTTGTGATCAACCTCGAGCTGCCGGATGCGCTTGTTGTGGCGCGTCTGTCCTCACGTCGGCTCTGCAGCTCCTGCGGCCGCAGCTATCATTTGATCGATAGTCCGCCGAAAAATGAAGGCATCTGCGATGTCTGCGGCGGCACACTGATTCAACGCGAGGACGATAAAGAATCAACGGTCCTGGCGCGTCTCAAGGTTTATCATGAGCAGACTGCGCCGCTGATTGATTATTATCAGCAGAGGGGTGTACTGTTCAGTGTGGTGAATGACGGCCCAGTAGGTTCCAAGTTTGCCATCGTAATTGATGAAATCGAGAAACGGACCGGCCGTAAGAATGACTGAAATTCTGAACCTGAAAACTGAGGCTGAAATCGCTAAGATGCGGGCAGCTGGCAGAATCGTCGCTCAGGTTTTTGATCTCATGACAGAACTTATAGCGCCTGGTGTCAGCACAATGGAGCTGAACAAAGCCGCTGAAAAGCTGATTCGTGCCGCCGGTGCCAAACCTTCATTTTTGGGGTATGGTAAACCACCTTTCAAGGGTGCGATCTGCACCTCGGTCAACGAAGAAGTCGTTCATGGCATACCTTCTTCCCGCCGTATCCTGCGTGATGGTGACATCATCAGTATCGATGTCGGCGCAGAGCTCGACGGTTATCATGGCGATGCTGCCCGCACATTTTTTGTTGGCAACGTCAGCCCTGAAGTCAAAAAACTTGTGGCCGTGACTGAAGAATGTTTCTGGGAAGGCTTTGCTCAGGCGAAGACCGGCAACAGACTGGGAGATATCTCAGCTGCTGTGCAGAAAAAAGCTGAACGCAATGGCTACGGCGTAGTACGTGAACTAACCGGACATGGAATTGGCCGTAATCTCCACGAACCGCCGGATTTACCCAACTATGGCAATGCCGGGCACGGTACCCGTCTTGAACCAGGCATGGTTCTGGCGTTGGAGCCGATGATTAATCTGGGCACAAGGCGCGTGCGGATACTGGCAGACCAGTGGACAATTGTCACTGCTGACGGCCAGCCTTCCGCCCATTATGAGAATACCCTGGCTGTCACCGCTGACGGTCCGGTTATCCTGACCGCTCTGTGAGTACCGAACAACCCTGCGGTGAAAACGGTCAAACGCAGGCCCGCAGCAGGCCCCGCAGCAGACGAGCCTGCCCCTGCGAACCAAGGCCGACCCCAACCCGCGTGATCATGTAACCCTCTTCGAGGCGTTAAAGACCGAAGGCCTGACAGTTGGAATGATCGTCCAGTCGATCGCTGGTCATGATTACAGCCGGCTTGGCATAGTAACCGAGCTGCAGCCGCCCTTTGTCCTGATTGTTGACGGGAAATACCGACCCGTTAACAAACCAAAGAAGAAGCGACTATCCCATCTGCGTCCTGTTGCCCAGGCAGATCCTGAAGCTTTGTCAGCAGCGTTGCAGCTGCCGGAAGAGGGCCAGCGCAACAGCGAAGTCCGGCGCCTGATCCGCCAGACTATCGCGCCATACCTTATAACCACCGAACCAGAAACCGATCAGACATGCCCTAGGAGGTAAACATGACCAAAGAATCCGCTATAGAAGTTGAGGGAGTTGTGACCGACACACTGCCGAACGCCGTTTTTAAAGTTCGACTGGAAAACGGTCATGAAGTAATCGCTCATATTTCCGGCAAACTGCGTCAGCATTACATTAAAATTCTACCCGGCGACAGAGTTACTGTTGAGCTTTCGCCTTATGACTTGTCACGCGGCCGGATTACCTGGCGCGCAAAATAAAAACTTTGGGATGACGGCCGCTATTGTTGGCCCTATCCAAAAAATTAACCGCTGAAACCCGCTAAATACCTTGATTTTGTCAAAAAATCTGGTAGAATATCATAGCATGCGCCAAACGGCGACAAATCTCTTGGTTGTAAAGCAGTCAGGAATGGAGGAGACAAATGAAAGTTCGCCCGTCAGTAAAGACAATGTGCGAAAAATGCAGAATCATCCGCCGCAAAGGGCGCGTAATGGTGATTTGCAGTGATCCCAAGCACAAGCAGAAACAGGGCTGAGCAAACAACTCACCCTGTTTGAACCGGAAAACACACGACTAATTGGGAAGCGGCTGCTTCAGCCCGTATAAGGACTGTTGTTCTTCCCCTACGTGTTTGCAGATATAGATATACTTGAAGTAACCGTCATCCCATTGGAGGTATAAAAGATGGCTCGTATTGCCGGAGTAGACCTGCCGAATGAGAAGCGCGTTGAAATTGCGCTGACATCGATTTTCGGCATCGGCAGAACACAGTCCAATAAGATATTGGAAAAATGTGGTATTGATCCCGATACCCGCATGAAAAACATCACAGACGAAGAGCTCGCGAAAATTCGTGAGGTTATTGAAAATGACCACCACGTCGAAGGCGATCTTCGTCGGGAAATAGCTATGAACATCAAGCGCCTGACCGAAATCGGCTGCTACCGCGGCCGTCGTCACCGCTCAGGTTTACCTGTGCGCGGACAACGTACCAAGACAAACGCTCGCACCCGCAAGGGCCCGAAGCGCAATGTCGCGGGCAAGAGAAAATAAGGAGGCACTTTCATGGCTAAGGCTACCAAGAAGGGCGCAGCCCGCCCGAAAAAAAGAGAACGCAAGAATATTGATCGTGGCTCTGCTCACATCCATTCTTCGTTTAACAATACAATCGTCACCATTACTGACCCGGTCGGCAACGCCATTTCCTGGGCCAGCGCCGGCGGTATGGGCATGAAGGGCTCCCGTAAAGGCACCCCGTTCGCCGCTCAGATGGCAGCTGAACAAGCTGCCCGCACTGCTGTAGACCATGGCATGCGGACGGTTGAAGTATACGTCAAAGGCCCCGGCTCAGGCCGTGAGGCAGCTATTCGCGCACTGCAGACCGCAGGACTCGACGTGACTCTGATTAAAGATGTCACTCCGATCCCTCATAATGGCTGCAGACCGCCGAAAAGAAGAAGAGTCTGATCAGGAGGTAATAAACCCATGGCAAGATACACAGATGCAACCTGCAGGCTTTGCCGCCGTGAGGGTGAAAAGCTTTTCCTGAAAGGGCAGAAATGCTACACCGGCAAGTGCCCGGTGGTTCGCAGAAGCTTTGCTCCCGGCATGCATGGCCAGGGCCGCAAAAAGGTTTCCGAGTATGGTACCCAATTGCGTGAAAAACAAAAAACAAAACGTTTCTATGGTTTGCTGGAAAAGCAGTTTCGTAAAACATTTGATAGTGCCAACAAACTGAAAGGCAAGACCGGCGATAACCTGCTGTTCCTGCTCGAAACACGTATGGATAACGTTGTTTACCGTATGGGCTTCGCAGCTTCACGTCCTGAAGCCCGCCAGCTTGTTACACACGGGCATTTCCAGGTAAACGGCAAAAAGGCCGACATTCCCTCCATGACCCTTTCTGCTGGTGATACTATTACCGTTCGCGAATCTTCACGCAAATCGCCGAAATTCGCTGACATTGGTAACCGCCCGGTTCCCGGCTGGCTTACCTTTAACGCTGAAACGCTGACCGGTACGATCGCCCAGGCGCCGACCCGTGAAGATGTCGATGTCAACGTTCGTGAGACACTGATCGTCGAGCTCTACTCCAAGTAAGGCGAGTGATCATGCATCTTATGTCATTTCTGGCGCATGAAGGAGGCCTACATGATCGAGATTAGAAAACCGATGATAGAGCGCGCGGACGACCTCGATGATCTTTACTACGGTAAGTTCATTGTCGAACCGCTAGAGCGTGGTTACGGAATTACCCTGGGCAATTCGCTGCGGCGTGTTCTGCTATCATCACTGCCTGGAGCAGCTGTTACAGCCATCCGTGTTGACGGAGTGCTGCACGAATTCGCCACCGTCCCCGGCGTGATCGAAGACATGACGGAAATCATCCTTAATATTAAGGCGATTCGCGTTCGTCTGCACGTAGACGGCCCCAAAACAATATATATAAGCACAGAAGAAGGCCGTACAGGCGTTGTTACAGCTGCCGACATAGTTACCGATGACGAAGTTGAGGTCATGAATCCTGACTTGCCGATCGCGACACTTAACGGTGACGGCCGCCTGTTTATGGAACTCACAGTTAATCAAGGCCGCGGCTACAACACAGCCGAGCGTAATAAAATCGCGACCCAAATGATCGGTGTGATTCCTGTCGACTCAATCTTTACCCCGGTGCGCAAGGTCAACTACTTTGTTGAAGACACCCGTGTTGGCCAGTTCACCGACTATGACAAATTGACCCTTGAGGTCTGGACTGATGGCACTATTGAAGCAAACGAGTCCCTGAGTCTTGCCGCGAACATCCTGAGCGAACACCTCAGCCTGTTTAAAGCATTGACTGATATCGAAGATGGCTCCACCTTTAATGACCCGGCTGAGCCCGACGGCAACCCCGGAACCTATACTACAGCCATCGAGGACCTTGACTTCTCTGTCAGGACTTATAACTGCCTGAAGCGCGCCGGTATCAATTCGATCGGTGATCTCGTGGCCAGAACCGAAGAGGACATGATGAAGGTCCGCAATCTCGGTAAAAAGTCGCTCGAAGAAGTCATTCAAAAATTAGAAGAACTCGGTCTTTCGCTCGCGCCCTCGGAAGAGTAAAAGCGCTGCGGAGCTGAACAGTTTAGGAGGTACCAGATGCCTGGTCAGAGAAAACTTGGACGCGCTTCAGATTTGCGTATGTCCATACTCAGAGGGATGGTTACAACCCTCATCGTCACCGGCAAGGTTAAAACAACCGAAGCCCGTGCCCAGGAAGTCCGCCGGATCGCAGAGAAGCTAATCACTCTCGCCGTTCAGGAAAAGGACAACTTTACAACGCGTGAAATAAAAGTTACCAGTGCCAAGCTGGATGGCAAAGGCCGCAAGGTGCTTAAATCCGCGACTTCAATCAACGGCCGTGCTTTTGACGTGGTAGAGCGTGAAACCAAAACCGCGATGTCCCAGGTGGACAGCCCTTCAAGGCTCGCTGCCCGCCGCTATATGATTAACTGGCTGAACAGAAGCCATGATGAGAATGGCAATGTCATTAATCCGGTTAACCTATTGTTCACCGATGTCGCACCCCGTTATGCGGGCCGCGATGGTGGCTACACACGTATTATCAAGTTGGGCGTCCGTAGGGGCGATGCCTGCGAAATGGCTCTGCTGGAACTCGTCTGATCGGGTTATAACCGGATTATCGGGTTCACGGCGAGTACCGCAAGGCCGGTGTGAATGTAGATTCAGAATCCGTACGAGCAGCCCGGCCGATCGGAACAACAACTGAACGGGGACAGGCGGACTGCCTGTCCCCGTATTTTTGTAATTGATTGTAGTGAGGTTCATGGAGCATTTCATTGACATCAACGAGGTAAGTTATGTCTACCAGGGCGGCGGCCAAAATCCGCTGCTTGCTGTTGACGATGTCAGCATCGCCATAGAACAAGGCAGCCATGTGGCTATTCTGGGCCGTAACGGCTCAGGGAAGTCTACTTTGGCACGACTGATCAACGCGCTGGAACTGCCCTCGAAGGGGACAGTTATTGTCAGTGGCATGCTAACCAGCGACGACGAACAGGTTTGGAACATCCGCTCTCGCTGCGGGATGGTCTTTCAAAATCCCGACAACCAGATTGTCGGTACGACTGTCGAAGAAGATGTAGCATTCGGGCCGGAGAATCTCGGCTATCCGCAGCCGAAGATCAGGGAAGCAGTGGATGAATCTTTGAAGTTTGTCGGCCTTGAAGCTTATGCCGAACACGCCCCTCATTTGCTTTCCGGCGGGCAAAAGCAAAAGCTTGCCATTGCCGGCATTTTGGCGATGAAGCCCTCCTGCCTCATACTGGACGAAGCCACTTCTATGCTCGATCCCAACAGCAGACGTGACTTTATGGCACTAATCAACCGCTTGATCTGCGAAGAAGGTATGACTGTCATTAACATTACCCATAACATGGAGGAAGTGTTAGCTGCCGACATGGTCTACCTGATGTCTGAAGGGCGGATTGTATCTTCCGGCACTCCTGGTCAGATTTTCGACCAGGTTGCCCTCGTTAAGTCGCTGGGGCTTGATGTTCCTACCCATACTGACATAGCGCATCAGATAGCCGACCTGACACATCAACAGCTCAGACCGCTTGAAGCGGTTGAGGCTGAAACAGCAGGCACAGCCATTGTGCGCATGCTCGATAACGCCAGTCCCGAAGCACTTAGCAGCGCCGTCGCCCAGGTGAAAGCAGCTGCAGAAGCAAATGCCCGCCCACAGCCGCAAACGGAAACCGTTATTACAGTGGCGAACCTTGATTACACCTACAGTAGCGGCACTGCGATGGCACGTAAAGCTTTGGAGGATGTATCTTTTACTGTTTACAGAGGCGAACTGCTTGGGGTAATGGGCCAAAGCGGCTCAGGTAAATCAACGCTGATTCAGCACTTAAACGGCTTACTTCGCACCCAATCCGGTTCGGTTCACGTCATCGGCCTGGATGCTTCCTCTAATGAAGATATCCCGAAAATCCGGCAAAAGCTCGGTTTGCTTTTCCAGTATCCGGAGCATCAGCTGTTTGAAGAAACTGTGTTTCAGGATATTGCTTTCGGTCCCAGACGCATGGGCCTGGAGATGACCGAAATTGAACAGCGTGTCCTTGCGGCAGCCCGCATTGTGGGTCTCACCGACGAAGAGCTTGACCGCTCACCGTTTGAACTTTCCGGCGGCCAGAAACGCCGTGCCGCGATTGCCGGGGTACTGGCAATGAAGCCTCAGATTCTGGTGCTTGATGAACCTGCAGCAGGTCTGGATCCGGCGGGGCGCGACGAGATTCTTGGTTATGCCAATCATCTGCGGATTATGGGCGTAACTGTTATTCTTGTCTCACATAGTATGGAAGATATCGCCCGGCTCTGTGACCGGGTTTTGGTGCTCAATAATGGTCGGGTTCATACAATAGGTACGCCTTCGGAAGTATTTACTGACGAAAGAGAATTAAATGAAGCAGGCCTGCCGTTGCCTATGTCGGCCTCTTTTCTAAAAAAGCTGGCAGACAGGATCCCAGGGCTGCAACTAAGCAGTTTTACCTCAGATGACGCCGCTGCCGCTCTGATCCGCGCTGCAGCAGCGCAAAAGGGGGTCTGAGCAATATGTTTGGCAATATCACTCTCGGGCGTTACTATCCTGTTAATTCGCTGATCCATCGCCTTGACCCCAGGCTCAAGCTGATTCTAGTCATCGCTTATATGGTCTTGATTTTCCTGATCAGTAAGCCGATTCCCCTGATTTTGAGCATTTTTGTTTTATTGGCGCTGATCCTGCTTTCCAAGGTTCCTGTGATCCAAATGATCCAGAGCCTCAAGCCGATCCTCTTTATTCTGGCTTTTGCTTTTTTTCTGAACCTGTTCACAATTCAAGGTCGGGTTCTGGTTGAGCTCGGTCCACTAAACATTACTTACGAAGGTGTGGAAGTTGCTGTACGCATGGCCCTGCGCCTGATTATGCTGATCAGCGGCACTACCTTGCTGCTTACCTTGACAACAACTCCGATCCTGATCGCTGATGCTATGGAAAGGCTGCTGACACCACTGACCCGCTTTGGTTTTCCGGCGCATGAAATGTCAATGATGATGTCGATTGCCCTGCGCTTTGTACCGACCTTGCTGGAAGAAACGGACAAAATTATGAAAGCGCAATCTTCGCGCGGTGCAGATTACGATACCGGCGGCCTGATCACCAAAGCCAAGGGACTGGTTTCCGTACTCATTCCGCTTTTTGTCAGTGCGTTTAAGCGCGCAGATGAGCTGGCTGTGGCCATGGAGGCGCGCTGCTACCGCGGTGGTTTGAACCGCACACGCCTGCGCATTATGCGCTTCAGCCGCGAGGACTTGCTTTTTAGCGTCGGCTTCGGGTTGACAGCAACATTCCTGCTGGTGCTTGAATATTCCAGCCTTCTTAGCTAAGCTTATCAGCTTGAACTTAAAACCAGCCATGAATATAATGACCACGAAGAACGAAAAAGGAGTAGCTGAATGAACCTGTATCTAGGCATCGATCTTGGCGGTACCCGCACCAAAGCAGGTGTCGTGGATGAGACCGGCAAGGTTTACAGCAAGGATCAGATCAAAACCCAAGTGGACCGCGATCCGCAGGCAATTTTCGCCGACATAGCTGATCTCGCAGCGCGCACTATCGCCAGCGCCGGTCTTACACCTGCCGGCATTACCGCAATGGGCCTGGGTTCTCCGGGTACTTCCAGTAATGAAACCGGAAGTATTGTCTTCGCTGGTAATCTGCCCGCCTTAAACGGCTGGAATTTCCGGTCCGCCTTTCACCAACGGTTTAATCTGCCATTTTATTTAGGCAATGACGCCAACTGTGCGGCACTTGCTGAAGCTGTTGCCGGCGCAGCCCGCGGCAGCACAAGCAGTGTTACTGTTACCTTGGGAACTGGTGTCGGCGGCGGCATTATTCGTGACGGCAACATTGACGCGGGGTTTAACGGAACCGGCAGTGAGCTTGGTCATATGGTTTTAATCGCTGGTGGCGAACCTTGTACTTGCGGTCGCCGCGGCTGTTTCGAGGTTTATGCCTCCGCTACTGCGTTGGTGCGTGAAACCCATCGTGCTGCTGCCAGCCACCCTGAATCGATACTGCAGAAGCTTATTGCCGAAAACGGCGGCATCGCCAATGGACGCACCGCTTTTATCGGCAGCCGTGCCGGTGATGCGGTGGCAGTTACTGTAGTTGACCGCTATTTAACAATGGTGGCAGAGGGCGTTGCCAACATCATCAACTTCTGCATGCCCGAAGTAATAGTCCTGGGCGGTGGCGTTGCCGGTGAAGGTGAACCCTTGCTTTTACCGGTCAGAGAACGCGCTCTGAACCTGGCGTTCTTGCCGGATGATGTGCAGAAACCTGGGATTGAGCTTGCTTTAACTGGCAATGACGCTGGTATTATCGGAGCAGCTCTGATGGCGGCAAAAAGCTTGCAGGCGGGGCAGGCTGGTTGACAATGAACGATACTGGTAAAACAGACTTTGAACAAAATCACGGACTTTCCAAGCTCAGAAAATTACGCCGCATTGCTTTGCTTACAGAATATGACGGGCGCGAGTTCCATGGCTGGCAAACCCAGGCAAAAGAACGCACTGTGCAAGAGGTACTCGAGCAGACGCTGGCTCGCGTCCTCAAACATGAAGTCCGCTTAATCGGCTCCAGCCGGACTGATGCCGGTGTTCATGCCCATAAACACGTGTCACATTTTTCAACCACAGGAACAATCCCGGCAGAACGCCTGCCTTATGCCCTCAATGGCTTATTGCCGGATGACCTGGTTGCCCAGGCAGCGGCGGAAGTCGACAATTCCTTTCATGCGCGTTTTGGGGCGGTGGCAAAAACCTACCGCTATCTGATTTACCAATCGCGGATTCCTTCAGCGTTACTGGCCGGTCGTGCAGCCTACTTGCCGACACCTCTGGATATAGATGCGATGCGTGAAGCACTGCCTTACTTTTTAGGTGAACATGATTTTTCGGCTTTTCGGGATACCAGTAAAACAATAGTACGCAGGCCGGTCCGCCGCCTTGACCGCCTGGACGTGCGCCAAGAAAGTAACCTGATCAGCTTTGAGATCTGCGGTAGTGGATTTCTTTACCACATGGTGCGCATAATAACAGGTACATTGGTAGCGGTAGGATTGGGAAAAACTAAACCGGAAGGTATTACGGACATAATGCTCTCCGGAGACAGACTTCAAGCAGGTAAAACGATGCCCGCTTGTGGGTTATATTTACTGGACGTTGAATACGACAATAATCCTTTTACTGAAATAGAAACCGTTTCACCGATATGGTTTACAGGAGGAAAACAGGATGTATAGCTTGCGCTGGACAGACAAAACCAACATGACGATGCTGACAGATTTTTATGAGTTGACTATGACCAAAGGTTATCTCGACAACAAAATCGATGATTGTATCGCTTATTTTGATTTGTTCTTTCGTAATGTGCCCCAGGATGGCGGCTTCGCGATCATGGCAGGCCTGGAACAGATGATCGACTACCTGAAAACGCTGCATTTCAGTGAAGACGACCTGGCCTTTCTGGCTAGCCTTGACACCTTCGACCAGAAATTTCTCGATTATCTGGGTAACCTGAAATTCAGCTGTGACATCTGGGCGATTCCGGAAGGAACTCCGATTTTCCCCAACGAACCGATTGTAAAAGTGCGGGGGCCGTTGCTGCAGGCTCAGATGATCGAGACTATGTTGTTGGTGACCATAAACCATCAGTCACTGATAGCCACTAAAACCGCACGGATCGTCCGTTCTGCCAAAGGCCGGGCAGTCTATGAGTTTGGCGCCCGCCGCGCCCAAGGCTACGACGCAGCTGTGCTTGGGGCAAGAGCCGCATACATCGCCGGGGTAGATGGCACTTCCTGCACCATGGCCGGCGCCCAGTTCGGCGTGCCATTGTCCGGAACTATGGCGCACAGCTGGGTGCAGACCTTTGATACTGAATACGAGGCTTTTAAAGCCTATGCGATGTCTTACCCTGATTCAACAGTGCTGCTGGTCGACACCTATAACACCTTAAAATCAGGCATTCCCAATGCTATCCGCATTGCCAGGGAAGTGCTTGAACCGCAAGGCTGCAGACTTAAGGGCGTACGCATAGACAGCGGTGACTTAACCTACCTTACTGTCCAGACCCGGGAGATGCTGGACGCGGCAGGCCTGCAGGATTGCAAAATTACAGTAAGCAACGCCCTTGATGAATATCTGATCCGTGATCTTTTGCACCAGGGAGCCGCAATAGATTCATATGGCGTTGGTGAGCGGCTGATCACAGCCCGGGCCGAGCCGGTTTTTGGCGGGGTTTATAAACTGGCTGCCATTGAGAAAAATGGCGAAATCCTGCCGCGCATGAAGTTCTCTGACAATGTCGGCAAAATGACCAACCCCGGCAACAAGGAAGTCTGGCGTTTCTTTGACAAAAGCACTGACATGGCCTTAGCCGATGTCATCACAGTTGCTGGTGAAGTTATTGATGAAAGCCAGCCGTATGAAATTTTCGATCCAATTCATACTTACAAACGCAAAGTACTGACTAACTTCAAACTGAGGAGGTTGCTTGTGCCAATCTTCGAGTCTGGGAAACTGGTTTATAATCGGGTGTCGCTTGAAGAAATCCGTTCGCATTGCAAACGTGAACTGGAGCTGCTCTGGGATACCATCCGGCGCTTCGAAAATCCGCAAACCTATTACGTTGACTTGTCTCAACAGCTCTGGGATATGAAAGACCAGCTATTGCGGAAAAATATGGATATTCTCTAGTTGTTACCGCTTTGTTATTCCTCACTCGCTATACTGAATTAAAATTTGAAAAACCGAAGAAACTGAAAGACTGATGGAGGCTTACTATGCAAAAGCGAATCGCAAAACTGACCATGAATGACGGCAGTCAAATCCGGATAGAACTCGACCATGAAGCCGCACCGATTACGGTAGAAAACTTTATTAAACTGGCGGAACGCGGATTTTATAACGGCTTGATTTTTCACCGCGTTATCAAAGGCTTTATGATCCAGGGCGGTTGTCCTGAAGGCTCTGGCATGGGCGGACCCGGCTACACAATTACCGGTGAGTTCTCAGCCAACCGTGTCAATAATCCGCTTAAACACAGCCGCGGTGTAATTTCGATGGCACGTTCCATGAACCCGAATTCAGCCGGCTCTCAGTTCTTTATTATGCATCAGGATTCCCCGCATCTGGACGGCCAGTATGCAGCTTTCGGACATGTGATCGAGGGTATGGATGTTGTAGACAAAATCGCCGCTACTAAAACCGGCAGCCAGGACCGGCCGGTTGAGGAACAAAAAATCGCCTCAATTGAAATTGAGCCTGCAACAGAAAAATAACTTTAGCTTGCCTGCTCAGCGGAGAAAATTATCTAAAATCCGAAAAAATAACTCATAAGCGCAAAGCCCTTTGCGGATTCACTCTGATGATTCCTGCAAAGGGCTTTTTCAGTTCTCAAAAAGGCAATTATGACAAAATTATCATAATTTTAGGCTGTTCACAATTCAGTCATAGTTTAGTGCATCTAGCTATATGTAGCACTTTAAACAGAAAAGTTTCTGTGTTCTGACGAAATTTCCTGACTTTCCTTGACAACCTAAAACTTTGCAGGTAGTGTATAAGTTGTCGGTTCGCACAGCCGGCCCCTAATTCCAAATGTGCATGAACGGAGGGGTTCTTCTGCTGCAACTAATTGATGTTGTAAAATCTTAAGTTGAACTGCTATAACAAATCAATTGCTAAATGAATAAAATAAAAACCGGCC
>CAYPHB010000017.1:0-20195 GCA_964410445.1 uncultured Oscillospiraceae bacterium
TGCGTCCCGATATCAAAGGCAGGGAAGAGATCCTTAAAGTGCATGCCCGCAATAAGCCGATCGACGAATCGGTTGATTTGCGAGAGATTGCCAAAATCACACCAGGCTTTACCGGCGCCGACCTGGCCAATCTGCTCAACGAAGCTGCTTTGCTGGCTGCGCGCCGCAACGCCAAGTCAATTATCTACGAAGATATTTCGGAAGCTGTATTTAAAGTAATGATCGGTCCGGAAAAGAAGAGCCGGATTATTAGCGATAAAGAACGCCGTCTGACAGCTTATCACGAAGCTGGCCATGCGATCGTCCTGCGGACTCTTTCAGAAACCGACAAAGTCGAGCGAGTTTCGATTATTCCCGCAGGCGGCGCCGGCGGTTATACAGCTCACAAACCGCATGAAGACCAGTATTATGCGACAACCAGCAAGCTGTTTAATGATATCTGTGTTTCCCTGGGCGGCAGGGCTGCTGAAGAAATGATTTTCGGCGAGATCAGCACCGGCGCCGCATCCGACCTTCAGTCTGCCAATTCAATTGCGCGTGACATGATAACCAAATACGGTATGAGCGAACGGCTGGGTAATATGGTTTTCGGCGGTTCAGATGAAGTCTTCCTCGGCAAGGATTACGGTCATGTCCAGAACTACAGTGAAAAGCTCGCCAGCATAATTGATGAAGAAATTAAACGGATCATCGATCAAGCTTATGCTGAAGTCAAACGTGTCATTGGCGAACGGCTGAAAACTTTGGGACGTCTGGCAGCAACGCTGCTGGAAAAAGAAAAGGTTGAAGGTCCTGAGTTTGAAGCAATTTATATGACTGCTGAAGACGAAGAAGCGCCGATGGATCCGAGCAAACCCATTCCGCTGCCAACGGTGGCGATCATGCGCCCGAAGCCGGGCGTTGTGATCCAGCACAGCGAGGAAGCAGCTGGCGGCATCGCTGAACCGCAAGAGGCACAGCCTTCGCCGCCGTCAGAAACTCCGCCGCCCGCCAATACCATGGAAGGTACTTTGGACGACTAAACCACGGAAACTACTGGAATTTTCCAGCGAAAATTGAAATAAAAAACGACCGCCTTGCTGCAAAAAGCACTGAGGCGGTCGTTATTTCATTTGGTCGAAGTGTTAGACAAGAAGTGTCAGACATAAGGCGCCAGGGCGTTTTTTAATATTGCAATTGGCTCGCTGGTTTCAGATGGCTCGCTGGCTTCAGGTGGCTCGCTGGCTTCAGGTAGCTCGCTGGCTTCAGGCAAAAATATCGGTGCGTCCGGTCAGTTGATCAGCAAAGCCGCGAATATCTTCAGGTCCCAAAACCAGAATAATGTCGCCCGGTCCGCTGATTTTATCCAGCCAGGTCTTGATTTCAGCGAAATCTTCAGCAAAAACAGCATTACCGCCCAGCTCATTGATACGTGCAGCCAGATCGCGTGAGCTGACTTTACCGGTATCACGGTCACTGTAAATTTCGCTGAATATGACCAGCTCGCAGTCTTTCAGGGCGTCAACATAGTCGTTAAACAGAACCTGGGTACGGCTGAAGGTCAGCGGCTGAAAGACAACCCAAATATGCTCATGCGGAATATTGGCGGCAGCGGCAAGTGTTGCCCGGGCGGCCGCCGGGTGGTGGGCATAATCGGAAATGACCATCGCCTGCTTGTAGGTGCCGGCATGTGTAAAGCGCCCTTCGGCACCGCTGAAGGCAGCCAGGGCCTTTACCGCCGCCGCTGGTGTGCCTCCATTGATATGGGCGCAGGCAATCGCGGCCAAAGCATTGGTTGCGTTATGCTGGCCAGGGATCTGCAACTCAATATGAGCGTAGACTTCATCTTTAAGATAGACGTCAAACCGGGGCATTCCTTGTTCGTAGACGAGGTTTTTCCAAACCGAATGAACAGAGCTTCGGCATCCCGACACCGCGCTCGGTTCGGCGAGCTTTAAGTGCTGTCAACATTGTTTTGATATTGTTGTCAAATGCCGGGATGACAAGATAGTCGTCCTCACTCAGGCGGTCAGCAAAATCCAGGAATGTTTCGATAACTTCCTCGATGTTGGCAAACGAATCAACATGGTCAAAATCAATATTCAAGATTGCTGCAGTTGTGGAATAATACTTTAATAAACCCTTCATGTATTCACAAGCTTCGGAAACCAGTAGCTTATTGTCATTGCCCAGGCGCACCGTTCCGTGAAATTGCTTTAACTCCGCACCCAGATGGACAGTGGGATCAAGCCCGCTTTGCATCAGAATCATCGAACAAAGGGCGGTTGTTGTTGTTTTGCCGTGAGTGCCCGCAATATTTATTACCCTTTCGAACAGCTGATTAAGCCAACCAAGAAAGGTTGCTCTGTCAATAGTGGTGAGGCCATGCAAGCGAGCGTAGCTAAGCTCGTTGTTATCCTCATGCACAGCAGCCGTATAAACAACCAGATCCGGCTGGAAGGCAGCCAGGTTATTGGCATCGTGCCCTTGATGGAGCGTTGCCCCGTTAGCCTGAAGCACCTTAGTCCTGCCATTGAAATGAAGATCTGAGCCTCCAATAATGAAGCCCAGGTTGTGTGAAATCTCAGCCAGGCCGCTCATGCTGATGCCGCCTATACCTATAAAATAAACGCGGCTGCCCGGCTTTAAGTCGAGGCCGCCTCTTAAGCTTGTTTGAATCATTTAATCTGAACCTGCCTTTCCGGTCTATTCTATCACAGTGTCCCGCCGCTACAATGCTGACGCCATTGATTTTCTTCACTGTTTTCTGGCTTCAACGCCAGAATTCTGCTCATAAAAGAAATAGATAAGTTTTGTTCCTGAGATGTCTGATGGTCCGACCACACAGGTTGCGAATGGTCAACCTCAAAGCTGTAAAGGGCGTCATTTGCGATATTTGTGTGTTTAGAATAAAAACATGATATAATCTTTGTATGTAAAAAATGAACAAAAAACTCCATGATTTAAGTCCCGTTACTGGCATATAAGCAGATCGGAGGCACCAAATGGAAATCACAAGCATCACAATCCGCAAGATGAGCAACGAAGGTAAAATGAAAGCGATCGTATCGGTTACATTTGATCAATGTTTCGTGGTGCATGACATCAAGGTAATTGAAGGCACAAACGGTTATTTCATTGCAATGCCCAGCCGCAAGACCCAGGAAGGCGAATTTAAGGACATCGTCCATCCCATTAATTCCGAGTTCCGGGAAATGCTTTCCACTGAAGTTTTAGGTAAGTATCATGAAGCACTGGAACTGGCTGCCAGCGCAGCCGCGGAGGCAGAGAAGCAGGAAATTACGGAACAGCCATTTTCAGGCGTTGAGATTCAGCACGCTTGATTGTTATACTTGAATCGGTTTCCATTCCGGGCAACAAGGGGAGACATCATGAAGGAATCTGAAATCGTAATCGCGCTTGACCAAGGCACAACCAGTTGCCGGGCGATAGCTTTCGACCACAGCGGGCAGGTGCAGGGAATAGCGCAAAAACCACTGGCACAGCACTATCCTCAACCAGGTTGGGTTGAACATGACGCAGATGAAATCCTGCGAACTCAAGTATCCGTTTTGCATGAAGTCATGGCCGGATCTCGCCTGCAGGCTGCGCAAATCAAGGCTGTCGGCATTACCAACCAACGCGAAACAGTTGTTTTGTGGGATCGCTTGACCGGCAAACCGGTTCATCCGGCGATTGTCTGGCAATGCCGCCGCACGGCTCCTATGTGTACCGAATTAAAAAATAAGGGTCTGGAACCGCAGGTCATGGCTCGTACCGGCCTGCGGCTGGACGCTTATTTTTCGGCGTCAAAAATCCGCTGGCTGTTGGATAACGTGCCGCAAGCCCGAGAACTGGCTGCACAAGACCGCTTACTGGCCGGTACAATGGACAGTTGGCTGATCTGGAACCTATCCGGACGCCAGGTACATGTTACTGACAGCACCAACGCTTCCCGCACTCTGCTGGTTGACATCCGGACCGGTGATTATGCGCCCGACATGCTTGAGCTGTTCGGGATACCTGCTGCCATTCTGCCGAAAATAGTTCCTTCAAGTGGTATCGCTGCCTGCCTTGATGAGGCGATCCTGCCCGGGAATATCCCGATTGCAGGAATCGCGGGTGACCAGCAGGCCGCTTTGTTCGGGCAAGCCTGTTTTACGCCGGGCATGGTTAAGAACACTTATGGCACAGGCTGTTTCATAATGATGCAAACAGGGCAGGAACCGGTATTTTCCGAACATGGGCTGTTGACCACAATCGCTTACGACCTGGGGTCCGGGCCTGTGTATGCACTGGAAGGCAGCGTGTTCAATTCAGGCTCAGCTATTCAGTGGCTGCGCGATGAGCTTGAAGTCATCAAGACATCTGCGGAGTGTGACCGTTTGGCAGAACAGGTCGCTGATACCGGCGGCATACATTTTGTACCGGCTTTCACCGGTTTGGGGGCACCGCACTGGACACCGGATGCCCGGGGGATTATTACCGGCATAACCCGCGGCACTAATAAAGCGCATCTGGCCAGGGCAGTTTTGGAAGCAATAGCCTTCCAAAGCTATGAGGTTATTGAGGCCATGGCAGCTGACGCGGACTGCGCTATTACCGAGCTGCGGGCAGACGGCGGCGCCAGTGTCAGCGAATTTCTGATGCAGTTTCAAAGCGATTTACTCAATATCCCGGTTGACCGTCCGCAGAATATTGAAACAACAGCCTTTGGGGCAGCCGCTCTGGCGGGCCTGGCAGTGGGCTTTTATCCAAACCTGGAGGCGATAGCCGCCAGTCGTGAAAGTGCGCGTGTATTTCAGCCGCAACATGATTCTGACTGGCGGCAGCAAAAGCTGACCGGTTGGAGGCATGCGGTAGCGACAGCGGTTGCTGACAGTAAGCCATGAAAATGTCGCGGTCAAGCGGGGTACGGCGTTTGCTGTACAGTATTGGCATGTTGCTTTTACTTGGCGGAATCCTGCTGACGGCCTGGTTGGATTACTCAATGCCGGGGCTGGACGACTACGCTGCCCAATCCTCTGAAGGACTGGTTATCTTATTTACAGACGAACAATCACCGCGTTTGGCTAACCGCTTGCTGGCGGCGGGACTGGCTGAACATGGCCTTGGCATTGCTGTAATACCAGGCCGCAGTTTGAATACGGATTCGCCTGACCAGCTCCAGAATATTTCCCTGCAAGTCAATAATCTGCTGCGTGAGACCGGCTTAGGCGGACACCAGGTGCTTTATGCCGGAACTTCTACTACGGCAGGAGCTTTGCTGCGCCTGACGGCAAAATCAGCCTCGCTGCCGCAACCTCGCGGTATATTGTTGCTGGAACCGGACTTAATGAGATTAGATCCGAGCGAATTTGCGCCTTCACTGCCGGCAGAGCTGGCAACAGCAATATTTGCTTCTGTGGATCCAGCTTCCGCCAGCTCAGCCGCTGACCTTTTTCTTTGGCTCAGCGGTGAAGATGCTTCGCTTTTCCCGGGTTTCAGCAGTAATAAACCTGCTGCAGCGCAAACCTGGCTTTCCCTGAATGGCAATCATCGGCTGGTGCTAATGGAGAACATTTCAGGAGTTACGACATCATGGTCTCCAAGGCTGCGAGCCGTTACTGTACAAGCAGCGGCTGAAATGCTGGCCTCAGGCCCTGAGGCTCAATTGACGGTCAGAAACCGCCTGACAACCAGCACAGCCCTGATTTACAATCGGACATTAACTGCTCTGTTGGCACTGCTTCTATTGGCTGCAGCTCCGCTGGTGCTGATCATCGCCAGACAGACCCAGCCAGCGGTTGTTGCTGCAATCGAAACCCGGGCACCTGGGCTAAACCCTTGGATTTCATTATTGCTCTACCTGCCTGCAGCTGCTTTAGCGTTGCCATTGGGCGATCTTCTGGCCAAAACCGCGGCTGATCTTCAGCTAAGCGCGAATTTTCGCTTTTATGCGCTGATCGGGATTTACGGCTGGCTGCACGTTCTTGCTTACTTGCTAATGCACGGAGTCGGCCGTAGCGGCAGTAATAGTAGCGGTTCCGATTCCAGCCAAAGAGGCGACAACAACTTCGGCTACAGCGGCAAAGCAACCTTGCTGGGCGGCTGGCTTGCCGTATTTCTGCTTGGCGCACTAGTATACTGGTTGTTTGTTCTGACCGGTAAGCTGCTGCCGCCAACCACGCTGCGGTTGATTTTCCTGATCGATCTGCCGTTGGTGTTGTTACTGGCACCGGCAATGCTGCCGTATGTTGTAGCACAGCCCACCGCCAAATGGCTGCCATCAGCTCTGGCAGCGCTCGGCCGGGGATTGCTGCCGCTCTTGTTTCTTTTTGGCCTGCGTTTGCTTGATAACCCGGCAGCCCCTCTGCAAGCTTTGGCCGCAACTGCAGCAGCGGCGGTAATCCTCTTTTCCGCACGCAGCCTTGCCAGGGCAGTATACTTGCCAGGCAGCAGGATAACAGTTACGCTGATGGCCGGCCTGTTGCTGATCTTGCTGCTGCGGCCTTATCTGGTGTTTTAAGTTTTGCTGTTGCGGCCCAGCCTGCGTTGCCCGCGGTTTCGCAAGAATTTTAAAGGCGGAAATTTGTCAGTCAAGGTTGAATTTGCCAGTAAAATTGCCAGTAAAAGCAACGTATTTTGATTGACTTCCAGGGCTTTCGGTGGTAATCTGTTTCGGTGACCGCATGAAACGGGCTTTTAAATGCATGAGCATGCCCTACTCAGCGAGACTGTAAAGCAGGAGGAAAACAATATGTACGCAGTAATTGTGACCGGCGGTAAGCAGTACCGTGTCAGCGTCGGCGATGAAATTTTCATCGAGAAGCTGGCTGGTGAAGCCGGCGAAAACATTACCTTTGACGAAGTTCTGGCTGTTTCTGATGACAACGGCATGCGCATCGGCACACCCGTTCTTGACGGCGCTGCCGTTCAGGGTGAAATTGTCAAACAGGGTAAAGGTAAGAAGATCATTGTATTTAAGTACAAAGCCAAAAAAGGCTATCGTCGTAAAAACGGCCATCGTCAGCCTTACACCCGGGTCCGGATCGCCGCGATTAACGCCTGATCCGAACCACAGGAAACATCGGACTTTGACATGATTACTATTACGCTGAAACGTTCCCCAAACGGGTTTATCCGCTCGTTTGCCGCCACCGGCCATGCCGGTTACGCGCCGGAAGGGTCTGACATTATTTGCGCGGCTATTACAGCCATCGCAACAACCACTATTGGCAGCCTGATGGATATCGCCAAGCTGAATATCAGCTACCGCACAGAGCCGGGTGATATCTATTGTGAAACCCCGCCGCCGGAGGAAATGCCTTCAGGCCAGTATCTCATCGCCAGAACTCTTATGGACTCACTGGCCCTGGGTTGCCGGCAGATAGAAGCCAGCTACGGACAAAAGTATGTCCGGGTAATCGAAGCATTTGCTGAATAACTGAATGTAAGGAGGTACGCAGTACCATGATTTATGTAAATTTACAGCTCCTGGCGCACAAAAAAGGCGTTGGCAGCACCCGTAACGGTCGTGAATCCGCATCTAAACGTCTCGGCGCCAAAAAGGGCGACGGCGCGCCAGTCCTGGCAGGTAATATCCTTTACCGTCAGCGCGGCACGAAAATCCACCCCGGTCTGAATGTCGGCATTGGCTCTGACGATACTTTGTACTCAATGGTTGAAGGTACAGTACGCTACGAGCGGCGCGGCAGGGACAAAACCCAGGTCAGCGTCTATCCGGCGGAATAATAACCGCAGACTGACAACGAATTTCAAGGTTCGGACCGCAGGGCCCGAACCTTTTTTTCGATGATTATTTACCACAATGAAAGCGAGGCAACCTTTGTTTATTGACGAAGCGAAAATTTCTGTTCGTGCCGGAAAAGGCGGCGATGGCATGGTTTCATTCCATACCGCCAAATATGTGCCTAATGGCGGCCCTGACGGCGGCGACGGCGGTCGCGGCGGCAACGTAGTTTTCATTGCCGATCCCGGCATGAATACGCTGCAGAATTTTCGTTATAAACGTCGCTTTCACGCTGAAGACGGGCAGAATGGCGGCCGCAAAAAAATGTCTGGCCCCAGCGGCAATGATCTGCAGGTCAGAGTGCCGGTTGGCACCATGGTTAAGGACCTGGAAAGCGGCCAGACGCTGGCGGACCTGACCGAAGCCGGGCAGGAAGTTGTAATCGCCCATGGCGGCCGCGGCGGTAAAGGCAACGTCCATTTTGCCAACCCCATACGCCAGGCCCCCAACTTTGCCCGCGCCGGTGAACCGGGCGAGGCCTATGAGCTGAAAGTTGAACTCAAGCTCCTTGCCGATGTTGGCCTGATCGGCTTTCCCAATGTCGGGAAATCCACCTTGTTGTCGGTGATATCTGCCGCCCGGCCTAAAATCGCTGATTACCCGTTTACGACTCTTGAACCAAACCTTGGAGTAGTGGCAGTTGACGACTACAGCTTTGTCGTCGCAGATATTCCCGGGTTGATTGAAGGCGCCAGTGAAGGGCTTGGTCTGGGCCATGATTTTCTGCGCCATGTGGAACGCACCCGGCTATTGATTCATGTAGTCGATGCGTCCGGCGCTGAAGGCCGCGATCCGATCGCTGATTTCGAGCAGATTAACCATGAACTGGCCGAATTCAATGAATTGCTGGCCAGCCGTCCGCAGCTGGTTGCCCTGAACAAAATTGATGATACCGAACCGGCTGAACTGGAACGCTTGAGTAAAATTTTGCGTGAACGCGGCTATGAAGTGTTTCCGATTTGTGCGCCTATCCATGAAGGCGTGGATGCTTTAGTCAAAAAAGCAGCTCAGTTGGTGCGGACTTTGCCACCGACAATTCTGACTGAACCTATCAGTGAGGAAATGATCTACCGCTTTGAAGAAAAAGAACTGTTTACGATTGAGCGCGATGGCAGTACCTATGTTGTCACAGGCAGCTGGATCGAGAACCTGGTCGGCTCAACCAATTTTGATGACCCTGAATCTCTGCAGTACTTCCAGCGTTTGCTACGTAAAAAAGGCGTGATCGCAGCGTTGGAAGCCGCAGGTGTGCAGGAGGGTGATCCCGTTCGCCTGCATGATGCCGATTTCGAATTCCTGTTCTGATAAGGAGATAATTTATGCTAAACAGTAAACATCGCGCCTATTTGCGCGGGCTGGCCAATACTCTGGATTGTAACTTTCACGTCGGTAAAGGTGAATTGAGCGTTAGCGTGGAAAACAGCCTTGCGGAATTACTGCAGAACCGTGAGTTGGTTAAAGCTTGCGTGCTGAAGACTGTAAACGTTCCGGTTGCGGAAATCGCGCAGCAGTTGGCAGATAGTGTCGGCGCCGAGGTGGTCCAGGTAATCGGCCGGCGTTTCGTTGTGTATCGCCATTCTGAGCGTCTGGCGGAAGCAGGCAAAGCAATAGTTCTGCCGCGTTAAGCTGAAAAGTACCTCTAAATGTAACAAATATGCTGACGCGGGCTGTATTCAAGCGGTATAATAGCAAAGATCATTAAAGGCACCTTGTGCTGGTTTTAAGAAAGTGAGGAACCTGTTCATGAAAAAATACGTCTGTAATCTGTGTGGTTATGTTTACGATCCTGTTGACGGCGATCCCGACAATGGCGTTGCACCCGGAACTTCGTTTGAAGCTATCCCGGAAGATTGGACCTGCCCGGTCTGCGGCGCCCCGAAGGAAGAATTCAGCGAAATTTAAGATTTTTCTCTGATTCGGCTTTACCTTATCAGCTATTGCCGTTAATGACGCTTAAGGTGTTGTTAACGGCATGAATCAATTCAAAAACTTAGTTTAACGGTCTTGGACCGGCAAGTTGTTCCAGTCCGGAATAGCGGCCGGTCATTTTTTACAAGGAGTAAGTTTATGCCTGTACTTGCTATTGCAGACGGTGTCTTTGAAGTCGGCGCCGCTCATCCCGAGCGTCAGTTATTCGATTGCTTAATGCCTACCCCCTATGGAACCACTTACAACTCGTATCTGGTAATAGGCAAGGAAAAAACGGCGTTGATCGATGCTGTTGACCCGGAAAAAATCAGTGTTCTGCTTAAGAACCTGCGTGATGCGGGTGTCGACCATATCGATTACCTGGTCTGCCTGCATACTGAGCAGGACCATTCCGGCGGTAATGCCGAGCTGCTGCGGCGCTTTCCCCAGGCAGAGGTAGTCGCGACAACCAAGGTTCGCGACCTTCTGGCAACGCATGTCCATCAGGATCCTGCCAAGGTAAGGGTCTTCGCGGAAGGTGAAAAGCTGGATCTCGGTGGGCGTACCCTTGAATTTATGCCGATTCCCTTTGCTCACTGGCCGGACAACACCATGGTGTGGCTGGAAGAAGAAAAGATCCTCTTTTCCACTGATCTTTTCGGTTCCCATTATTCGACAAACAAAGCTTTTTCAACTTCGAGCAGTCAGCTCCAGCTTGCTGCCAAATCGTATTATGCCGAAATCATGATGCCCTTCCGCAGTCATATTGCTAAATACACGGCTAAAGCCAGGTCGCTGCAGCCGCGCATGATCGCGCCGGCCCATGGCCCTGTCTGGTATGATCCGGAACTGATTCTAAGCAAGTATGAACAATGGACAGGGGACAGTGTCAAAAAGCGCATAACAATTCCCTACGTAAGTATGCACGATAGCACCCGCAGCATGGTGGAGCATTTGACGATTAAGCTTTCACAACGCGGAATTTCGGTAATCTGCCACGACTTAGGGTCCGCACCGGAAAGCCTGACCATTGAAACCGGCCATTTTATCAACGACCTGGTTGATGCAGCCGCCGTGGTGTTTGCGGTACCTACTCTGCTGGGAGGACCTCATCCGGCTGCGGTTTACGCTGCTGTGATCGCCAGTGCCATGAAACCAAAAGCGCCGTATTTGGGGCTGATCGGTTCCTATGGCTGGGGCTCGCGCATGCCGGAAGTTATGGAAGGCTTGCTCACAGGTTTTAAATCAGAGCGTTTGCCGGTATTTCAAGTCAAAGGTTTGCCGACAGAATCTGAGCTGGAAGCGTTGACTGAGTATGCCGATAATCTGGCAGACAAAGTGCTGGCCTTGCCAAATCTGGCCCGTTAATCACAAAGAAAGCTGACGGTCAGGGAAATCATTATCGTTGCTGTTTGTTGACTCTGGTTCAGGTTGCCTGCCGGTATCTGCCGGGGCACTTGAACGGGTCAGCAATTCCAACAAGCTGATGTACATAGTTTGCGGCCGTTCAAGCCAGTTGGTGCGCATCGTATCCGCGATGGCCTGATTAGGTATCGTAAGTTTCAAGTCGACTGTTTCGTGCCGACCATCATTCTGGCGCAATCTTAAGGTGTAAAATCCATTGGCATCGGGCTCCACACTTGCTGTCACGGTGTTTTCGCGCAGCTCGTCACGGCGCAGAGCAGCCAGCGAGGTAGCCAGGTATGAACGAATCGGCAACGGGATATGGTTGGCCAGAGTTGTTAAAACCTGCCGCCCGGCGGTAGTTATATCACAACGCTGCACCGGCTGACCGCCAGCGTCGGTTAATTCTTCATGCTTGCGCACCGCGATGGTTATCAGGCTGTCGCGTAAAAGCTCGTCGCGGGCGCGGGTGAAAGCAAAATAATCAAGGCAGAGTGTACCAAGTGCCTGATCCAGCAGCTGATTGCCTGTTATGCCGCCAGCCTGAGCCAGGATTTCAAGTATTATCAGTTTGTTTACTGCCTGTTGCTCTCGGTCCATCCAATCCTCCAGAAAATTTCAGCGGGCCGCGGTTTCATCAATTGTTTCGCTGATGAACTGGTTAAGGTAAAGTTCATAGTAGTGGCCGCGCTGGCGAATCAGCTCGCTATGAGTGCCTTCTTCAATTATGCGGCCATCCTCGATCACCAGAATGCGGTCAGCCTTGCGAATAGTCGACAAACGATGGGCGATAACGAACGAGGTGCGGCCTGCCAGCACAACAGCGATGGCCCGTTGAATCAGTTGCTCTGTTTCTGTGTCAACTGATGAGGTTGCCTCATCCAGAATAAAAATCCGCGGGTTAGCCAGAATTGCCCGGGCAAAGGAAATCAGCTGCTTTTCACCGGTCGAAAGCAGGTTGCCGCCTTCGCCTACCTCTGTATCGTAACCGTTTTCCAGCCGCACAATGAAGTCGTGCGCGCTGACCAGACGAGCAGCGTTTTCAATTTGCTCCTGAGTCGCCTCTAGATTACCGTAACGGATGTTTTCGGCTATTGTGCCGCTAAACAGATGCGGTGTTTGCAATACGTAGCCCAGACTGCGGTATAGCCAGAGCAACGGCAGATCACGGTAATCACGGCCATCGATGCGGATAGTGCCGCTGGTAGGCTCATAAAAGCGGCAGGCTAAGTTAACAATTGTGCTTTTACCGGCTCCGGTTTCACCAACCAAAGCGATGGTTTGGCCGACAGGCACATCAAGGCTGAAGTTGGCCAGAATCTGCTCCTCGCCACCGTAGCTGAAGCTGACTTCATCGAAGGTGACGCGGCCTTCAATTTCCGGCCAGGGCTCGGATCCTTCTCCCGGCGCTTCACCATAGCGGGCAATAACTTCAGGCCGGTCACCGATATCCGGCTTTTCGGAAAGCATTGTCATCACTCGCTCGGCCGCTGCCTGCGCTGATTGCAATTCGGTCAGGATACGGGCCAGATGGCGGATCGGGTCCCAGATCCGGGTCATGTAGGTCATGAAGGCGTAAAGGGTTCCGGTTAAGATAACACCGGATACCACAGCACTCCCGCCGATTGACAAAACCAGTGCCGAACCGATACCACCAAGGAAAGAAACAATCGGCAGGAACAGAGCGCCAAAGGCTCCTGTACGGACCGACTCTTCGTACATTTGATCAGCTGTAGCGTTGAATTCGGTACTGTTAAGCTGCTCGCGCCGTAGCGTTTTACTCGTGCGCGCACCCATAATGCCTTCATTGAACATACCGGTGATCCGTGAATTAAGGCGACGGATTTTGCGTTGGGCCCGCAACAGTCTTTTTTGGAAAAAGTAGGCGATTACAGCCAGTACCGGGATTACAGCCAGCGCGATCAACGCCAGGCGGACGCTAAGCGCGAACATTGCGACCAGAATGGCGATGATGGTGGCCAGCCCCCAGGCGATATCCACCATACCCCAGGCCACAACTTCACTAAGCCGGTTTGTATCAGAAACCATTCGAGACATCAGCCAGCCAACCGGTGTACGGTCATAATAGGAAAAAGAAAGCTCCTGCAGATGGCTGAAGCCGGCTTTCCGGATTTCGTAATTCAGGCCGGTTTCGATTGCGCCGGCGTAGTAGAGGAAGAAGCGGGTACAAATCGCGGTGGCAGAAACGAGTATAAAGAAGGCTATTGCATAGGGAATTATGCCTTCGGTTGTACCATTGGCAATAAATTGATCGATCGCATAGCGGGTCATCAGGGGGGCGGCACTTTCCAGCGCGGCCATCAGAACCATTGAGATCGCCAGAAGAATCAGCTCCCGCTTCATTTTGAGAGCATGCGTCAAAAAGCGCTTCCAGGTGCCAACGCTGAGATGGGTTGTAAAATCGCGGTCTTCAATTGCCATCAGGGTGACACCTCCTCTATCAGGGAATTCTGGATGTGGTACACACGCTGGTACAAACCAGGCTGGTTGATCAGCTGATTATGGGAGCCTTCAGCCGTGATTCTGCCGTCTTCCAGCACCAGGATACGGTCGGCCTCGGCGAGGGTCGAAATCCTGTGGGAAACCATGATTGTTGTAGTTTTATCGCGCCTGCTTCTCAGCTCGCACCGGATCTGGGCGTCGGTTTCTGTATCAACGGCACTGAGCGAATCGTCAAAGATGAGGATTGGGCATTCACGGATCAGCGTACGGGCAATCGTCAGACGCTGTTTCTGGCCGCCAGACAAGGTGACCCCTCGTTCTCCGACCATGGTTTCATAACCGTTTTCAAAACCCTCGATATCGGTGTGCAGCGCGGCTGTCTGCGCAGAACTGTAAACCTCGTCCGCTGTAGCTTTCGGCCTGGGCAGGCGGATATTTTCAAAGATGCTGCGGGAGAACACAAAAGGTTCCTGCAAGATTAAACCGACACTGCTGCGTACCGTTTCACGGGCGATACGGCGAATCTCAATGCCGTCCAGCAGAATCTCACCGGCTGTGGGGTCGTACAGGCGCTGCAGTAGATAAAGCAGAGATGATTTACCCGAACCGGTCGGGCCGATTATCCCGATAGTTTCACCGGCTTTAACCGAGAACGATACGTTCTGCAGCACCAGGCGCTGGCCTTTGTTATAGGCAAAATCAACCTGTTTGAATTCAATGTCACCGGTTAACTCCGGTCGCTCCAGCAGCCTGTCATCTGGCTCAGTCAGTTCAGCCAGGATCTCCTGAATTCTGCCGAACGAAACATGCATTTTGCCGGCATCGGCCAGCATACGGGCCAAGTTACGCAAAGGAAAAAGCAGCAGCTCGGTATACGACACGAAAATCACCATTTCGCCGAGGGTCATGCTGCCGTTTATGGTGCGGATAGTACCCGCCAGAGTAACCACCATGATTTGCAAAATGCAGATAAAATCAGAGAACATCCAGAAGTTGGCGATTATCTGGTAGGTTTTCCAGCCAAAGTGGCGCAAAGTCGAATTTCTTATTTCGAATTTCTCACATTCGAAGGACTGTCTGGCAAAAGCCTTGACCACGCGCACACCGGTGAGGCTTTCCTGCAGTGTTGTAGAAAGATCGCCCTCTGCTTCATCCCATTTGGCAAATGCCTGACGCTCCTTGCGGAAGTAAACCAGCGAGGTAGCAAAAATCAGAGGTGTGGCAATGGTCGCGATTATGGCCATTTGCACGTTAATCAGGAACATCAGCACAATTGAAATTGTAACCAGCGAAAAGCTGCGCACGATCTCCAGCATCTGGGACGTGACGAAGCGGCGCACCATGTCAACGTCAGAGGTGCTTCTCTGAATCAAGTCACCGGTTTCCGCACTGGCATGGTAGGAAAACGGCAGCCGCTGCAGGTGGCTGAAAAGTGTTTCGCGCAGCCTGCGTGAGCCGTTTTCGCCATAGATAATAATCCACTTGTTGCGGAAATACTGGAATATGCCGTCGAAGAGAATTATTAAAATGATTAACAGCCCCAGCCAGTATAAGCGCGGCAGCAAATATTCGCGGCCGCCGATTTGTTCATAAAACTGCAGCAGCGGCAGCGGCAGACGGACCGGCTGATTGTTGATCAAAGTATCAATAACAAAGCTGAGCACCAAAGGCAGAAGCAGCGAAGAACCGGCCGAGAGCAACGTGAACAACACCGCGCCGGCCAGTTTCAACTGGTTCTGACGATGGAATTCATGTAGATGCAACAACCAGTTGCGTTTCTTTACGGGTTTTTCCACGGACATAAAGTCCTGCCTTTCTGTTGCGGGCAACGCCACTTATTCTAGCAGTTGTGATAGGATATGAAAAGCAAGACAGGTTCGTTAACCGGTGCACAGCGGAGGAATCCATGCAAACTATTCTGGTATTAAATGCAGAATCATTTTTGTCTTATGAGTTTTTCGGCAATCCGATATCGTCGTATCTTGTGGCGCTGGCAATTCTGTTAGCGGCTTTCCTGCTGCGCAAACTGGGTGGCTCTTTATTCGGCAGCATCATCAAAAAAATCACCTGGCGTTCCGAAGCTACCGGCACTCGTTTATCGGAAGAACTGCGCTCAGGCCTGCGTCTGCTGACTGTTGCCGTCGGTTTCGGCGCCGCCACGAATCCGTTGCTTTTGAAGTTCCCTGAGTCTTTGGCAGCGTTTCTCGGCCGGGTTACGGCATCACTTTTTGTCGTGGCGATTTGTCTTTTGCTGGCAGGTATTGGCGTTACCCTTACGGGTATCAGTCAGGACCTGGCGATAAAGCGCGGCAAGCCCACCTCTACTATTGTCCATGTTTTTTATCGGCGCGCCATTCAGGTCGCAGCTGTTATTCTGGCCTTATTCATGCTTCTGAAAACCTGGGGCTTTGATATCAGCGGACTGCTAGCCGGCATCGGCATCGGCGGTTTGGCGCTGTCATTAGCAGCCCAGGACACCTTTGCCAACTTATTAGGCGGCATCACCATAATGGCCGACCGCGTATTTGAAATCGGTGATTATATTGCCACGCCGGATATCGACGGTATTGTTGAAGAAATCGGCTTCCGCAGTTCGCGTATCCGGACGCTGGGCCAGGCGGTTGTTACCGTGCCGAACGGCAAACTGAGCAATTCATTTATCACTAATTACTCGCGTATGGGTAAACGCCGAATCCGTATTTTCATCCCAATCGCCAACAGCACGAGCCCGGAGAAGCTGACTCAGCTTACGGAACGGCTTAAAGAAGTAATCGGAGCCCGTGAGCTGATTTTTGCAGACAGTTTGCTGGTTATTGTGGAAAATATCAGTTCAACCGCACTGAATATTCTGATTCAGTGCTATGTTAATGAAGTTGACTACGCACTGTTCCTGGAAGAGCAGCAGGCAGTATTGATGCTGATTTTGGAAAACCTGCGGGAACTGAAGATTGAATTCTCCTATCCCACTCCGATCACTCCGATCACGCCGACACTCCCGGAGCAGCCGGTCGTTTGAAAGGAAATGGAACATTTTGCGCCAATCGGCGTCAATAAACAGGGGAGGACCCTTACATGAGTAAAATCCTGATAACTGGCGGTGCCGGCTATATTGGCAGCCACACCTGTGTTGAGTTGCTGGCAGCAGGGCATGAGTTGATTGTGATTGATAATCTGGAAAACAGCAGCCCAGTGGCCCTGGAGCGGGTACGGGCAATTACCGGCCGTGATTTCGCTTTCTACAAAAAAGATTTGCGTGATCGGGCTGGATTAACTACAATCTTCGAGGAACATTCACCCGAGGCGGTGATTCATTTCGCCGGCCTGAAAGCGGTAGGTGAATCGGTCAGCCAACCATTGCGCTATTACCGCAACAACCTTGACAGCACTATGACTCTGCTTGAAGTCATGACAGCCGCGAATTGCCGACGGCTGGTGTTTTCTTCTTCAGCCACAGTTTACGGTATCCCTGATAAAGTGCCGATCACGGAGGATGCTCCGCTGTTCTGCACCAATCCTTACGGCTGGACCAAACTGATGATCGAGCAGATCCTGCGCGATCTGTTTGTGGCCGACCCTACGTGGGGGATTATGATTCTGCGTTACTTCAACCCGATTGGCGCCCATGAATCTGGTCTGATCGGGGAAGATCCGGCAGGGATACCAAACAACCTGCTGCCGTTTGTTGCCCAGGTGGCTGCCGGCAGGCGACCGACCCTGCATATCTTCGGCAATGACTATCCAACCCGCGACGGCACCGGTGTCCGTGACTACATCCATGTAGTCGATCTGGCACAGGGACATAGCCGGGCGATCGATTTTATCAGTGAAGGCAGCTGCCTGGAAACTGTAAACCTTGGCACCGGCCGCGGCTACAGCGTACTGGAAATAGTGAAAGCCTATGAAGAGGCTTCCGGCCTGCCAGTGCCGTATCAATTTGACCCTCGTCGTCCGGGCGACATAGCTGAGTGCTATGCTGACCCGGCAAAAGCCCGTGAACTCCTGAATTGGAGTGCGCAAAAGAACCTCGCAGACATGTGCCGCGACACCGCCCGCTGGCAAGCACAAAATCCAGCCGGCTATCAAACAGAAAAATAGACCTGTTGCCGACGCTTCGACGACGGCTTCACTATAGGTAGGCACTGAGCAGCATGTAATGGCCGGCCTGGTGTTATACCCCTTATTTGGAGGCTTTACCAGTGAAAAATAAGCGCAAGCTTTATGAGCAAGCTGCCAGGTCTGCACTGCCTGGCAATGATAAATCTGCCCCGAACCGCATTACCGAAGAACAAAATGAATTTGCTGACTCTGCTAACGGCTCAGGTGGCGGCGGCTTTGGTATTAGCAACGGCTCCGGGGCTCCCGGAGTCTCAGGCAGCCACGTGCGCAGTGGTTATATCCGCGCCGCCGGCAACAGTGGTGCGGGTAGTTCTGGCGGACGGTCCAACGGCTCTGGCGGTTCTGGCGGCCCCGGCGATCCGGGCGGCCCAGGCGGCCCGGGTGGTTACGTTCCTGGTGGACCAGGTGCCCCCGGCAATCCTAATACACCAAGAGGCAGCGATCCACGTAAACGGCGCAGCCGCAACCGGCTTAGGACAGTTCTGATTATTGTGCTGATTCTTGTCGTTGGCCTGTTTGGTTCAGCCTATTTGTTCTGGAACAGCCTGATGAACCGGATAAACCTGGTAAACCCTTCCGATGCCACTCTGCCCAGTGAATTTGACGAACCAACAGACAGCCTGGTTAATCCGGTGCCGACAGAACGCGGCATAATCAACATTTTGCTGCTGGGTTCCGATGCCCGCGATGAGAACACAAGTGAAGTAAATACCAATACGGATTCTATGATGATTCTGACACTGGATCAAAACAACAAAAAGATCAAGCTCACATCGCTGCAGCGAGATATGCTGGTCTGGATGCCGGGGCGTTCACAGCCTGCTAAGCTTAACGCCGCCAACAGCTTCGGCGGCCCCGCGTTGGCGATGCGGGTGGTCAACGACACCTTCCGGCTGGATATCAAGAATTATGTTGTAGTAAACATGCGCGGCATGGAGGCCTTGATTGAGGTGGCCGGAGGCGTTGAGATCAATGTCGAAAAAGACGAGGTTGAGCCGATTAACCAAATGATCGGTTATCAGAACTCAATTTATCCAGATACGCCAAAATCTGAGCTTTTAAAAAAAGCTGGTCTGCAAAAACTCGATGGTCGGCAGGCTGTAGCTTACGGACGCATTCGCAAGCTGGACAGCGACTATGCTCGCATGGGGCGGCAGCGTGTGGTAATCCAGGCGTTGCTGAAAAGCTTTATGAACGCAAGCCTGGGCACAAAAGCCAACATGATAGCTCAGGGCCTCGGCTACGCGACCACAAATTTCAGCAAGACAGAGCTGACCACCTTTGGCTTAAGTTCGTTGTCGCTAATGAACGGTGAAATGGAAGAACTGCAAATCCCGATCAAAGGCTATTTCGTGGAAGATCCGGAGCCTGTCTGGGTAAACCGCTGCGATTTTAATGGCATGATACCGTTGCTGCAAGAATTTATTTTTGGCCGCACCTACCCATTTGATCCGGTTAAGGTGATCCCCGGCGCGCCCAACAGTGGCCAAAAAACGCCGACAACAGGATCCACAACCAAAAAAACAACCAAAGCAACCACTAAAGCAACAACCAAAGCGACAACCAAAGCAACCAGTGAAGCAACAACTTCCGCCACCACTAAACCTTCTGAGCCTGCGGCAACAACATCCACGACAACACAGGTATCCAGCACCACGGAAGCCACGACCGCGAGTGAGACTACGAAATCCACAAAAACTACTAGCAGCCAGACATCCGATACCACGACCAGTGCTACTGAGCCATCAGCTGCGAAAAATTAAAAGAATGGTGAATAAATGCTGAACATTGCCCTTGACGTCCTGTTTATAGTATTCATTTTCTGGTTTGCCTTGATTGGGCTGCGTCAAGGATTTATTGGTATGCTCGGCCGCTTGCTGGCGACTTTCGCTGCCTTGATTCTGGCTTTTATTTTTAACGGCCCACTGCTTGATTTATTGTATTCTCTGCCGTGGTTTAATAGTTTTGCAGGTGAGTTAGCCGGCAGAATCATGCCTGCTCTGGTTTTTTTTCTGCTTTTTATGATTTTATTGTTTTTGATTCGGCTGATTCTCCAGCTGATCTCAAATGTATTGAACCAACTTCCGGTAATCGGCGCATTCAATCGTTTTGCCGGTTTTTTCGCCGGTATTGCTTACGGGATGCTAATTATTGCTGTTGCCCTGCTGGTTGTCACTCTGGCGGTTCCCTGGCTGCCGGAGGCCGCGCAGGCGGTAAGCGAAACTGCTTTGCTCTCCTATTTTTACAATAATAATCCGCTGCTGCTGGTTTTTTGAATTCAAATTTATACCAGACAGTTTTTTTAGCGCGTTCTTTTTTGCCTTAAAACTGCAATGTACTTGACAGTTCAAACTAAAACATTTATATTAAGACTTGTGCGTTAGCACTCGAAGCAACAGAGTGCTAACCCGCCCCACTAACTTAGTAAAATAAAAAAGATAAACAATAGGAGGCAAAACTATGACCATCAAACCATTAGGAGACAGAGTTGTCATCAAAATGAGCGAATCTGAAGAAACTACCAAAAGCGGTA
>CAYPHB010000018.1:0-20013 GCA_964410445.1 uncultured Oscillospiraceae bacterium
AAGCAACGGGCAAATCACCCCCACCTTATTGACGCGTTATAAGATGATATCACCAGACTATAACGCTGTCAAATGGTTTTTATGCCTATGAATTCGTGCATCTGCCCACATAATTTAGTAAAAACCGGAAAACAGCCTCCCGCCTTTTTGGACGGGGGCTGTTCTGATTTAGCGGGCAATTTACGGCGCTCAGCCAACGAATCTGAGACCGGGTTGCTTTAATGAATAAGGATATGCTTTTGCTTCGGTTTCAACATAGTTGGTATAGGCTTCTGATTCCAGGGCCTGACGCGCATTGATTTCCCAATTGGCGCCTTCCGTCTTTTCAAAATAGATAATATGGAACCCAAATTCAGTTTGAACTATTTCAACGTCGCCAGGCTTGCGAGCCGGGTCGGTTATCCAAGCGTCAAACTCTTCCACCATGCTGCCGGGAGCTACGCCTTCATACAGGCCGCCGGCAGTGTTACTGCCGGGATCAGTTGAGTATTTTTCGGCTAGTTTGCCGAAAGCCTCACCAGTCAGCTCGCCTGCCTGATATTCTGCGAGAATTCTCTGGGCTTCAGCGCGTGCGTCTTTCACTAAAGCAGCTGAATCATTTACCCGGTCGGAATCGATCAGGATGTGACGGACGCTGACGTGATTGAAATCAGCCCGCGCACGTGATTCAAAGTAAAAAACAGAATAACCGGAAGTGGTTTCCAATACTGTTTTGTCGCCAGCCTTACGTGTTGCATCAAACAACCAGGCGGCAGTTTCTGTATGGTAGATATCGGCTTTGGCTGAGTTTTCTACCAGTGTGATATCGTCCGCTTCATATTCGGTTTTTTCGTCTTCTGGTGCATATTTCAGAGCAGCAGCCTTGAATGTATCAGCGCTGGATACTTCAGCCAGCATTTGCTCAGCTTTAGCCTTTGCGGCTTCCTCAGCCAGGGCTTTGGCTTCTTCAGCAGCGTCATCTGCTACATCGGGTTCAACAATAAACTCTCGGTAAGTGACGACATCGTAGCTGTCCTTATCGGATTCATACTCCGCTGCAAGCTGCTCGTCCGTGAACTGGAAGTCATCCACAACTGAGACCGAAAACTGATTGGCCAGCATGACACGCTCCAGAATCGGCCGCAGTTTTTCTTCGTTCATACCACGGCCAAACGAATCAGCCAGCAATTTGTCCAGGCTTGTCTGTTCACTTTCAGCCTGGGCCTGAGCTGAAGAAAAATAATCTTCAAGCTGCTTATTGCTTTCTTCATTTAGTGTCATGCCGGCAGCTTTGCCTTTTTCGGAAAGCATAACCACGTTTTGCAATTCTTGAGCAGCCGCGTCTTTCAGGTAATCGGAAAGCGTGTTAAAGCCTTCGATATTGCTTGGACCTGCAAGCATGTCCTTACCTTCTTCACTGAGAGGATCAAGCCCGTAACCACTGGCAATTGAGTAATAATAAAAATTGAGCTCGGTGCCTTTAATTTCCTGGTTCCCTACAGTTGCCGCTGTCAGCAGCTGTGTTGGAATGCCGCTGCGGATTGCCGCAAAACCGCCGTAGGTCAGTACAGCGACTACAAGCACGACAATTGCAACAATACGGAAAACCGGACTATTAGCCTTGATGGGCTTCTTACCGCCGGTTTTTGATTTCATGGCAGCCAGCCGGGCTTTGCGCTCATCGCGACTGGCTTCAGAACGCCAAACGTCAGGCTGTTTCTTTTGTTCACTCATTTAGTAACCATCCTTCATTATCAGGGGAAAAGTTTCCGGGAAAAAGTCAAAACTCATTATACTTGTAATCTTAACAAGACACAAGGAACAGGCAACGAAAGATTACCGGATAAATGTGGCAGAAATATGTCGTCTTTACGACTCATATCTGATTAATTTTTGCTTTCACCAGACTGCTTGCCGCCAGACACCTTGCCTTCAGAAGGCTTGTAGCCAAGTTCTGCGGCCTTTTTATAAAAGCTTGTTTGTTTTAAGCCGCTCCTGTGTATAGCTTCGCGCCCACTGATTTCACCAAGGGACCACAAACGGCAGATACTTCTGAAATCGGGCGGAACCGACACAGGCGGCCGGCCAATTCGTCGGCCTTTTTTTCGGGCTTTGGCGATGCCGATTTTCTTGCGCGTGGACTGAGCTTTATAATTCAACTGCTGAAACGAATTGAGCAGGCGTAACGATTTTTGTCCTGCTGCCGTGCGGGTGTCGAGCCCTTCTTCCAGCAGCACCAAGTCGGCGCCAATTTTCTCAAGAGCTTGAACGAACTCCAGAAAATCCTTCAGACTGTTGCAAATGCGATCAGCAGCCGTAGTGTAGATTATATCGCCGGTTTGCAGAACACTTAGCAAACGGCCGCGTTGTTCCCATTGGTCGATCGCGGCCTGGTGTTCAACAAACAGGCGGTCGAATCCGCCGATGGTATCAAGCTGAAGTGCCTGGCGGCTGAGCTGGACTTCAGCTTCGTCCAGACGAATGTATCCGTAGCGGCTCATTGAATCGTGTTGGCGATCGTGACAATTTCCTGCGGTTCCGCGGCCCAATAATGCGGGGTCACCGACTCCAGGTCAGATTTTGGCATATAAGTCCAGTCAACAGCACAGGCCTGGCAGCCGGCCGCATGAGCGCTTTTGATATCATGAATGCTGTCACCAACGTACAGTACTCGCTCCGCAGTATTCAGCCCGAGGCGGGACATCGCCAGCTGCAAAGGCTCAGGGTCTGGTTTATGCCTGGTTGTATCCTCTTTGACGACAATTTCATCAAAACTGTTTTCCAGCCCGAAAACACTGAGAGTCAGTATGGCTGAGCTACGCAGCTTTGCAGTCACCACGCCTAATTTCAGATCTAGTTTACGCAGATCCGCCAGCATCTCAGGAATTCCCAGAAAAATGCCGATCGAGTTATTCATGTTGCTTTCGTTGTGATTGCGATATACCTTTACCATTTCGGCTACTGAATCGGGACAAATGGAAGCAAGATAAGTTTCCAGCGGGGTGCCGATGCTGGCTAAAATACTTTCATCAGTGACATCAGATACATTGAAAGTCTTGAAAGTGTGGCGAAAGGTTTCAACGATATGGGGTACGGTGTCAAGCAAGGTGCCATCCATGTCAAATAAGATGCCGTCAAAGGGCGGCTGGGGTTTCATTAATTGTGTCTCCTTTTTCTTCTGTCTCCGGTAGTATGGTAATACGTAATCGGGAAAGGCGTTTATCATCCATTTCTAATACTTCAAACTGAATATTCTCGTAAACAACAACAGCGTTTTCCCGTTCATCCGGGATACGGCCAAGCAGATGAATGACAAGGCCCGCGATTGTGTCTGTATCTACATCAGGCAGGTCCAGGTCAACAATTTCAGTAACCTCATCCAGGGTTGCCAGACCAGCTACTTCATATACATTTTCGGAACAGCGGGTAATAATCTGTTCTTCTTCATCGTATTCGTCCTGCATATTGCCGACAATTTCCTCAAGTAAGTCTTCGATGGTGACTATACCAGCGGTTCCGCCGTATTCATCAATAACTACAGCCAATTGGGCACGGTCGCGCTGCATATCACGGAAAACAGCATCAATCGGTTTTGTTTCGGGGACGATGTATGGAGGCCTGATCAAATGACGCAGTGAAAATGGGCGGTCGAGACCTTCGGCTGCGTGATAGAGCAAATCCTTTACATGCAGGATACCGATTATGTTATCAATGTTATCTTCATAAATCGGAATTCTGGTGTATTTTTCGTTAACTGCCGAGCTCACGACTTCATCAAATGAAGAATCAACATCAAGCGAAACAACACTGGTGCGGTGAGTCATAACCTCAGCTACATCCTTGTCATTAAACTCGAAGATCTTTTCGATCATTTCCTTTTCTTGTTCATGAATGCTGCCTGATTCCCGGCCGACATCAACCATCATGCGGATCTCTTCCTCAGTGATGGTTTTGTTTGTTTGATAAGTATCGATTTTCAACAGGCGCAAAATCAAATTAGTAGAGGCTGTAAGCAGCACCACAAAAGGATGAAGCAGACGTTTGCTAAAAGTAATAACACGTACGACCCGGGCCGCCAGAGCCTCAGGATTAGACTGAGCGATGCGCTTTGGCACCAGTTCGCCCAGTACCAGTGAAAAATAAGACATCAACAGTGTAATGCCAACAATCAGCAACGAATTCATGGCTGGTGTTTCGATGCCGATCAACAGATAAAGACGAGTGGCAAACCTGTCAGCAGCGAAAGCTGAAGACAAGAAACCGGCCAGGGTAACTCCCACCTGAATTGTCGCCAGAAAACTGCTTGGTTCGTCTGTCAGTCTTTTGATTTTTTGAGCGTTCTCATCGCCTTCTTCTGCCTGTCTGCGAATTTTTGTGTCGTTAAGAGAGATGATCGACATCTCGGAAGCGGCAAAAAATGCATTAATGAACAGGAGGAGTGCGACGATTAGAAGATCAATTACAAATGCGCCGGCGTCCATTGACGGTGCCGCCGCGAGAAACGTTCGTATTATACTGCCATCTTCCACAGCTTTGGGTCTCCTTTTGCCAAACCAGCCCGTGGCGCTGAACGTCAGACTGAAAATTCTGCTGAACGTCTTTATGCCATCGGGGTATGACCATCAAATTATAACAAATAACCGTTTTTTCCACAATATAGGCGCAGATAGGCGCAGATAGGGGGCAGACTGGGTGCAACAGATAGGGTGCTAGCAGCAGATAGGGTGCTGCCGAACGATGCGCTCTAGACCAGCAGATGTTCCAGCAGAATTTTCAGGCCAATTAAAATCAGGATAACTCCGCCTGAAGCCAAGGCATAACGCTGAAATACAAAACTTAACCTGCGGCCAAGCAGAATTCCCAGCCCGGAAAGGAAAGCGGTAATTAATCCGGTAGCCACAATCGTCGCTGTAACAGGCAAACGACCGATTGAAAGGCTGATACCAGCGGCTAAGGCGTCAATCGAAGTCGCCACTGCCAAAAGCAGGAGCGGACGGGTAGCCAGGGGATCTTCGCGCGGACAGTCTTCGGCGTCGGAATCAACAGGCTGTTCCCGTATGGCTGAGTACAGCATCCGGCCGCCAACGATAGCCAATAAAATAAAGGCGATCCAGTGATCAATCGGTCCGATAATACCGGAAACACTGATTCCCGCCAAGTAACCCAGCGCTGGCATCAGAGCTTGAAAACCACCAAAAAACAGTGCCACTTTGAGCGCATGGCGAAACTGGATGCCCGCACGGCAGATTCCTATAGTAACGGCAACAGCAAGTGCATCCATAGCAAGCGACAGTGCAACCAGCAAGACTTCCAAATAAATCATGACGGGATTATATCACAAGAAAAATGAAATAAAAGACGAGAAATAATATAAGACCTGCACCATTTTGCGGTACAGGTCCTTTTGTTGAGTAATAATTGATGCCACTAAATTTATTTAGTTGACAGCGTAAATGACACTGGAATCATTTTTGAGGTCTGTTATTTGAATCAGACATCCGAACGATGACGCATCATGAAATCAAGAACACGAACCCGGTCTTCCGGCAATTCACATTCAAACTCGATCTCCTTCATTGAGCCGACTTTGAGAATCTCGGCGTAGCCAACGAGAGCGGAGAGCATACTGTTGGTAACGAGTCTGTCACCGTCTTCAGTAATGATGGTTACCTTGCCCTTGCACTGCTGAATCATCTTGGTGAATTCTTCGACGTCTACGTTGAATACCTTCATACTGACTACCTTCTTTCTTTATCCCAATTTATTATTTAGGGTTATAATCGTATAAATATGATACGCAATGAGTATACCTGATGCTTTAAATTAGTCAAAGGTAGTTATGTTACGGAAAAACACATTATTGCCTGATTTGAATATATTCAAATCTTTTTGAGTGCTAAACCTGCAATTTCACTAATTACCGACAAGGCAAATCAGGTTTCCCCGGCTGCAGCTCGCGGGTGTTTGTGGTTTTATCGCACCGCTAGTTGCTTCCTAAGCTGTGGTTGAAGCACCTGTTGTAGTTGCTGCTGCTTCTGTCGTTGTTGTAGTAGTACTAGCTTTTGTCGTTTCTGTCGTCGTAGCACCTGTAGAGGAACCTGTCGTTCCTTTTGAAGTCGTATTGGCAGTTGAGGATACTGTTGTTGGCAAAGTAGGCTGGGTAGGTGCCGGGGCACCTGTGCCGATCTCGTAAATTCCCTGAATCGGTCTGTAAGTGCTTACTTCGACCAGTTCTTTCTTAATTACGGTGCCGTTCTTTTTCCAGATTTTGTAGCTGGTTGCCTTTTGGCCTGTACGCGGCTTGCGGACTTCAACCCGTTTGCCTGCGGCAAGTTTCGGATTTTTACGTTCGATTGGAGCAGCTTCTTTGATATATCCGTTATGTTCTGAAATCAGGTCGATGGTGACGCCTGCCTCAAGCTGACGCCCATAGACTGAAACAACAATATTTGGCTTTTTAAATGATGCGGCTAAGGCGATCGGGTATTTAGTATTGTTCTGGAATTTAAAGTCTGGTCCCGGCCAGCTGACTGTAGCATCGAGACCGACTTTAGTGTAGGCGCTCGGCCAGGAATGAGGCCGACGGCTGATAATAGCGAGGTCAGCTTTCAAAACAGCCTGGTAAAGTGTGGTGTTCGGCTGGCAAATGCCGCCGCCCAGTTCCTGTACCAGCATTCCGTCTCTAATACCGCCAGCAGTGGTAAAGCCTTTGGCTGCTGTACGTTGACCGAAAGTTCCATTAAAAGAAAAAGTTTCGCCTGGCTGCAATACAAGGCCATTAAGTTTTTGGATAATCTTACTTATGTTTTGATCACGGCCACGACTGCTTTCAGAACCTGCCAATGTCTTGGCAGTTGAAACAAGACCGATATTCCCTTGCATGCTGGCAACAGTGATTGCCGGTTTAAGTGATTCAATTTCAGCCGCGCCGTTGAACTGCAACGCACCGGCATTCAATTGCTTGATAGCCTCTTCGATGACTGCTGTAGCATTAACTTTGGAACCGGATTTTTCTGCTGAGTATTTAAACTTTTTTTCGCTGACACTAAAAGAGGAGGCGCGTGCGTTAACTGCCGGTACAGTTTGAGTTTCAGCCCAGGCCGTTATTGCCTGCCTTACCTTTTCCGGATCAATTTGTGATTTGATTTCCAGCTTCAGAGGTTGCTGTTCAAGACCCTTAACTGTAGCGTAACGTTCATTAAGCTGGTCGGTTTCTGTAGCAGCTTTTGAGGTGCGGCCCGTATTGTACGCCGTCTGCAGGACTGACTGTGTATCGAAAGTCAGGCCGGCTTCTTCAGCGGTCAACAGATACTTTTCGCTACCGGCGCTGATTTCAACCTTAAAGCTGTCACGGATTTTGCTTTCTTCAACATTCAGTAAAGTATTCGCGGCTTCACGAGTCAGACCACCAAGGGCTTGCTCATTTACGAAGATACCTTCGTAAATTGTCTCCCGATCCAGAGTTTCTTTCATCTCCGCAAATTTTGGATCAAAAGTAGATGCCTGCGTTGTAGTTTTATTGGGTTCGGTAGTAGTCTGGACGGGAGTGCCGTTGAGTGCATAAAGCTGGCTGAAAACATAATAACCAACACTGGTAACGGCAATAATAAGTAAAATAACAGCAGGCACAAGCCAAAACTGTCGATTGCGTTTAGGTGTATTCTTCTTTTTTTGATTCATGGGTAAGTTTGGTCCTTTCGCGGAGCAAAGGCAAATGCGGCTAGAAACCGCGGCTAGACAGATGTGCTTTTCAACACTTGGATGCGCTAGTCCTCGGCGAGTCCGAGTTAAATCCGAGCTCAGTGAATGTATCGTTATCCAACTGCAAGTATATTATCTACAGCCTATTTGTCAATACACTATTCTTTTTACAGCGAGGATCGGGTTGCGGCTAAAATTGACTGTGGATTGGATGACCTTCTTGTTGGAGCTGGAGGCATGGATGTACTGACCACCACCAATATACAGCCCCACATGGTCACAAACTCCCTTAGGTGAACTCCAGTCGAAGCAGATAATATCACCGATCTGGATATCAGAGGATTTGACTTTTATGCCCGAACTGCTGCATTGAGTTGCTGCTTTATGCGGCAGGGTGATTCCGCATACTTCCTTGTAGATCCAACGGGTGAAACCGGAGCAGTCAAAGCCGCTCATGCTGGAACCGCTATAGACGTATTTGACGCCAAGTGCTGACTTAGCCAGAGAAACCATTTTGGTTTTCTGTGCTTCCGTAAGCTCGCTGCCGGGTTTCGTTACTTCTGTTGGCTTGGTTGTCGGAGCGGCAGTGGGTGTTGCTGGTTTCGGGGTCGGTGCGACAGTTGGTTTAGGGGTTGGTTTCGGAGTTGGGGCGACAGTGGGTTTAGGGGTTGGTTTCGGAGTTGGTGCAACTGTTGGTATGGGCGTAGGCGCCGGTGTGGACGCAAGCGTAGGCTTGGCCACAACGCTTGTTGTCAGGAATTCGGACAGGGCGTAACCGGTTTTGCCATTGGCTAGTTTAATTGCCGACCAGGCGGAGCCTGTGCCGGTGCGAGTGGCTGTTTCGCCTCGGGTCAGACTGTCGACAACTTCCGCTGTGGAAATTGGACTTTTCCGGACTCTGAGTAAATTTGCATTAATATAAACTTTGGTATTGTCTCTGGCAAATTTGTCAGGGCTTAATTGCTCAAAAGCAACACCGTTGCTGTCAACCGACGGCTGTGTCGGCTCGGGTGTCGGAATCGCGGTTGGCTCTGGTGTTGGTATTGCGGTTGGTTCAGGAGTAGGTAGCGCGGTTGGCTCAGGGGTTATAGTTGCTGTTGGTTCAGAAGGCAAAACTGCCGGTTCTGTTTCGACAGGTGTAACCGGTTCCGTTACTTTTGCCGTATTTTGTGATGGTTCAACATCATTGCGGCCACGATTGAAACCAATGAAAGCGTCCAGGTCAGAGGCGTCATTCCCTGGTGCCGACAGCCTGTTAGTGGTGCCAGTGCCTGTAACGGCCGGAGTATCCTTAACTAGGGAGCGGGCGCCAAATAAAGCTACATTACTGCCTAAAAGAAAAAGAAGGACGAGCGTCAGAGGCCAAAGGCGGGCTGAAAGAAGTTGAAAACCACTAGGACCAATACGATTTATCAAGCCGCGAAAACCCGGGTTAGAGGATCTACGGAACCTGTTAACTGCTTTAACACGGACAGGGCGAATTGTCGGAACCTGATCAGCGCCGCTGTCAGAATTTTTCCTCATTATCAGCTAGCCTCCTGTTATGCATTCACATATTGGCAAGCGGATTTTTACCGCCAGAAAAAATTTCAATAGATAAATGTATTATACATGACTGAAATGTGAATACAAAGCAAAAATTGCGGCTTGAACAAGTAGTAATTTAACTGTAATCATTGGCTGGCATTATTCCCCATGCGAAAAGTTCACCCCCCAGAGGTTTTATTAACTCATAAATCAGCCCAGTTAAAGCGTTTATTCGCGGCCGTGTCAGCAAAGTGGTTACCTCAACAAACGCTAAATAGTATTCAATTTCATTTTCAAATTCCCACCGTTCACGAGCACTAAAAATCGGTTCACTGACTACTTTGAGGCCAATATCCTGCAAACGCTGGCAACCGGCCTCACGATGTCCGGCGGCCGCAAAACGCAGCGCAATACGAACAGGATGTTCAGCTTGCAGATCAACACCTTCGTAAGCAAGCAGTTCAAGCTGCCTGATGTTTATGATATCCATGAGGGTTGTTGCGTTTGGAAAAAGCTGATCCTGATAGGCAGTCCAATACGGGTCGTTTTGATGTTTGATTGTCGCGGCTAAACCTTGTTGCTCGAGGATCTGGCGGCAAAAATCCAAACTCGCACTTAAATCCTTAGGTTTACAATACGCATAAAAAGTGAGATTGCCTGTTTCCTGGTCAAAAACAAACCCGGCAGGTTGGATTTTCCGTAAATTCAGCCTGTGCTGATACCAGGCAGTGATATCAATTGCCCTCTGGTGTCTGCGTTCAGGCGAAAGAGCTGTGTCCAGAATAATCGCCGTTTCAATACAAACTGTGTAATCATCAAGCGGCAACATATCCTTCAAGGCAATATCAACCCCGATTATCAGGTGGTCTTTGTGATATATCCAATTGAATAGGTCATAACGGCGACCGAGGCTACGGATAATATCGTAGAAAATCAGACTGTATAAAGTCAAAAACACCAAAATTACTAGTAGCCGCAGGAAAAATGACCATGCTGCAAGAGCCTGGTCTATTCTAACGATGCCTAGAAAACAATAGAAAATCACTACTCCGGCTGCGGGCAGAATCAAGCCCCGCAAAAACCCCAATATAAGCAACCCGAGCGCATACAAAACTGTCAATCCACCGGCAAATATCAGCGTAAAACCAGCCGAGCGAAAAAAATCTGCGTGAGTTAGCCGCTGCTGAATTCCGTTAATTAGTAAAAGTACGCCGATACCTGTCAGCAAAATCGCAAGTCCGACCCGCAGCCATTGCATTAATGATTTATTGTTTTTCAGTGACCAGGAACGGAGGATATCGCTGAATGCTTGCCGGTAGTGGGTGACACGCTGGTAAGGAGCAGTTCCGGATTCCGGGAACGCGGTTTTTTCTGCCCAGGAATCCAAGGCCGCTGCCAACTTCTCAGCTGAAGCTTGAACCTCTGCCGGTTTTGTAGCATCTGCTTTGGAAACATCCAGACTGGCGGCAGCTGCATTGCTACTTTCTGTTTCCTGGTGCCAGCCCTCAGATTGGGTTGCAGCTTCGGTATCAGCCGAATAATATCTTGTCACTTTTTCTCTGATTTTTTTTGGTATCTGCAGCCAAAATGTAAGCAACAAGAATAAAATCGCAGCTATTGTATAAGTGAAATCATTAGATACAGCAAATGCCCGCAAAGTGGCTAAATCACCAGCCAGAGCAATGAGCAGACAAAAACCGGCGATGACCAGTGCTGCCAAACCCTGCACCAGCCCGGCGGTTCCGGAAACGTACATAAAAGCGCCAAGCATGACCAGACCGACAAAAATAAATAAACTGGGTAACTCAAGAATATTGGCGCGGTTCAGGGCATAGTTTACCGCCAGCCAGAGCAAAGCCAGCACCAAAAGGGCCAGTCCATAACGTTGTTTATGCTTTTCCAGATGTTGCCACATGATGCCTCCGGCCCTGAATCTGTATTGATAATAACGATGCTTGAAAAACCATGCAAGTTTACAGAACTTTTGCTTGACAACTACATCAGCTTTTAATTATGATTATTATCATACATAGTTTTGATTATTACGTGCTGCTTTGTTGCAGATAGGAGTTATTTTATGCTTAATCTTTATCGCAAGATAGGTATTTGGGGTGATTCAATCCTCAAAGGTGTTGTTTTTGACGAGGTAAAAGGCGCGTATAAGCTGCTGACTGCGGGTGCGGTTGAAAGCGCTGCGCGTATCCTTAATATTCCCATGCTCAACAAATCTCGCTTCGGCAACACTATTGAAAGAGGCAAAGGACAACTGGAACGCTCGCTCAAAGATGGTTTGGACTGTGATCTTGTGATGCTTGAGTATGGCGGCAATGACTGTGACCTGGACTGGGCAGCTATTTCAGCAAACCCTTTCTTGTCGCATGAGCCAAAAACTCCTTTGAATTTATTCAAAGACACTTATCGTCAGATGATCCGTCTGTTGCGCCAGCATGGAATAGAGCCGCTACTGGTATCGCTGCCCCCGCTGCACAGCGAACGTTATTTTGATTTTATCATCAGCAAAGGATTGAGTCGGGATAACATAATGGGGTACCTGGGCGATGTCCAACAAATATATCGTCATCAAGAATCCTATTCCCTGGCAGTAACATCTTTGGCGGCAAGTGAAAAATGTCTTTACGCACCCATCCGTGAAGCCTTTTTAAGCGTAAGAAATTTCCCCGATTACATTTGCTTAGACGGAATTCATCCGAATGAGAAAGGGCACGAGCTGATGCAAAATGTTTTGACTGGCCTGTTTCCTGCCTGACAGGCAGTGGCAATCACTATTACAAATCAGCCTTCCGCAGGGTTGTACCAGCTGTATTTCCCTTTAAGCTCCACAAAAGAGACTCTTTCTACCTTTTCTTCCCGGATACTGCCGTCGCTGTCCTTATGTACCAGAAGCAGAACCTGGTCACCAGGCATGCCAACCGGAACTACCATCCTGCCGCCTGGAGCCAGTTGATCAACAAGTTCGCCGGGCAGTGAGCCTGCGGCAGCTGTAACCATAATCCGGTCAAATGGCGCCTCTTCCGGCCAACCGGTGCTGCCATCACCAATTAGGTAGTTTATGTTCGCATAGCCCATTTCACCAAGGCTCTGCTGTGCCGCACGCGATAAATCCGGAATTACTTCCACCGTAAAGACGCTGCCGGAAAATTCCGCCAGGAACGCTGTCTGATAACCGGAGCCAGTACCTATCTCCAGCACTTTGCTGTCAGCTTCCGGTGAAAGCAGGCGCGTCATCTCAACCACTAAAGTCGGCTGGGAGATCGTCTGGCCATGACCTATCGGCAGCGGCTGATCCGCACCAGCCATGGGCGCCAACGATTTGTCAATAAATCTTCGGCGGTCCAGGCGGCGGAAAAAATCATAGAGAGCTTTCTCGTCCATAACTATCTGTTGCGGAACTTGTCAAACAGCGTGTTGACGTCGTCCATAAAATTACCGTCTTGATCAGCATCTAGTTTACTAAGCAGACTGGATAACCCACAGGCCGGGTTTTGGTCATTCTGGTCAGTCAGGCGGGTGAGTAAACCCGTTATGTCATTAACATCAAGGTTTTCTTCTTTCTTCTGACGGCCGAGAGCACCCAACAGCAAAGGTGCGAGCTGTGTAAGTAAGCCGGTCACCTGCTGCAGGTCAAGGCCGGTTTTTTTGGTAATGGCTGATTCAACCCGGAGTTGTTCACTACCCAGTACATGATTGAGAATCTTGCCGCCGTCTTCCTGATCAACCTGATCAAAGAATGTTTCAGTGTCGTCGACGGGGGCATCCTGATGTTGCTCCAACGCGCGGGCCAGCGATTCCGCTCCGGCTTGTGTCTGGCTGTTGTCGGTCATGCCGCCCAGTATGGCGGGCAAGCCGATATCAGTAACCTTGCGCACTTGTTCAGGGCTGGCGCCAACGGTTTGGCCGAGTTTATCCAGGACTTCGGGTTTCAGTAAATTGTCTTTAATCATGCCAATAATATCCATAAAGTTTCTCCTTCACATCAATTCTTTTTTTGATTCATTTGCTTCAGCTTTTTTTACTTCAGACTCTTTTTTCCGTGAATTTGCGTATAACCTTGGCTGGATTTCCTGCAACTAATACATTGTCGGGCACATCCTTGACAACAACAGCACCGGAAGCGATTACTGCGTTGTTGCCAATTGTGACACCGGGGTTGATTACCGAGTTGCCGCCGATCCAGACATTATGTCCAATCTTGACAGGCTTGCCGAATTCCAAACCAGTCAGCCGCAGTTCAGTTTCTACCGGGTGGGCGGCCGTGTAAATACAAACCCGCGGGCCGATCAGGCAGTTGTCGCCAATAGTAATTGGGCAGACGTCAAGCATGATGCAGTCGTAGTTTGCTTCAAAATTATCACCCAGATAAATATTAAAGCCATAATCACAGCGGAAACTCGGTTGTATTGACAAGTTAGTGCCAACTCTACCGAACAAGTTTAGTAAAATATCAATATCGGACCTTTCCTGGGCAAGATTAAACCGACTTATTTCCATCCGGGCATAGTCACGTTCTGCGGCCAATTCAGGATCTGACGCGTCATAAAGTGCTCCGGAAATCATTTTTTCTTTCTCTGTCAATTTATTCCGCTCCCTTCACGCTTCAAATTAAATTTATCCCTTAAGATCGTTTACCAACGCGGTTTTACCAGTACCGCGGCGGGCCGCAAAGTAGCGATGAGCTTCGCCAATTTCACTAAAAGAAAATACCCGGTCAGCCTGGTGTACATGAAGCTCTTCAGCTTCAATCAGCTTGGCAACCCGGGTAAGAATGAGGCCGTGACGTTCACGTTCGATGTTATGAAGCAGGGGGATAAGCATGTAAACTGCCCGTAAAGACAGGGCCTTGGCGTGCATTTCACCGATATTAAGTGTTGTTCTGGCGTTGATTGTGCAGACTTTAGCCTCGTAACGGGCTGCCGCGAAGCTTTCCAGCAAATGAAGACCACCAACGGTATCAAAAATGGCATCAAAGCCGCGGCCGGCAGTAAATCTTTCGGTGTATTGTGCTGGCTCTTCAGGCATCACAATAATCTCGTCCGTGCCATACTTGCGGGCCATGGCACCTTTGGCGGCGGACGTTACTGTGCCGTAAGTGACTGCTTCTTGCAATTTGAGCAATTGAGTTGCCAAATGACCCACACCGCCAGACGCGCCGTGAACCAACACCTTGTCTCCGGCAGTTACAAAGCCATTTTCCATAACCCCTTCCCAGGCAGTGATAATTGCCAGCGGGTAAAGGGCGGCTGTCTGATGGGTAATGTTTGCTGGTTTGCGAGCTATCAGGCGAATATCAACCAGCATGAATTCTGCCAGGGCTCCTTGAATTTTCGCAACACCACCGGCACAACCGAATACTTCGTCGCCCGGGCGCCAGGGCTCACAATCCGGACCAACTTCTACTATCCGGCCAGAAAAATCACCGTTAAGAATTGCTGGGAACTGCGGCGAAATCGCAGCAGCAGCGCCCGAACGAATTTTGGTTTCCACAGGGTTGAGACTGCTCGCAATTACCTCAACCAAAACATGTCCAGGTCTGACAATCGGCTTTGGCATGTCTGCCATTTCGAATACTTCCGGCCCGCCGAACGAACGAATAACCATCGCTTTCATAAGCAGCCTCCCTTGAAAGATGGAAGCAGGATAACCCTATGAAACAGTACTTTCTTGTACGGTATATTGTGTTATAAGGCTATCAGCGTTCTTTACCATGAATATAAAGGAATTTTGCTGCTTAATCCGTAACTTATGCCAAAATGTTCATTTGTACAAACCAAATGTTTTGTCAACATCCTGAACATAAATTATGCCGTTACCGGGTTTATCCATCTGCAGATTCTGCCGGATCGAGGCCACGATCGGTTCTGTTAGCTCCTCCTCAGAAAGAATTAAAACAATCTCTTTTTCCGGTTCAATATCCATCGCAAACACTCTGCTTGTTTCGTGAATTCCAGAACCGCGGGCATTTATGATTGTGCCGCCTTTCGAGCCGGCTGCTGTGGCAGCCTCTATAACATCCTCTGCCAGGCCCTTGTCGACAACTGCGGTGATTAAGTTATACATATATTTATCTGCACCTTTCTCATGATGGAAATCTTCAAATTTCAGCTTGCGTGTGCCGATAATTGCCTTCAGCGAAGTTGTAAAGGCAATACCATGATTAGGTTTGGCAAAATCGTAGCGTTTGTTCAAAACATCAACTGCCCGGTGGGCAATCGATTCGCTGCCACCCATTAATACGATTTCCTTGCGGATTTCTGAAAGTCCCAGGAATTCAAGAATCCGGTTGCTGACAGTGCCCTTCCCCAACATAATGGTGCCGCCGCTTATGCCTTCCTGTTTGGCCAGATGGAGCATTGCGCTGCCGTTGCCGTAATTCGCGATAACATATAACAGGACGAATTTTTCCTCTTCATTCAAGTTCATCACTATCTAAGCCTCTTTTTCTGGACTTCACCTTAAATATTAAGCCCAATATTTGCAATGCAATCAAAGGCGTCATCGCAACCATGGCGATAACACCAAATCCATCTATCATAACGCTCGCGCCTTCGATTGCCTCAGCCGCTCCCTGGGCAAAAGCCAGGATAAAAGTAGCAGTCATCGGACCTGAAGCCACTCCGCCGGAGTCGAAGGCAATGCCGACAAATAGTTTCGGTACAAAAAACATCATTGTAATGGCGATGATATAGCCCGGCAGCAGATAATGCCATAACTGTAAGCCGGGAGTCAGGATCCGCACAATCGAAAGCGCGACTGCAAGGCCAACTCCCAGAGATAGGGACATACTTACCGCTTTACGTTTAACATAGCCGCTGGTGACATCTTCAATCTGATGCGTTAATACGTTAACAGCTGGCTCGGCAAGCACAGTAACTGTTCCTAACACAAAAGCGACGAGAATAATAAAAAACTTTGAGTCAAGCAGTGCCAGTTTGTAGCCAACAGTTGAACCAACTTCCATGAACCCGGCATTTACTCCGACCAGGAAAATTACCAGGCCAGTGAAGGTAAATAACAAGCCAAATAATGTTTTGCGGTGCAGGCGGGCCGAGGTTTTTGTGTAAAAACGTTTCGAAATGAAATAAATAATAATAATAGGCGTCATCGCAGCCAAAACTTCAACACTGATTCGGGGAATTTTTTGCAGGAATGGCAGCAAAATTGAATCTGTATCAGCTCCATTGGTTGGCAGAATGCCGGTCAGCTCTTTAACAGGTGAGATCACACCCATCACCAGGACGCCAAGAATTGCACCGGATGAGGCAATGCCAACCAAACCGAAGCTGTCTTTTTCCGCAGATTTGCTGTCCTTTTTCATCCTCGAGGTTCCCATTGCCAGAGCCAGCATAAACGGCACTGTCAGAGCGCCTGTTGTCGCGCCAGAGGCATCGAAAGCGATCGCCAGGAACTCAGGGGAAGTAAAAAGAGCCAAAATTAGAATTACAACATATGTAATAGCCAGCATTTTATAAAGCGGGAAGCTGAAAACAATCCTGACCAAACCAATTGCCAGCATTACCGCTATACCCAGGGAAACAACAACAACTATGCTTACTCGCGATATTATTCCCGAAGTAACAACATCTACCTGGCCAGCCAGAATATGAAGATCCGGCTCAGCTACTGCTATGGCAAAACCCAGGACCAGACCAGCAATGGCCACGAACCAAAGTTTGTTGGATCTGGCTATTGTACTGCCCATATTATTGCCAATCGAAGTAATACCGTTATCAATTCCAGCCAGAAAAATTGTCAGTCCGAATATTATAAAGGCTGAGCCGACAAGGAAACGAATCAACACCGGGATTGCCAGCGGTGTAATGGTAAAGTGCAGCAAGAGAACTAAGGCAACGATCGGCAGAACGGAATTGAGTACCTCTCTGAATTTCTCGTAAAGCAGACTCAAATGATCATCCTTTCTATGAAGAAAACCGCCAACCAGGCATTAGCCCGATTGGCGGTTCGATACTATGTGATGGTTTACTCAAGTGCTGAAGTGAAAATTTCAGCAACAGCTTTCTTGTCGAGATCGAGGAAGCTGACGATTATGCCATCTGCGTTGGAGTTGCAGTTTTTTATGACATCGTCCAGATCTTCAACAGGAATTCCGAGCTGTTTCAGGGTAATCGGCATTCCGATCGAAGTTAGCCAGGCACGGAAACGGTTGAGGCCTTCATTGGCCACGGCTTTCAGGTCGGAACCAGGCTCGACTCCAAATACATTGACACCAAATTGAGCAACACGTTCCACATGGATTTGTTCGCCGTGATTTACCAGATACTGGAGCCAGGCCGGCATTACCACCGCGAGGCCCGCACCGTGAGATGTGTCGTATTTGCCGCTTAGCTGTGTTTCCAGAGTGTGCTCGGCGCCTTTCTTGACGCTGAAGCGCCCAATGCTGGTGAGGTCGTTGTGACTAAATGAGCCGGCCAGCATCAGCTCGGCACGTGCTTCATAATCATTTGGCTTTGCCAGAGCTATAGGAGCATATTTGACAACTGTCCGCAATGTGCCTTCAGCGTATTGATCACCCAGATAGCTGGCAGGAGCGACAAAGTAACGGTTTACTGTGTGCGCGACAATGTCGGCGGCGCCGACACCTGTCTGATATGCGGGCAGCGAGTAAGTCAGTTCCGGATTCATAATCGCGAATACGGGACGGCAGGCATCCCACATAAAGCCGTATTTACGATGAGTTTCGATATCGTCGAGCAAAACACTGGAACGGCTGGTTTCACTGCCAGCAGCAGCAATAGTATGAATAGTTCCGACCGGCGCCATCTTTTTGGGTTCAACACCACGATAGAACTGCCAGAATTCGCCATCATTCGCCAAGCCCATGGCAATCGCCTTGGCGGTATCAATTGAACTGGCGCCGCCCAGACCAAGCAGAAAATCAACGTTTTCCGCCTGAGCCAGCTTGAGACCCTTTTCAGCCATTGAACGGCGGGGATTCGGCTGCACGCCGGCCAGCTCAACAAACTTCAGACCTGCTTCATTTAGTTTCGTGACAACGGTATCGTATAGGCCGCTTTTTTTGATACTCCCGCCACCATAGACAAGCATGACTTTTTTGCCACCATGCTTGATAATCATTTCTGCTACTTGCTGTTCGGTATCCTTACCAAAAAGGATGTCCGTATACATGTGGAACTTGAAATTCGAAAACTCTTTCATACTACCCTCCGTATTTTTGTTATTTGCCGGCTGGCAAAGATTTAAATAGATGCATTGCTAAAAACACTAATACTTTATTCTACCATTAATTGGGCAACACTATGCTAAACTGTTAGAATTGACTGATGCTAAAGTGCACTGGTTAAAATGATAACATATTAAGACAGGGACTGAATCAGCGTGAGTGAGAGTTCAAAAACCCGCACAACCAAATCAAATAAAAGGAAAACACTACTGACACTGTTCACTAGTATGTTCAATATAAGTTCGTTTACTTTTGGCGGTGGCTTCGTGATCATCACCTTCATGAAACGAAAATTCGTAGATGAGCTTAAGTGGCTTGACGAAGCTGAGATGCTTGACTTTACAGCCCTCGCCCAGACGTCACCGGGCGCGATCGCAGTTAACGCCGCGATACTGGTTGGGTGGCGGGTTGGCGGCTTTAGCGGCATGCTGGCCGCCGTGCTGGGTACAATTCTGCCTCCAATGATTATTCTGTCGGTAATCTCCCTGTTTTATGCTGCTTTTGCCAGTAATCCCTATGTTGCGATGCTCCTGAAAGGCCTGCAGGCCGGCGTTGCTGCCGTAATTCTCGACGTTGTTTTCACTCTTGGCAATAATGTTGTGAAAGGGAAATCACGGCTCAATATATTGATTATGCTGGCAGCATTCGCTGCAGTATTCTTCTTCAACATAAATGTAATTTATATCATCCTGGCTGCAGCGGTAATTGGAATATTCAAAAAGCCCCTGCTGAGATTGGCAGGTAAAAGGCCATGATTTTACTGGAGCTGCTTTTGAGCTTCATTCAAATCGGTTTGTTTAGTATTGGCGGTGGCTATGCCGCTATTCCGTTGATTAAAAACCAAGTGGTTGATCTGCACGGCTGGTTGTCATTAAGTGAATTTACTGATTTGGTGACCATAGCAGAAATGACCCCGGGGCCAATAGCGATCAATTCCGCGACATTTGTCGGCATTCGCATTGCAGGGTTAAGCGGTGCTATCGTGGCAACATTGGGAGTAATCTTGCCATCTATTGTGATTGTATCGATATTGTTTTACGTTTATTTCAAATACAGTGGCGTCTCGACCCTGCAGGACGTTCTTTCCAGCTTGCGGCCGGCGGTTGTGGCCCTGATCGCGGCAGCCGCGATTTCAATTCTGCGCCTGGTAGTTTTCGCTACCAGGACTATAGAATGGCAAAATATTGACTGGATTGGCGCCTTGCTTTTTCTTTTTGCATTCATCGTTCTGCGCCGCTGGAAAACCAACCCGATCATTACAATGGGCATTTGCGGCGTGGCGGGTTTAGGCCTTAGTCTCCTGTTCCGGTAGATCAAGAGCTCGTATCGAATGAACCTTCTGGCTGATCCGCAGAACCAGTACCCAGCGCCAGACTTTTTGTTAATAAGTTGATAGTAATTTGAACATTACAATTCGTTTTTAGTAATATTTGACAAAAATATAAACACACTATTTATCAATTGCCCGCTCTGTGTTAAACTTTCGTTGGTCTGTAAACGTTTCCGTTAAACAGATACAAAGATTTTATAACCAATTTGGGAGGTAATACAATGTTTTCATTAAAAGGGCGTGTCGCAGTTGTTACTGG
>CAYPHB010000019.1:0-19612 GCA_964410445.1 uncultured Oscillospiraceae bacterium
ATACTGCGAGCCGATAATATGGAAAAATAAAAGGCTGAATAGGATTTCAGCTCGATCCGTTCAGGTTCTGAAGCAACAAAGGTGCCTCTCCCCTTGTGAATAATCAAGAGCCCTTCGTTGACCAGTTCTGCTATTGCCTGCCTCACTGTAGGACGGCTCAAATCGAGTTCCTCGCATAGCGCGAGCTCTGATGGAATCTGTTCCCCGCGCTGCCAGGTGCCGTCGGCTATGCGTTCACTTAACAATTCTTTTAGTTGGGCATAAAGCGGGATGGTGCTGCGCTTGTCAATTTTCATTAATCGAGCCTCCTTCTTTTAACCGATGCGAACATCATATCATGAAGGCAACAGTTATTAAAACGAAGTCAGCAAAAATATCATTAATCAAGGCGTTCAAGTCAGCAGAATTACCCGGATATCCTGTACTTCCTTACTAATATGACAGCAGGTTATCCCGCGCTGTAAATCTCTGTTACAATGAATTGATTCCCGTTGGTTTGGAGGGAAAAATGACACAAAACAAGGACGGTCAAAAGCCCCTGGCAACTGCAGCAGTAAAAACTCGCCGCTTCGTTGTTTATCGCGATTTAATGCTGCTTTTTGCTGTAATAATTGTGGCGGCAGGAGTTACCCTGATGGCCCGCTCAGATTTTGGCATTTCTGCTATTAGTTCTGTGCCCTATGTTTTTAGTCTGCATTTTACCCAGCTCAGCTTTGGCACCTGGTCATTTTTTTCGTACATTACTGTAATCAGCGTGACCATGCTTCTGACCCGCAACTTTGAGATGTTTTACCTGGTTTCATTAGTAATCTCAGTGCTTTCGGGGATTTTTAACGACGTCTTTAAATATCTGTGGTCTTTCTTACCGCTTTCCCTGGAACTCAGGGTAGTCTATTTTCTGATTGGCTGGTCGATGCTTACTTTTGGCATTGCCTGCTTCATCAAAAGTGAGTTGCCTCCCGGGCCGTACGAACTGTTTGTCAGCGAAATGGCCCGGCTAAAAGGCGTTCCAGTGGCGCGCGGTAAAACACTGCTTGATTTATCAGGCGTGACAATCGCTTCTCTGTTTTTAATTTTTGTGCTAAAACGTCTGGTTGGCATTGGCCCGGGAACAGTTCTGGCTGCCCTCTTTAACGGCACGATCGCCGGTTTTATTCTCAAGCACATGGATAAACACTTAGAAATGAAATCGCTGATTTTTAAGAAAATCGGCAAGCCGGGTGCCGACTAAACGCGAAGTTCAGCCTGCACGCTATCGACTTCAGGTTCAGCCGCCAGCAATGGTTCAATTACCTCGCGCAGAAATTCTTCTGCCTGGCCAACTGAGCGGCCAATATAGTCGTTAGCATTAAGCAATTCTTCCAGATTTTCCTGATGCAGACCGAAGGCCGGGTCAGCCGCGATGCGTTCCAACAAATCGTTGGGCAAGCCATCGGCTTTCACTCTATTTCCAGCAGCCATGGAGTGCACCCGGATCCGCTCATGCAGATCCTGACGATCGCCTCCCTGCTTTACAGCTGCCATCAAGATATTTTCCGTCGCCATAAAGGGCAGCTCGGCAGCAATACGAGCGGCGATTACCTTGGGGTAGACAACCAGCCCGCCGGCAATGTTCAAATAAAGGGTAAGAATAGCATCAGTTGCTAAGAAAGCTTCCGGTACTGAAAGCCGTTTGTTGGCGGAATCGTCGAGTGTGCGCTCGAACCACTGCTCAGCGGCTGTAAACGCCGGATTTAAGGCGTTGATGATCACGTGGCGAGAAAGCGCCGCCATGCGTTCACTGCGCATGGGGTTGCGCTTGTAGGCCATGGCAGAAGAGCCAATTTGTGTCTTTTCAAAAGGTTCTTCAATTTCCTTCAGGTGCTGCAGCAGGCGGAGATCGTTGCTGAATTTGTGAGCGCTCTGAGCAATTCCGGACAAAACGTTCAGTACACGGCTGTCAAGCTTGCGCGAATACGTCTGGCCGGCAACTGCATAAACCGAAGCAAACCCCATTTTCCTGGCTACTAAATTATCGATTTCGCGAACCTTGGCCTCGTCCCCGTCAAATAAGGCCATAAAACTGGCCTGGGTACCGGTCGTGCCCTTGCTGCCCAAAAAGCGCAAGGAATCAAGCACGTAATCAAGGTCTTCCAGATCCATCACCAGGTCTTGCAGCCACAGGGTTGCGCGCTTGCCAACAGTAACCAGTTGGGCCGGCTGAAAATGAGTAAAGCCAAGTGTCGGCAGGTCGCGGTATTTATAGGCGAAGCCGGACAGCTTGCGGATTACCGCAACCAGCTGACGGCGCAGCAGGCGGAGTCCTTCAACCATCAGAATCAAGTCGGTGTTGTCACCGACATAGCAGGAAGTGGCGCCAAGATGAATGATCGGTTTGGCCAAAGGGCACAGTTCGCCGAAAGCGTGTACATGCGCCATAACATCATGCCGAACTAACGCTTCTTCACGTTCAGCTGCCTCGTAATTGATATTTTCGACTTGGGCCTTCATTTCAGCGATCTGTTCAGCGCTGATCGGCAGCCCCAGCTCCTTTTCAGCTTCTGCCAGTGCCACCCAGAGCTTTCTCCAGGTTTTGAACTTGTAATCAGGTGAAAACAAGTTTTGCATAGCCTTGCTGGCATAACGTGAAGCCAGCGGAGATTCGTAAATATCCTTCATGCATACTTCTCCATCAGGATTTTATTTACTGCCGCCAACTGAATGCAGGTGCAGAGGACATCAACTGCTGTTTCCAGTTCGGGAATTGTCGGGAAAGACGGAGCCAGGCGAATATTACTGTCTTCCGGATCTTTGCCGTATGGATAAGGATTTCCTGCAGGCGTCAACTGAACCCCCGCTTCACCGGCCAGGCGGACAACCTCGGCAGCTGTGCCCGGAATAACAAACAGGCTGATGAAATAACCGCCACGCGGATGATTGAAGCAACAGCAGCCGGTTCCGCTTAGACGTTCATCGAGAATTTTCAAAGCAGCCTCAAATTTGGGACGCAAAATTGCGGCATGCCGGGCCATTATAGCATCAACACCTGCTTTATTATGTAAAAAGCGGACATGCCGCAACTGGTTGACTTTATCAGGGCCGATGCTTTGAATCATCATTTGTTTGCGTACCCAGGCCAGGTTATTCGGACTGGAAGCCACACAGGCCACGCCGGCGCCCGCGAAAGTAATTTTGGAAGCTGAGGCAAATTCGAATACGCGGTCAGGATGCCCGTTTTCAGCACACAGTCCAATCATGTCCGGCACGCTTTCCTGATTGTCAGGATACAGATGATGGACAACGTAGGCGTTATCCCAGAACAAGCGGAAATCAGGCGCTGCGGTTGCCATTGCAGCCAGGCGGCGGCAAGTTTCAGCTGAAGTTGTGATTCCGTCGGGATTGCTATAAACAGGTACAAGCCACATGCCTTTGATTGACGGATCTGCAGCAACCAGTGCTTCGACCTGATCCATGTCGGGGCCTGTCGGCAGCATCGGCACGTTGATCATTTCGATCCCAAAACTGTTAGTGAGAAAAAAATGGCGGTCGTACCCTGGAACCGGACAGATAAAACGGATTTTTTCTTCTTTACCCCAAGGGCGGGCGGCCCCCGGCAGCGCAAACAGCATAGCCCGGGCAACTGTGTCGTACATTAAATTCAAACTTGAATTGCCGGAAGCTATTACATTTTCCTGTTTTGTACCCAGCAAATCCGCGAATAAAGCGCGCATTTCTGCCAGCCCTTCCGGGCAGCCATAATTGCGGGCATCTATGCCTTCTGCTGACAGATAATTATGGTCCGATAAAACGGTGCTAAGTTCGTTGGAAAGATCAAGCTGTTCTCTACACGGTTTACCGCGAGTCATATCCAGCTTAAGATCAGCAGATTTTGCCTTTGAATACTGTTGGTTTAACTCAGCTTGCAGGCTCTGCAGCTGCTCAACAGAATATTCCTGAAATGAAAGCATTAACGGCCCTCCTTGCACATTTCACAATCAATGCGGCTATTATAATATAAGCCACTGACGAGGGCAACCCGAAATAAACTGGGAAACAAGCCCGAAAGTTATGCAAATTCCACGGGCTCAAGGCGGATTTCCTGAACTGATCCCTGATCGTTCAACCAAACTGCTGCTGCAAGAAAAACAATTTCATCATGCATTTCAGGCTGTCTTTGCAGATAATGCTCAGCAGCCCGGCGCAGGCGCAGACGCTTTTTTGCAGTTAAGGCTGCAAACGGGCCGCCGTAATTATCGCTGCTGCTGTGTTTGTTATGACGGCGTCCTCTTGATGCCTGCCTGCGTCCCTTGACCTCAACAAATAGCAGCCGGCCTTGTTTTGCTGCGATTATGTCAAGCTCACCGACACGCGGCACAAGATAGTTGCGGCGCAGGATATTGTACTGCTTTTCCTGTAGCAAAGCACAGACAGCGTTTTCCGCGATTGAACCGCTTTCGGCACTTGTCAGTTTGACAGACACTTAAATATCATGTAGAAAACTGCGCCGGTGGATAGGGGTTGGGCCTAACTCCTTTAATGCTGCAAAATGCTGTGGTGTGGGGTAGCCTTTATGCCTGGCAAAGCCGTAGCCGGGGTAAATTTCATCCATTTCGGCCATCAGGCGGTCACGGGTAACTTTAGCCAGAATTGAAGCGGCTGCTATTGATACACTGAGCGTATCACCCTTGATGATGGGCTTGACCGGAATTCCGGTACCTTTCAGATCGATGGCGTCGATCAAGAGCAAATCAGGCCGTTGCGAAAGGTTTTGCACTGCCAGGTGCATAGCTTGCATAGTCGCCTGTAAGATATTGATCCGATCAATCTCTTCCGGCTCGATTAATCCTATGCCATAACAAATGGCAGTTTCAGTTATCTGCCCGAACAGTTCTTCGCGCTTATCGGGTGTCAACTGTTTGGAATCATTCACGCCGAAAACCGGGTGTTCCGGGTCCAGCAGACAAGCCGCTGCTACAACAGGACCAGCCAGTGGGCCGCGACCGGCTTCATCGATGCCGCAGACAAGCTGGTAGCCGGCTGCCTGGGCTTCACGCTCAAAAGCTGACATTTGCTTCCATAAGCCTTTTGCTGTGGGCTTCTTTGGTTTCCTGATTTTTTCGGAGGTCTTGCCTTGCGCCTGTGCCATTGTTATTGCGCCCTCTTTGTTTTTGCCGGCGGCCATTCCAGTGAGATCCGGCCAATACGGCCGGCACGCAGTTCGTCAAGGAATATCCCGGCAAACCTGGCTGTGTCAGCCCTGCCGCCGCTTTGCAGGCATTTACGCAAAAGTGCTGCTTCTTCCAACAGTTGATAGCCAAGCGCCAGTTCTGGGTCAGCCATCAGCATGGTTTCGGCTTCAGCCAGCGTCGGATCCCGTTCTGCTGAATCATCATTATTTCCAGAGGCTTCAGACTTCACACCCTGCCCGACCTGGTAGCGTTCCGCCAGCAGATGCGGGTAATGGACATCCAACAGGTAGATTGTTCTGGCAGCGATTTCTTCTAAATCAAGGATAACATCGCGAATCGCACCGGTTGCCGCCAAAGCTATCTGGCTGGCGTGGCCTTCGATTTTAGGCATCAGCACTCCGGGTGTATCCAGCAGCTCCAGCTGGCCGCTGCTGCGTACCCAGGCGGTCCTGCGGGTTACTCCGGGTTTATCCTGCGCCTGAGCCGCCTTGCGCCGCACAAGAGTGTTTATAAGGGTCGATTTACCTGTATTGGGAATGCCGACGATCATTGCTCTGACAGGCTGGAATATCCGGCCGCGTTCTTTCGAACGTTCAATTTTACCCTGCATCAGGTCAATAGCGGCTTTTTGCACCTGATCCGGACCGGCACGTCGAGTACTGTCGATAGCCAACACTTGTAAACCTTGCCGGGAGTAATAGTCGAGCCACTGCTGTGTGGTTTCAGGATCAGCCAGATCTGCTTTATTTAACACCAAAATCAGCGGTTTGCCGCCGGTAAGTCCGGCCAGTTCAGGATTGCGGCTGCTTTTTGGTATACGGGCATCGCAGGTTTCGATCACCAGATCAACAAGTTTTACCTGATCCTTCATCTTACGCAGCGATTTGGCCATATGGCCGGGGAACCAGTTGATTTCCATGCATGCATCCTTTCCGCTTTCTAATATGATGCCCGTTTTTTCCATTCCAGTAAAGAGGAACAGACTTAATTTCTGCGGCAAATCATGGCAGTACCGGCTAAACGGCGCAAAAAAAAGACCCGACACTTAGTTGCGTCAGGTCTTCTCTTACTTTCTGATAAGTCTTTCTTTGACTTTGGCTGCCTTACCCACACGATCGCGCAGATAGTAGAGTTTAGCTCTTCTTACTTTGCCCTTGCGCACGATTTCAATCGTGTTGATGCGGGGTGAATGGACTGGCAGGACGCGTTCCACACCAACGCCGTAAGATAGACGGCGGACGGTGATGGTTTCGTTGAGGCCTGCGCCTTTACGAGCGATCACGGTGCCTTCAAAAATCTGAACACGCTCGCGGTTTCCTTCTTTAATCTTCAGGTGAACTTTTACATAATCACCAATTTCGACTTCAGGATAGGCGTTGCGAAGCTGTTCGTTCTCAATGACTTTGACTAGGTCCATATTGCGTTCCTCCTCTCTTTATCAGACGTTCATGCACGCAATTGGCAGCGGACCGTCTTTGTTAGCGACTGAAAGAATAACAAACTTTGCCGAAAAAAGCAATATTATTCACGGTTTTGTCCTGATAAGTCATGATAAATCGTTTTCTTCGGCAAAAGCCGCAGCTAAGTTAGTATAATCCTTCTCACTTAGCTTGAGCTTGTCAAATAAATCGGGGCGTTTTTTACAGGTTTCGATCAGCGAGGCTAATTCCTGCCACTCCCGAATGCGGGCGTGATGACCTGACAACAGGATATCAGGAACAGCGTTGTCGCGCCAAACAGCTGGTCTTGTGTACTGAGGATACTCCAAAACACCGCTCATATGTGATTCTTTACGATAGGCCTCTTCGTTCGGTAAAACTCCCGGCAAAAGTCGGGCTACGGTGTCTATCACGGCACAAGCTGCAAGTTCACCACCGGTCATAACAAAATCACCGAGTGAAATTTCTTCGTCGACGATCTCGTCCAGCACACGCTGATCTACACCTTCATAATGACCGCAAAGTAAAATTAAGTGATCAAGGTTCGCCAGTTCAATAGCTTTTTGCTGGTTATAGACCGCGCCTTTTGGTGACAGATATACTGTCCTTCGCTTTACAGCTTCTACTTTCGGCGAACCGCTCAAAGCTGTTTGCCAGGCATCATAGATCGGTTGACACATCATCAGCATGCCGGTGCCACCGCCGAAGCAGTAATCATCGACCTTGCCGTAACTGTTAATCGCAAAGTCGCGGATGTTAATTGTTTCCAACGTAAAGTGCTGTTCCGCCAAAGCGCGGCCAGTAATGCTGGTGCCTATGACGGTTTCAATCAATTCAGGAAACAGTGTCAGGACAGTGGCTTTCATGACTCTGACTCTTTGCTTGGCCGGTAAAGCTCAACCAGTCCGTCAGGCAATGCTGTGTCGATGCGTTTTGCTTCCGGGTCTATCTTGAGGATAAAATCAGCTGCAGCCGGAAACAGCAGGTCAGGCTGGCCCTTTTGAGCAACAACATAAACATCCTGCGCAGTTTGCTGATTAATATCCTTCAGTTTGCCGAGCTCACCGCTGTGCGTATCAACGACAGTGAAGCCGATCAAATCACAGATGAACCATTTGCCCGGCGGCAGTTCGATCGCGTTTTCCCTGTCGACAGAAAGAAACCAGCCGCGCAGCTTCTCAGCGGCCTCGCGGTTGGCGATTCCTTCGATCGTAACCAGGATGAAGGGCGGTTGTTCCCTGGTGTTCTTAAGTTTAATCAGCCGATGTTCTGTTTCGTCAGGTGAAGTCAGGTAACATTCACGCAGGTCTGCAAAACGCTCGTTGCGCTCAGTCAGCGGCATAACCCGGACTTCCCCAAGCAGACCATGCGGCGCTGTTATCCGGCCGATTTCCAGGAAAGGCCGCAACCCGTCCCGACAGTTTTTTGCCGTTCCGGTATTGCTTTTGCCTGTTCCGGATTTATTCGTAGTGTCGTTGGCAGAATCAGACAATGTCTACTATCACTTTCTTGCCTTCGCGAATGCCTTTAGCTTTTACTATGGTTCTAATCGCCTGGGCTCTTCTTCCCTGTTTGCCGATTACCTTACCCATATCCTCAGGCGCTACATGCAGCTTCAGGATAACGGTATGACCAAGATCCTGTTGGTTGATACTGATAGCATCAGGTTCATTAACCAGCGGACGGACTATTGTTGTTAGCAGATCTTTCATTTTAGTTTACCTCCTGAAAAAAGCGCGCATTATTCGGCCGGTTCAGAAGGCTTTACTTTCTTCAGCAATGCGCGTACGGTATCAGTCGGCTGTGCGCCGTTGCTGATCCATTTGTTGGCGGCTTCAAGATCGATATCCACTGTAGCCGGGTCGGTCAGCGGATTGTAGGTTCCGATTTCCTCGATAAAACGGCCATCGCGCGGGAAACGAGAATCAGCTACGACAACACGGTAGAAGGGTGCCTTTTTTGCACCGATACGTTTGAGACGGATTTTTACTGCCATGGGAATTTTCCTCCTTATTTGCGATGCTTCGCATCACTTTGCTTTGTTAATTTATTTATGACAATGGGCTTGTGCCGCGGTCCGAACCGGGCAGGTAGACCGTTTTTAGAACGGGAACCCGCCTTTACCGAAACCGAAACCGGGCATACGCCCTTTTCTGCCCTTGGCCATGCCTGTGAATTGCTTCATCATTTTCTGAGTGTCTTCAAACTGGCGGATGAGGCGGTTAACCTCCTGCACGCTGGTACCGGAACCGGCGGCAATTCGCTTGCGGCGGCTGGCATTGAGCAGGTTAGGTGTATTGCGCTCTTTCCGGGTCATCGAACGGATAATCGCCATACTGCGGTCAATGGCCTTTTCGTCGATATCCTTTTCACTGATCTGCTTATTGCCCATGCCGGGAAGCATTCCGATCATGTCTTTAAGCGACCCCATTTTGCCCATTTCTTCAAACTGCTGCAGCATATCTTCGAGCGTGAACTGGTTCTTGCGCAGTTTTTCCACCGCATCAAGCGCCTTCTTCTCATCCATGGCCGCTGATGCTTTTTCGATCAGCGTCATGACATCGCCCATACCAAGAATCCGGGAAGCCATACGGTCGGGGTGGAATTCTTCGATATCTTCGACTTTTTCACCAACAGTTATCAGCTTAATCGGCTTGCCTGTCATGTGGCGGATAGAAAGAGCGGCACCGCCGCGGGCATCACCGTCCAGCTTGGTCATGATGAAACCGTCGAGGCCGATTTCCTGGTCGAATTGTAAAGCGACGTTAACCGCTTCCTGGCCGATCATGGCATCCACAACCAGCAGTTTTTCGGTTGGATTAACGGCCTTGCCGATCTGACGCAGCTCATTCATCATTTCACTGTCAATTGTCATGCGGCCTGCGGTATCTACTATCAGTGTATCGCAGAGCATATAACGCGCCCTGCCTACAGCGGCAGCGGCAATATCGGCGGCATCTTTGTTTTCAGGTTGGATAAAACAGGGGACGTTGATTTTTTCAGCCAGGATTTCGAGCTGTCGGGCAGCGGCCGGTCTGTGGACGTCCACAGAGGTCAACATCGGCTTCTTGCCTTTTTGACGCAGCATCAGCGCCAGCTTGGCGGCAGTTGTGGTTTTACCTGCACCTTGCAAACCATATAGCATGATCACTGTAAAGCCAGTGGGAGAAACCGCGATTTTGCTGCTCGATTCCCCCAGAATTTTAACCAGTGATTCATGGACGATTTTGACTACCTGTTGCCCTGGAGTCAGGCTTTCCATTACTTCAGCGCCTTTGCTGCGCTCGGAAATATCAGCAACCAGTTCTTTTACAACCTGATAGTTAACGTCAGCTTCCAACAGCGAGAGACGAATCTCGCGCATCATTTCTTTGATATCCTGCTCGGTAACTCGTGCCTTACCGCGCATTTTGGCGGTGATTTGGGCCATCCGTGCCGATAGACCTTCAAATAGGGCCATGCCATCTCCTTTATCAGATAACCGCTTGCTTGCGGCTGGGTTCTTTACTTCAGTATTTATTTACCACAGGAGTTCAGCCAAAGCCTGCAGTGAATTTTGCGCACCCTGCCTATCCCCGGCAGCTACTGCCTGACTGGCCAGTGAAAGCTCTGCCTCTGCCTTTTGTCGCCGCTGCAACAAGCGCAAACGGTTTTCAAAATCCAGCAGCGAAGCCATCCCACGGGTTACAGCATCGTGCACACCTTGTCGCGATATTGCCAGATTTTCTGCAATTTCGCCCAGCGAAAGATCTTCAGCCAAATAAAACTCAAGCACTTCTTTGGTTCTTTCTGTGAGAAGAGCTCCGTATAAATCCAGCAAAAGCAGACTTGTGGTGCGGTCAGGATGTGCAGGAATTTCACTCATGTCAGCAATTATAGAGAATGCCTCTTAGCCTGTCAAGCAGAAATACTTGACAGTGCTGTTTTCAGCCGACAGTTCTGTTTCGATTCCCAGCACAAGCTGATAGCTTGAACCTACAACTTCCGACTAATCTGCATTTATGTTGCTGATTAGTCGATAATATTCTTCTCCTGAATTGTTTTCTTACTTGAAGATGGAGATTGATCGCACAGGCGACAATGGCATGTACCTGCTGTCGGGCTCTCAAGCGTACCATCTCATGCAGCATGTAAGTGAATCGATGGCCGGACGTATCGCAATCGTGAATTTGGCCGGTTTGAATTCGCGCGAGGTGCAGGGACTGCCCTCACCGGGACTCTTCATTCCCTCTCGTGAGCACTTACAGCAGCGAGGCAGGAATTCGGTGAGTAATGATGCTGTATGGTCTTTCATTTTCCAGGGCCAATATCCACGTCTGCATACTGATAATGCCAATAGGGACGCCTGGTATGCGGCATATACAGCGACCTATATTGAGCGTGATGTACGTCAACTCTTGAATATCATCGATACGGAAAGTTTCATGAAATTTCTGAGCTCAATTGCAGCACGTAGCGGTGAGCTCCTTAATTATGCATCTGTGTCCAAGGACATTGGCGTTTCTGCCAATACGGTCAAGAACTGGCTTAATATTCTTCAGGCGTCCGGGGTCGTATATTTATTGCCGGCCTGGTCCGGGAATCATCTCAAACGGGCCCTTAAAACACCTAAGGTGTACTTCTTGGACACTGGTCTGCTCGCCTGGTTAACCAGATGGCCATCGGCAGATACGATTAAAATGGGGGCTAAGGCAGGTCAGTTTTTTGAGACTTATGTGATAAGTGAAATTGTGAAATCCGCGTTTAACGTCGAACCCGGCCAGAGTTATATTTTTACCGCGATAAGGACCAACGTGAAATCGACCTCATTATTCAGGATGGCCGCAAGCTATATCCTGTCGAGATTAAGATGTCCGCGACACCCTCATTAAGTATGGCCAAGCACTTTGAGCTCATGCCGCAGATTGCCGCTGCAGATCATCTCGATATAGGAACAAGTACGATTCTTTGTCAGTGTCCTCAGTTGATTCATCTCGACCGCGACACACTGGCTGTTCCTGTCCAGTACTTATAGAAGTTGAGGAGGCAGTGTTTATGAGAGATTTCGAGCGTGATATCTGTTTCGTCTAGGCATCCGGCAAGAGCGAGTTAACAAAGGATTCGCTATCAAAGTCCATCAAGTCTTCCAGACCTTCGCCAAGCCCTGCTAAATAGATCGGCAGGCTTGTTTCGGCTGCCACTGCCACGGCGACGCCGCCTTTAGCGTTGCCGTCCAGTTTAGTTATGACAATGCCGGTGACTTCAGTGACTTCATGAAAAACCCTGGCTTGTTGAACCGCGTTCTGGCCGGTAGTGGCATCAATCACCAGCAGCGTTTCACAGTTTGCTTCCGGTGCTTCCCGGGCGATAATCCGGCGGATTTTGGCCAGTTCAGCCATCAGATTGCCTTTGTTGTGTAAACGGCCGGCGGTATCCAGAATCAGCACATCTGCTTTACGCGCTTTGGCAGCCTGCACAGCGTCAAAAACAACCGCTGCCGGGTCTGAACCTTCTGCATGGGCTATAACCGGGGTATTGGTGCGTTCGCCCCAAACAGTAAGCTGTTCAATAGCGGCAGCGCGGAAGGTGTCAGCTGCACCCATAATCACTTTAAGACCCTGTTTGTGGAACCTGGCGCAAAGCTTGCCGGCAGTTGTCGTTTTGCCAGTGCCGTTCACGCCTACCATCAACAGGATCGTCAGCTCGTCCTGTGGAATTTTCAGCTTTTGGGCAGGGCCAAGGATACGCAGCATTTGAGTGCGCATTTCTGTTAAAACGGCTGTGCGCGAAGCATCACCGGTTGATTTGATATGTGCGCGTATAGCTTCGATAATGGCCGTGGCATTACTGGCACCGACATCAGCCTGAATCAGCAGGATTTCAAGGTCATCCAGCATTTCTTCATCGAAGAAACCAATGTTCGCAGCAATACGGTTAAAGCCGGTGGTTAAGGCATCACGGGTTTTTTGCAAACCAAGCTTAAAAGCATCAAATAATCCCATTTTCAGTACCTTTCATAAATCGCCAAGTTTCATGGAGAGAATACGTGAGATCCCTTAATCGCCAAGTTTCATGGACAGAATGCGTGAGATCCCTTTTTCCTGCATGGTGACGCCGTATAGTCTGTCAGCGGCTTCCATTGTGCCCTTGCGGTGAGTAACCAGAATAAACTGGGCATCTACCGCATAGCGGCGGATATATTCCGTAAACCTGACTACGTTGGCATCGTCCAGCGCTGCTTCAACTTCATCCAGTACGCAGAACGGCGTCGGCCGCAATTTGAGTATAGCAAACAACAAGGCAATCGCCGTCAGGCAGCGTTCACCGCCGGAAAGCAGCATCATGTTCTGTAACTTTTTGCCGGGCGGCTGGGCCTTGATTTCAATGCTGCAATTCAGAATGTCGCTGTCGTCCTCCAGATTTAACTCTGCTGCACCGCCACCGAACAATTCCGTAAATACTTCATTGAAATTAAGGTTGATCTGCTGGAAATGCTCGGAGAATTGCTGTTTCATTGCGGTGGTGATTTCTTCAATCACTGACTTAAGATCCTTGGCTGCTGAATCAATATCGTCGCGTTGGCGGGTCATGAATTCGCAGCGCTCACTAACCTGTGAGAATTCTTCAATGGCAGCAACGTTAACGTCGCCCAGACCGCGCAGCTCGCTGCGCAAAGCTGCCACTTCACGGCTGGTTTCAGCCCGGTTGGTCAAAGCCTGCCAGTCGGTGCCAACTTGTTCTGCTGTCAATTCGTATTCTTCCCAAAGCCGGTTCTTGGCTTCGTCCAGCTGCATTTCAGTCTTGCCAAGACGGGCTTCAATTCTGGCTATTTCTGTCTGCAACGCCGTGCCGCGGGCTGAAGCCGCTTCCAGCTCTGTGAACAGGTTCGAACGCTCGGCATCTGCTTTCTCTTTACGTTTGGTAAGTTGTTCGCCTTCAGCGCTTACTTTCTGACCGGCGTCCTTGATTTGCAGGATCTTGCTGGCAATTTGCTCAACTGCTGTTGTCAGTGTGGCGATTTCCGCATGCAAATGGGTACGGTCAGATTCTCGCCGCTGCTGCCTTTGTAGACTGGCCTGGCGCTCAGCTTCTATTCTGGTTGTTACTTCAAGAGCAGCCTGTAGTGATTCTTCGACAGAACGGAATGATACGCGCAAATCGGAAACGGTTTCACGCAAGTCATCACGACGCGCCCGGTCTTCTCGCCCGCTGGTTTCAGTCTGCGCGATGAGCTCACGCAATTCAGCGATTCTGGCTTCCATGGCAGCAATTGCCCGCTCGGTAGAGGCAGCTTCGTTTTCGGAAGTGTGCTGCTGCTCTTGCAGCTGGTTCAAATCAATCTGCAGCATTTCGCGCCTGGCTTCAATGCGCGTTCTTTCGGCGATTATCGCATTGAGGGCAGCTTCTGCTTGCAAGCGCTCACGGTCCACAGCAGTTGTTTGCTGATCAAGTGAAACTAAGATACGGGCTGATTCAGTTGCTGTGATTTCGGCTTTGTCGTGTTCTGACCGCTTTTCGGCCAAAGCCGTTTGAATGCTGGCAATTTTTTCTCCCAGTTGTTCAATTTCACGTGTGCGGCTCAACATACCGCTGGCTGCCTGGCGATTGTAACCGCCGGTCATGGAGCCTCCCGGGTTTATCACATCGCCGGCCAAAGTCACAATCCGGCAACTGAAGCGGATTTGCCTGGCCATAACGTTAGCCGCGTTCAGGTCGGCCGCGATCACGACGCGTCCCAGCAAGGAACCAACAATCGCCTTTAAGTTATCTTCACAGCGTACCAGTTCAGAGGCTACTGCAATGAAGCCGTTTTGCCGGTGTAAAGTTTGAAGAATATCTGTGTCAAGGTTACGGCCGCGGATATTGGATATCGGCAGGAAGGTCGCACGTCCGTAACGCTTTTCCTTGAGCCACTCGATCAACCGGGCCGCCGTTTGCTCATCTGCGGTGACAATATTTTGCAGGGCGTGGCCAAGCGCGATTTCCACAGCCAGCTCGTAATCCTGCTCAACCCGAATCAGGTCAGCAAGTGTGCCGCGGATACCCTCGGCAAACAGCTTGTCGCGGCCGGCTTCCTGCATAATCCGGCGTACCGGCTCAACATAACCTTCGCGGTTACGCTCCAGGTCCTGAAGCGTCCGGCGGCGGTATTCACTGTTATGCAATTCCTGCTCGCCAGCGGTAATTTGCCGGGCAAGGCTGGTTATCCCGTTTTGTTCGGCAGCCAGCCGATTGCGCGAATCCTCTGCCTCGGTTGCAAGTTCAGCCAGCTTCTGGCGAATCGCGCTTAAAGCAGTTTCAGCCTCTTCCTGCTGGATCCGGCTGCGGTCTGTATTACTGATCAGGTCTGCCAATTCCAGCTTCAATGAGCGCTGGCGAGAATCCAGCAAGGTTCCCTGGCCGCGGATTTGCTGCAGCTGACCCCGCTGGTCAAACAGCTTGTCCTGCAAACTGCTATGTTCAGCCTTTTGCGTTTCCAGTCGTTTTTCCTGCTGATCGAGCACGGATAAAACCGCGTTCATTTCATTTTCAGCAGTAGTCAAACGGTCCTTATATTGCGTTGCCTGAAGCTTAAGACGTTCAGCCTTGGTTTGTTTATCTGCAAGTTCAGAATCGAGCTCGCCCAACTGACGGTCCAGCTCCGACTGTTCAGATTCACTGGCAGTGATCTGCAGTTTCAGTTGCTGGATGCGATCCTGATCGCGCAGCAGTTGCCCTTCGGCAGTGGATAATTCCTGATTAAGTTCCATAAAGCGGGAGCGTTGTTCTGTCAAAGCCTGCTCAAGTGATTGGCTTTCAGTTTGCAGCAACGAGTTGCGTTCACGCAGGTTATCCAGTTTAAAGTTTTCATCCCTAAGGTCTTCAGTGACCTGGAATAACTCCTCAGACTGTTCCAACCGCTTCTGTTCATGCTGATTTATCGTATCCAGCAGCAGATTAGTTTCACGCTCTTTAAGCTGATCACGCAAGGAAAGGTATCTTTTCGCTACTGTAGATTGCTCCGCCAGAGGTTCAATCCGCGCTGTCAATTCATCAATAACATCGTTGATCCGGAGCATATTCAGTTCGGTATTAGCCAGCTTGCGCTCAGCTTCGTCCTTGCGTGTCTTGAATTTAACAATACCGGAAGCTTCTTCAAAAATGCGTCGCCGGTCTTCCGAGCGGTTACTAAGAATATCGTCAATACGGCCCTGACCGACAATTGAATAACCGTCGCGACCCAGACCGGTATCCATAAACAGTGTGGTGATATCTTTAAGGCGGCAAAGTGTTTTGTTTAGATAGTATTCACTGTCTCCCGAGCGGTAAAGTCTCCTGGTAACAGCCAGTTCACCGTAATCGATCGGCAGCATGCGGTCCTGGTTATCAATTACCATGCTGACTTCGGCATAACTCATTGCCCGGCGCGACTGCGTGCCGGTAAAAATTACGTCCTCCATGCGCGAACCACGCAAAGTGCGGACGCTTTGCTCACCAAGTACCCAGCGGATGGCATCTGTTACATTCGACTTGCCGCTGCCGTTGGGCCCGATGATGGCGGTTACGCCTTGATGGAATTCAATTACAGTGCGTTCCGGAAAAGACTTGAAGCCCTGTATTTCGAGTGATTTCAGGTGCATTAATAGACCCCCGTGGTACAAATCCAGAACATTATAGCATACCCGAAGGGGTCGGCGTTGCTATTCCATTCTCGACAGGGCTTCCTGAGCAGCTTGTTGTTCAGCTTCTTTTTTGCTATTGCCGCTGCCCTCGCCCAGCGCTTGTTCGTCGAGCAGCACCCGGGCAGTGAAGGTGCGTTCATGGACAGGGCCTTCTTCCCTGACGATCACAAATTTAAGCGCAGATAGTGGCCTGGTTCCCTGAATCAGCTCAATTAACCTGCTTTTAAAATCGTAGACCAGTTTGCCGGCGAGAGCCTTTTTAAGGTCTGCGGCAAGCATTCTTCTCACTAGAGCTTCCGCAGCCGGATAACCGCCGTCCTGAAATGTCGCACCGATGATCGCTTCAACAGCGTTAGAAAGGTTTGAGGCTTTTTCACGACCGCCGGTTGCAGCTTCGCCCCGCCCCAGCCGCAAATAGCCGCCAAGGTTTATAGCCTGGGCAGCTTTAGCTAAAGTTGGCTCGCAAACAACAAGCGCACGGGTTTTGGTCATCTGACCCTCACTGAATTGCGCAATGTTCTGATAAAGCAGATGACTTACCACTAAATCAAGCACCGCGTCACCCAGGAATTCCAGGCGTTCATTATCCAGACAATCCGGTTGACGCCGCTCATAGGCATAAGTTGAATGGGTTATGGCTTCAAGCAAAAGACTGGGGTTTTGAAAAGAATACCCGATCTCTGCTTGCAGCTGCTTCAAATTTAACGTCGGCAGATCAGGATTTAATGGGCTGTTCATAGCGTCACCTTAATCAGTTCCAAGAAAAAAAGCACTTTGCGGTGCTTCTTTTGTTGGCCTGTCTGATGCAATTATTTATTGTTTTTAATAAAATCGACTGCGTCACCGACTGTTTTAATGCGTTCTGCTTCTTCGTCAGGAATCGAAATATTGAATTCCTGCTCCATAGCCATTACAAGCTCGACGATATCGAGTGAATCGGCATTAAGGTCGTCGATAAAATTGGACTCCAGGGTAATCAAGTCTTCATCGACACCCAGCTGGTCCACAAGAATATTCTGTACTGTTTCAAAAATCTGATCGTTGGACATTTAGGAACCTCCTCATATTGGGCAACATTTACATGCTCGTTTTCAATTAAAACTGGCATTTCCGGTTAACATAACCTATTTTTATTTGATAGTCAAGAGATTGTCAAGCTCTTATCTGACTGTTCAGAAATAAGGAGAATTTATTTCGCTTCCTTCAGGAAATTGATGTTCTTGAACAGATAATCAAAGCCTGAGGTCAGTGTCATAACTACTGCCAGGAAAAGCAGAAAATCGCCGGTGCGGGTAATCCAAATCTGATCGATTCTGCCTGCCAGCAAATGTACGATGGGTTTTTCCAGCATCAGGAATGTAATCGCAACCATTTGCAGCAGTGTTTTTGTTTTGCCCAGTTTACTGGCGGCGATTACTTTGCCATTGTCACTCGCGACCAGGCGGATTGCTGTGACCACAAATTCCCGAATGATGATGATAATCGCGACAACGGAGTGAATCCGCTGCTGCTGTACCAAAACTGTCAGCACAGAAATAATCAGCAGTTTATCGGCAATCGGATCAAGAAACTTGCCCAAGTTGGTGACTAAACCGCGGCTGCGGGCGATTTTGCCGTCGAACATATCTGTCAGTGAGGCGACAACAAATAAAAACGCAGCTGGGAAATGACCATAATTGACCACAAAGTTGTTCCAGCCGGCAAAAGTATCACCACCAAAAGGAATCGGCAGCATAAAAAATATAATAAACGGGACAAGGATAATCCGGGCCAGGGTTAGTTTATTGGGAAGGTTCACAAGACAGTTTCTCCAATCATTTCATACTCATTAGCGGTGAGAATCCGTACTGAATGGACTTCGCCCAATTGTACAGATTCGTTTGAGGCTGCAACCAGAATAACAGGATCAACTTCAGGTGCTTCGCCATAGCTTCTGCCTTTGTAGAATATCCCATCTTCATCCACTTCTTCAAGTAAAACGGGAACTATGGTGCCGATTCTGGCTTGGTTTGCTTCACAGGTGATCTGCTGTTGCAGCAGCATAACCTGTTCTTCTCTGCGACAAGAGACGTCTCCTCTTACTCGGGGATGTATTCGTTCTGCCACTGTACCTTCTTCCGGAGAATAAATAAAGCAGCCTAAACGCTCGAAGCGAATCTCCTGCAGGAAGTCTATGAGTTCAGTGAATTCTGCGGTTTTTTCGCCGGGAAAACCTACCATAACAGTAGTCCGTAAAATTAAATCCGGTATTGCTGCTCGTAATTTGGCTATAACTGACCGCAAATCAGCCTTACTGTCACGCCTGTTCATGCTCTTCAGAATTTTATCTGACGCATGCTGGATCGGCAGATCCAGATAGTGCATTATTTTTGGTTCAATGGCTAGACACTCGATCAGCTCATCAGTTATGCCATCAGCATAAACATATAAAACGCGAATCGAGCCCACTTCCGGGAGCGCTGTGATCGCGCGCAATAAGTTAGGCAGTTGCCGTGAGCCATATAGGTCAAGCCCGTAACGAGTTGTATCCTGCGCGATCAGGATCAGCTCATGAAAACCCTGGCCGGCCAGATACTTAGCTTCAGACACAATTTCTTCCAGCGGGCGCGAAATCAGCGGCCCACGGATACCGGGAATTGCGCAATAACTGCAATTGTTGGAACAACCTTCGGCAATTTTAATATAAGCAAAACCGACGGTTGAGGGTTTACGGAAACTATTGAGGTGCTGCAGGCGGGCATCAACTGCGGCTGCCGGATTACTAATAGTTTTTTCCGGATTGTTATACAATCGGTCAATGGTCGCGCTTACATCCTTGTACTGTGCAACCCCCAAAATCGCGTCGACTTCTGGCAATTGATTTGCTATTTCCTGCCGATAGCGTTGCGCCAGACACCCGGTAACCACCAAAAAATCGGCTTTACCAGCTGGCTTTTTGTAATCAGCCATCGTCAGAATAGTATCGATTGCTTCTTTTTTGGCTGACTCAATGAAGCCGCAGGTGTTGACGATTACGACATCTGCCTCAGCCGGATCGGACACAATCTGGTTGCCGTTATCGCGAAGTTGCTGGCTCATGCATTCAGCATCCACCAGGTTCTTGGCGCAGCCAAGCGAGACAATTGCGATATTATAATTAGTTGTAGTGATTTGGGACATTCTTACCTGCCTGATAATTAAAATGATGTTTAAATGCCGACTGCCGTGCGTACGGTAGTCGGCATTTCATCATAACACTTACTGCCGGGAAAACAAAACTGTTCAGTACATAAATGCGCAACCGGATTTATTTGCAGCGTTATTCAGCAACGTTTTCTGTGAACACTTTTGTGATAGTGCTTTCAATTACATTTACAGCATAACC
>CAYPHB010000020.1:0-18499 GCA_964410445.1 uncultured Oscillospiraceae bacterium
AGGTAAGCCTGAAACTGGAACGGACAAGTCATCGGCCGTAGAGCCAGGACTTCCGTCTCCTCAGCCTTATCGGGATCACCAATGATGAACATGCCATCGCGGTAGTGGTCCCAGTGACCCGAGATTTTGTAAAGATCGGACTTTGCCATCAGCGGGGTTTTTGTTAGCTGATACCCCCGGCGCTGCTCCTCATCTTCGACAAAACGAGACAGGATCTGCAGCACGCGTGCGCCTTTAGGCAGCATAATCGGCAGGCCCTGACCAATGTAATCTACTGTCGTGAAATAACCCAGTTCGCGACCTAGTTTATTGTGGTCGCGCTTGCGGGCTTCCTCCAGCATTGCCAGGTAATCTCTGAGCATTCCTTTGTCGGGGAAACTTGTGCCGTAGATCCGGTGCAGCATCCGATTCTTTTCACTGCCGCGCCAATAGGCACCTGCTGTCTGTGTGAGTTTAAAGGCTTTAACTTCGCGGGTATTGTCAAGATGAGGGCCAGCGCATAAATCGACAAAATCTCCCTGACGGTAAAATGAAATTACCTCAGCTTCAGGCAGATCATTAATCAACTCCACCTTGTATGGCTCATCGAGTTCTGTCATCAGCTTTATAGCGTCAGGGCGACTCAGTTCGAAACGCTCAATATCGAGTTTTTCTTTAACGATCTTGCGCATTTCAGTTTCGATCTTGGCGAGATCCTCGTTTGAGAAAGGCTCCTCGCGGTCAAAATCGTAATAGAAACCGTTCTCGATAGCCGGGCCGATAGCCAGCTTTGTTTCCGGGAATAGCCTTTTGACAGCGTGTGCCAATATATGAGCGGATGTATGTCGGAAAGTATGTTGATAGCCGACATCTTCAAAATCTTGCATGTAAACCTCCTAGAAAGCCTGTTGCTGCTTACGTTTGTACTGTTTTATTGCAGAGCCGGGCGGTGTATCCGGGTCAGCACACCTAAGCAGCTTAATACCGAGCATCGGTTTCTGGCTGAAAAAAGCACTTGCGTAACTAATGCAGCCAGCTCTGTGATCCCATAATATTACAGAATTTATGACTTTATGTAAACTCATTGATATTGGTAACACAGCAGATTGACAATGTCTTGGTATGATTCTATGATTACTAGTGGGCAAAAAATTTATGCCTTTTGTATTCTAAATTGAGGAGGCTGCGAAAATGATCAATGCGCAATTGAAAAAAGGGGTGCTGGAACTATGTGTTCTTTCCCTGCTTTCAGAACATGACCGCTATGGCTATGAATTGGCGGAACAGCTTTCCCAAACCATGCACGTTTCAGATGGTGCTGTGTACCCGATCCTGCGCAGGCTGGCGGCAGAAGAAAATGTTACAACCTACCTGCAAACATCCTCTGTTGGACCACAGCGTAAATATTATGCGCTGACTCCGCAAGGAATTGAGACACAAAAAAACCTGTTAGCCGAATGGCAGGAGCTTGTCCGCCAGGTTAACGCAATTACAGGGGGAGATCAGACGTGAATGAGAAGGATTTTCTAAAACAATTAAGGCAGGAGCTCAGCCGACATGGTGTAAGCAATAGCGCCGACATTGAAGATATTGTAGCCGACTTTTCTGAGCACTTCGCAACTGGTCTTGAGCAAGGTCGCAGCGAAGAAGATTTAGTGGCTCAGCTGGGTGATCCTGCCGATATCGCAGCTCAGTATGCTTTATCGCATCCCACAACAGCGGCGCAAGCTAAATCCGGTAAAACTGCATCTCCGAGTGAAACCGCTTCAGCGCCAAGCCAACCCACAGCTGAAAAACGCTATGTTTATGCTGAGGATTACACAGGCAAGGCGCGGGTAGCAGCGACAGAACAAAAGTATAATGCACCAGCTTCCCAAGCCGATAGCGCCAGGCCATCGGGCCAGCCAGTTTCTTCTGGTCAGCCAGTTTGGTCGGGCCAGCCAGTTCCTTCAAGCCAGCCAGCCTGGAACGAACCTCGCCAGCATGTAAGCGTAGAGCACAGTGGCAATAACGCGCTTAATGTAATTTTGCTGGTTTTACTTAACCTGTTTATCGCGATCCCTGTTTTGCTTGTAATCGTTTCGGTGCTGGTGGGTGTCTGGTTTTTTGGTTTTGGGGTTGGCGCCGCTTCAATCGCTTTGGTTATCGCTGCAGTTGCTGAAGCTGGAAACGGGCTAATGACAGTAATCCTCATCCTTTTTGCCATTGCCCTGGCGGCCTTAACGTTATTGATCCTCATTGGCGCCTTTTGGCTGACTCGTTGGTTCGCCCGCGGCCTGAGAGCTTATATCAATTGGAATCAGACTGTCGCAAAAGGAGGGCCTGCTAAATGAAACACAAAGGCTTACTAATTCTGGTCATTCTATTGGTGGTAATTTTCTTTTCCACGCTGATAGCCGGCCTGGTTCTCGCCGCGACCAATTTCAGTTGGACAGACTTTAGCGACCGCCTCAATGTTGACCGTTGGAGCAATAGTTTTTTCTGGGATGGTTTCTCTTTTGGCCGCAGAACATATAACCTGGATGAAAACCATACCGACGATTTAAAGGGAATCAAGACAATTGTCGTGAAAGCCGTCTCTGAACGAATTGTGGTAAAGGAAGGCGGCAATGAATTCAATGCACGTATGAGCGGCAGCTATTCCGGTTTCAGTCGCATCCGCTGGACAGTGCAACGCGAAGGAGACCAGCTGGTTGTCAGCAGCCGCTACCCCTGGTTTGGTACGCACCGCACTAACCTGAATCTTGATTTGCAGATACCCGCCAGTTACAACGGGGTGGTAGATATCAAAACCGTATCCGGCTCGACCTTAATTGAAAACAGTCCGGTGTCCAGTTGGCAAAGTTTGCAATTCAACAGCGTTTCCGGTTCTTTCCTGGCGGAGCAGGCAATATGGCCGCGGCTTAATTTAAATTCTGTATCGGGTGCTTTAAGCGTTGGTGCTGTTCAAGGCAAGCTCTCAATGAAGAGCGTTTCCGGCGCACTTATGGCCAGTTATGCGACAAGTACTGTGCCGGAATCGGATTTTGACACTGTTTCAGGTCACATAACACTCCGGGTGCCAAAACAAGCGCGCTTACGGCTGCAGTACAACACAGTTTCGGGTTCACTCAATGCCGAAGGTGTTCAACTGCAAATTATCAGCCAGTCCCGAAGCAAAACTGAAGCGACAATGAACGGCGGTGGCAATGAAGTAAGTGCAAAAACGGTTTCCGGCGGTCTGAGGGTTGAATTGCATGACGGGCCATCAGCTTAAATAACTTAACTACTGAACTCTGATCAGCTGAACTTAACTACTGAACTCTAATCAGCGATTCAAGTTGGGCATATCGGCTTTCCTTGATACCGCTAACCCGCATAATATCTTCGATTTGTTTGAACTGCCCGTTTTTGGTGCGTTCAGCTATTATTGCTGCGGCAGTCGCGGGCCCGATTCCCGGTAAAGTTTCCAGTTCGGCCTGTGAAGCTGTGTTGATATTAATGGTTTTTGAACTGTTGCTATCGCCAGTTGCGCTATTTGCACCAGTGGGAAAACTATGAGGGCTGAACTGGTCAGTTGACTCGCTTTGGGTTGGAATGCGAATCATTTGATTGTCACTGATTTTAAGGGCCAGATTTACAACCAAAGTGGCGGCTTCGCTGGTCATGCCACCGGCCATCTCTACCAGTTCATAAAGGTAACTCCCCCGCTTGACTATATAAATGCCAGGCCGGGCGATCGCGCCCACAATATAAACAGGGATTTCATCTTCTGAAGCAGTTTTTGGCCCAATAGCTGATGACTCCGAAGTTGCCGGCTCAGTAACGCCGGTTGAATCAGTGTCTGTGCCAGCAGCAGTGCTGTTGGTTGTGCTATTTGAGTTGGTTGTAAGTATGGTGCTGTTTGCACCATTTGGGCCGCCGGCTGATGTGGGGTTGCCGAATAAGGACCAAATTAAAGCAATTGCGCCGGCGATGGCAAACAACGTTGCGAATTGAGTCAGACGTTGCAGCCAGCGACGGCGGTTTTCAATTTGACGTGTTCTGTTTTCAACTGCCAAGGTTATCACCCCTGTTGCTTTGTTTCGCTCACCTTAGCATGACCGACGTTGCAACGAAGCAAAAAACAGAGGTCAAAAAATAACATTAACCGCTAATCACGGATCCAAGAATAACAATAAAGTGTGTTTTTCGGCAATTCAAGAATCGGTTCGCTGGCAAAATCGAAATGTCCTTCAATACCTTTCTCCCGAACTGAAAGATCGAAGTGAGCAGCCGCTATCCCCATGTCCAGCCGTTGTATGTCGTAAGGAAAACGAGTACTATAGCCGGGCTCCTGATTCTCGTAAAAATGAAGCATGTCATTTTTGAAAAGTATTCGCCAGGGTTGTTTATTGGATGCCGATGGGCCCAGGCGAATCATTTCCAGGCTGAATTCCAGGTCTCCGGCTGCTTCTTTAGCTAGAGTCGAATGGAAGTCCTGGCTGAAGAATAGCTCATTCCACGATTTGCGTTGATCCGCGCTAATTATTCTGCGCATCACTGTTTCTGTCAAATGCCTTTTGTTCGCCTCGTATCCGTAAGGAATGATGGCGGGAAAAATCCTGCCCTCGCCTATATCCATGGCTGAGGCGAATCCCTCCCGATTGAAAGTACCTCCCAGCCAGCAGCTGCCAAGGTTAAGATGAGCCAGAAAGAGGATCACCGTTTCAAACTCGTAGCCCAGCGCTTCCAGGGCCAGCGGTCCTTCTTTAACGGTTGCCCCGATATACCGTTTTGCGCCTTTGATAACACCATAAGTACCAAGTTTTTGCTGATCCTCCATTTCACTGGGCTCCAGGAAGTGGAAAAGCACTTCCGGTCCAAATGGATTATTCAAGGTACTTATAAAATGCTTCAACGCTTCTATCTTTTCCGCGTCTATGTCTTGAGCTGCGTAATTTCGGACGCTAGTGCGCTTTCTAACCGCTTGTTCAATTGGAAAATCAATCTTCACTGGTTTTCTCCCTAACTGGTTTTCTCCCTGATATGAAGCCACTCAGGCTTGGCGTGAAGCCTGCCAAAGCTTTTCCAGGCTGTAAAAGGCACGGTCTTCCGGGTGGAAAATATGCACAACTACGTCACCGTAATCGAGCAAGACCCAGCGGCTGGTAGATTCCCCGTCAACACTTTTGGGCAGCATCTGGTATTTTTCTTTAAGCTGGTAACTTACCTCATCGGCCAAAGATTTCACATGAGTCACAGATGTGCCGCTGGCGATTACAAAATAATCAGCCAGAATTGTTTTTTGTGATATTTCAATTACCTCAATGTCAATTGCCTTTTTGTCTTCTAAAATTTCTTTGATAACATTCGCTAGTTCTTCTGCGGTCATGTATCCGCCTCCTTTAAATTGGGTATAATGTTGCAGCCATTTTTTAATCACCATTTAAGGTGTTGGCCGCGTCCTGTGCGTATGGGTGAATGTCAAGGTTTTCCCGTTTTAAATAAATGTCGATCTCTGCCAGGCAAACTTTTAAGGCTGCCGATAGATCCACAGGTGCCAGTCTGCGGATTTCCTCCAGATTCTGGTAGGTTCGGGCCGGTTCCACTTTATCCGCAATAAAAATGATGCTGTCTAAAGGCGTCATATCAGCGGTTCCGGTGGTGTGGTAAAGTATTGCCCGCAGCACTTCCGGTTGAGTTACACCAAAGTGATCGCGCGCCAGTACCATGGCCGCAGGCCCATGTGCCAGCGGCGGAGCCAATAGTAGCGGATCTCCGGCACGTTCTGCCAGTCTTTGCACGCGGTCAGGCGGCAGGTCCTTAGCACAATCATGGAGTAAACCTGCCAAGGCCGCATTCTCCAGTGATTCATTGTGGATTCTTGCCAGGTCAACCGCCAGGCGGCAGACATTCAAGCTGTGTAGCAGGCGTTTAGCCGTCATCATCAGCCATAATTCCCGCTCAATTTCGCGTAGCCGCTGTTTGAAAACAGCTGGCAAATCCCATACTGCCTCATCCTGACGATAGATTTCATGCTTATAGATGAACTGTATCACTTTTTCCGGCAACATGCCTGTAAGCGATTCCCCGGCAGCCAGAGCATTCCTTACCATGGTCGAAGATAAATCGATGGTCGGGGCGTCAAAAAAATCAATCCTGGCACCATATTCGCGGCGCATGCACTCAGCTTGAGCTTTCGTTTTCGTAATAGATTCACCACCGCGGATGGCAAGCAGCAAACTGGCTTCCTGGAGTATTTTTTCCGGTTGGCGCCAGGTGTGCATTTCATTCAAAATATCTGAGCCGTAAATCAAAACAAGCTCGTCAGCCGGACTGCATGAAGATCTGAACACTCGCAAGGTGTCAATCGTATAGGAATTGCCCTGACGCAGAATTTCCAGGTCCGAAACAATTACTTCCGGCAGGTGTTCGAAAGCTTTTTGCAACATCGCGTAGCGGTACGCCGCAAATGCTGTCCGGTCGGTCGGTTTGTGCGGCGGTATGCCGGCTGGCAGGACAAATATCCGGTCAACCAGGCCGCTTGCCTGTGCCGCCTCAACCAGAGCGACATGGCCTTTATGTACGGGGTCGAAGGTGCCGCCAATGATGCCGATGCGTGTCATGTGCGTCCAATGTCCTTTCGATAGTGTGCGTTTTCAAATTTGATTCCATCTACGCCTTTGTAGGCGAGGTCAATCGCTGCCGACAGAGTCGGTGCCAAAGCCGTTACACCCAGAACCCTGCCGCCGCAGGTTACAATATTGCCTTGCTCATCCCGTTTGGTACCGGCGTGGAAAATAATCACATCTTTTTGGTCAAGACCGCTGATCGGATACCCCGTTTGGTAGGCACCCGGGTAGCCGCCGCTCGCTATAACCACACAGCAGGCGCAGTCAGATGAGTATTCAATATCCTGATTTGCCAGGCAGCCATTGCGGATTGCTTCCATAATATCAATCAAATCTGTTTTTAGCCGGGGCAGAACCACCTGTGCCTCAGGGTCACCAAAACGAGCGTTATATTCGATTACTTTCGGTCCTTCTTCAGTCAGCATCAGGCCAAAATAAATCACCCCGCAGAATGGCGTTCCTTCTGCCCGCATGGCATCGATTGTCGGCTGAAAAATTGTTTTTTGCATTAACTGCATTTCAGCTTCTGTTAAATCGGCACCGGGAGAAACCGCGCCCATCCCACCTGTATTCAAACCCTGATCGCCGTCTAGAGCACGTTTGTGGTCGCGCGAGGTGACCATCGGCTTTACTGTTGTTCCGTCGCTGAATGCCAGCACAGTAAGCTCCGGCCCGGTTAAGCACTCTTCGATCAGGATCGTACCGCCGGCTTTGCCGAATGCCTGCTCGGCAAGCATCAGGCGCACAGCTTTTTCAGCGTCTGCCTTGTTTTGCGTTATCAGCACGCCTTTGCCCAATGCCAGACCGTCTGCTTTGATTACCGCAGGGTAGCTGCAGCTTTCAAGTGCATTCAGTGCCGCTTCCAGCTCGTTGTAAACTTTGTATTTTGCCGTGGGGATGTTATAACGCTGCATCAAATACTTGGAGTAGGCCTTACTCGCTTCTATCCGGGCAGCTGCGCGACCGGGCCCATAAGCGGCAATCCCCGCTTCCTCCAGTTCATCTACCAGGCCAAGAGCCAAAGGGTCATCAGGTGCGACCAGCACGCGGTCAATCGATTTAGCACGACAAAATTCGATAATTGTCGGAAAATCGAGCACGCTGATTGGCACCAGTTCCGCCAAGTCAGTCATGCCGGCATTGCCCGGGGCACAGTAGATTTTACTGACACGCGGGCTTTGCGCAAGCTTCCAGACAATCGCATGCTCACGGCCGCCGCCGCCGACAACCAGTATTTTCATGTAGCCCTCCAACAGTTGTTGATGTTCAATGGCGGAAATGACGCATTCCGGTGAAGTACATTGATACTTCCAGCTCGTTGGCTGCATCGATTGATTCCTGGTCGCGGATCGAGCCGCCCGGCTGAATAATCGCCGCGATTCCGGCTTTGGCTGCCGCCTGGACACAATCTGCGAATGGGAAAAACGCGTCGGAAGCCAGCACGGCGCCCTCACATTTATTGCCGGCATTCTTTATGGCGATCTCGGTTGAAGTGATCCGATTCGGCTGACCGGGGCCGATACCCACAGTCTGGCCGCCGCGCGCCAGGACAATTGCATTGGAACGTACGTGCTTAACGACTTTCATCGCAAACTCAAAGTCGGCAAACTGCTCGGTGGTGGCGATCTTTTCGGTTACGCGCTGAAAGTCCAGATCATCCCACAATATAGTGTCAGCGTCCTGAACCAGAAGGCCGCCGCTGATGTCTTTAAACAAAGGGGTGCCGGCTGCTACAGGAGTGTCGATATCACTGAGGCGCAATAAACGCAGATTCTTCTTTTCCATCAGAAGCATAAGGGCTTCATCGGTATAACCCGGCGCGATAATAACTTCCAGGAAAATTTGTTTCATGGCAGCGGCAACTTCCGCATCGATCTCGCGGTTGACAGCGACAATGCCGCCAAAGATCGACACCGGATCTGCTTCATATGCGCGATTATAGGCTTCAGCAATATTCTCGCCGATTGCTACGCCACATGGATTTGCATGCTTTACAGCGACACAGGCCGGTTCAATGAACTCCTTGAGCAGCTGAATGGCGGCATCCGTGTCAGCAATGTTGTTGTAAGAAAGCTCCTTGCCGGATAGCTGCATTGCCTGTGCCATCGTGCCTTTTGCCGGCAATGCCTTGTTGTAGCGCACTGCCTTCTGATGCGGATTCTCTCCATAGCGCAGCTCAGTGTCCTTCTCATAGGTCAAAGTCAGCTGATCCGGCCAGACATCGTCACCGGCTACATTGCGCAAATAGTCTGCGATAATCGCGTCGTAAGCGGCAGTATGTTCAAAAACTTTGCGTGCCAGGCGAAAACGGGTTTCAATGTCCGTCTCGCCGCAGGTCTGGATTTGTTCTAACACGTCGTCGTAATCTTTCGGATCGATCAGCACCGTGACATCAGCGTGGTTTTTCGCAGCCGAGCGCAGCATGGCGGGCCCGCCAATATCAATGTTTTCGATACATTCCGCGAATGACACATCCGGTTTTTGGATTGTTGCCTTGAAGGGGTACAAATTGATTACAACCAGATCGATTAACGGCAGTCCTAGTGATTCTACTGTTTCCTGATGTGATGGATCGTCGCGTTTTGCCAGAATGCCGCCATGGACAAAGGGGTGCAGAGTCTTAACTCTGCCATCAAGACATTCCGGAAAGCCTGTCAGGTCAGTGACATTGCGAACAGGCACCTCATTTTGCTGCAGCAGTTCGGCTGTGCCGCCCGTTGAAACTATCTCAATCCCGGCCGCGGCTAATTCGCGACAGAAATCCAGAATACCGGTTTTGTCAGAAACACTAACCAGTGCACGTTTTATCATTTACTTTTCCTCCCTGAAACGGACTTTATTTCCCTCAATATAGATTTTATCTGCGGCAATCAGGCGGATCGCCTCGGGCAGGATCACCTGCTCACATTCCTGCATAACCCGCAGTTGCAGGCTCTCAGGTGTATCATCCGGCAGGACTGCAACACACTTTTGCAGGATAATCGGGCCTTCATCATAGTTTTCATTCACAAAGTGAACAGTTGCGCCTGTTACCTTAACACCACGAGCCAAAGCCGCTTCGTGCGGCCGCAGCCCATACATCCCCGGACCGCAGAAGCTGGGAATCAAGGCGGGATGCACGTTGATCAGCCGCCCCTGATATTCATTAACCAGGCGTGGTCCGAGCATCGACAAAAAACCGGCCAGCACGATTAAATCGGGCGGTCCGGCAGGAAAAGATGCCAGCACGGCCAGCATCCTTGCGTCATATTCTGTAGTTGATTCCCGGCTGTCACGGTTAACGACTTCAACCGGCAAACCCGCCCGGCGAGCGCGTTTTTCGGCAAAAGTACCGTGGCGTGAAGCGATTACGCCGATCACAACAACACCCGGCAGGCTGCCGTTATTAATCCGATCAAGAATAGCCTGCAGGTTTGTTCCGCCCCCAGATACAAAAACAACCAGTTTAATAGTGTCTGGTTCGGTCATCGTGTCTGATTCCATCTTAATAATCAGCGTTCAGCTTCTGCTGTAGTCTTTGATTGCGTTGTTCGACTGATTCAGCCAATTTTTGCTTAGCTTCAATCAGACGCTGTCTGAGTTCACTGTCACTGACAGCCAGAATCTGCGCTGCCAGGATCGCGGCATTGGCTCCGCCGTTGATAGCCACAGTGGCTACCGGGATTCCGGCAGGCATCTGGACAATTGCGTAAAGGGCGTCTACTCCATTAAGCGCACCGCCAGCGACAGGAACACCAATCACCGGTAAAGTTGTATAAGCCGCCAGGACGCCCGGCAGGTGTGCGGCCAGACCGGCCGCGGCGATTACAACGCCATACCCATTCGCAATCGCGTTGCCGGCAAGCTCTGCCGCCTTTTGCGGGGTCCGGTGGGCTGAGCAAACTACGGCGTCAAATAGGACGCCCAGCTGTTTCAGCTGGGCAAAACACGGCTCCATCACCGGATAGTCAGAATCACTTCCCATAACGACGAGGACTTTTGGCATGAAAATTCTCCTTACGCCACTCGAACTTACATTAATCTTACAAGAAAGCTGCGCGATCGACAAGCACACCTGCTGTGCTGCTTGCTGACTTATAACGATTGATAAGCCGCTAAAATCGCCTGAGCTGCCTGAGAATAGGAAATACCCGCTTTGCTGGCCAGCGCAGCCACATCCTCGTATTCCTGATGAGTTTTGGTTGTATCCTGCCAGCAGGTAACTTTAACCCTGGCTTCCCCGTATTCAGTCATAACTTTAATAACTTCACGCTGCATCGTGTGGCGCTGCACCAACTGCCGGCGTACACCGATTGTCCCGGTTTCTGCAAACAGGATTTGCACTAGCGCCTGCTCAGCTTTAAGCGGAGCTACCACTTGAAAAAGCGTACCCGGGCGGTACTTTTTCATGAAAACAGGAATCAGACTGACGTCGAAAGCGCCCGCCTGCATCAATAGCTCAGCAGCCCGGCCAAGTTCTTCGCCAGTGGAATTATCGATCTGGCATTCAAGCAGCAGAACTGTGTCGGTATCCGGTTGCTGGACATCCGCTGTTTCGCCGACAAAAACCCTTAAGGCGTTGAGACGGCCAATATCACGCTGACCAAAGCCATAACCGATGGCATGAATCCGCATAGCCGGCATCGCGCCGAAACTGCCGGCTAAAGCTTTAACAATTCCCATGCCGGTAGGTGTTATCAACTCAGTAGGAATGTCGCAGGTGCTGAAAGGAATATCCGTGCCCTTAAGCATGCGTGCAACTGCCGGTACAGGTACAGGGATAGTGCCGTGCTGGCACAATATTGTGCCGCTGCCGTCTACCAAAGGTGAGCAGACAACGTTCGTAATACCTAAGTCGGCAAGCGCCAGGGCTGCTCCGACAATATCCACAATCGAATCGATCGCTCCAACTTCATGGAAATGAACATCTTCAATCGCAACCCCGTGGACAGCCGCTTCAGCTTCGGCGATAACCGCAAAAATTGCCAAAGCTGTTTGCTTAACCTTATCCTCAAGCGCCGATTGCTCGATCAACGCCCGAATTTGCGCGTAGCTGCGGCCGTGCTCGTGGCTGTGGTCGTGCTCATGCCCGTGCTCATGTTCATGGTCGTGGCCGTGCTCATGCTCGTGGTCATGCTCATGATCATGGCTGTGCTCATGCTCGTGGTCATGCTCATGATCATGGCTGTGCTCATGCTCACGGCCGTGGCTATGTGGTTGACCGCGCTTATGTACTAATACATCAAAACTGATGCCTGTAATTCCCTGGCGTTGGCCTGGTTCAGAAACCAGAGTAAATTCGCTGTCGAGCCCTAAGAGTGAAAGGCCAGCTTTGATTTTTTCCAAGGAAGCACCTGCGTCCAACATGGCGCCCAGGAACATGTCGCCGCTGATACCGGAAAAACAATCTAAATAAAGAATTTTTTGGGTTCCTTTAGTCATCTCTGTTACCTCTTGCCAGTTCAAGCTGACGCCCGATCGTTGCTGCCATAAAGCCGGCGCCGAAACCATTGCCGATATTGAGGACGGAAACTCCGCTGGCGCAGCTGTTAAGCATGGCAAGCAGCGTCGTGATCCCGCCATAATTTGCCCCGTAGCCAATTCCGGAAGGTACCGCGAACACTGGTTTATCAACCAGCCCGCCCAGGACGCTTACAAGTGCGCCTTCCATGCCGGCAACCGCAATAATTACGTCGGCGGCCCTGATTTGGTCAATCACCGAAAGCAGCCTGTGAATGCCGGCGACTCCAACATCGCTGAAACGATTAACCTGACAGCCAAGCGTTTCGGCAGTTACAGCCGCTTCTTCAGCAACTGGGTGGTCGGCAGTGCCGGCTGAAACTACAGCCACTTTGCCAGCTGGTAAAGGTGCTTTATCAGCAGCCGTAATTATGCGGGCAGTTTCGTGAAAAACAGCGTTTGGCACCGTTTCCTTAATGGCCAGATAATGTTCCGGGTTAGCTCTGGTTGCCAGCAGCGCCGAACTGCGGCGCATCAAACTGGCTGCTATCAGAGCGCATTGTTCAGGTGTCTTGCCTTCACAAAAAATAACTTCGGCAAAACCATTGCGGGCGGCACGTGAATGGTCAACCCGGGCAAAGCCCAGGTCTTCACAGACTTCCGCCTGCAGCTGATCAAGCGCCGAAGACGGTTCAAGGCTTCGCAGCTGCGTAAAAGCGTCATCGGGCGACAAGCTGCCGTCACGAATGCAGGAGATAATGTTCTTGAGCTTTTCATCTGATGAAGACATCAACAGTTGTACCCCTTATACATGCACTTCCATACTGCCGGTGCGGTAGCCATCGAGATCAATTGTCGCGTAGGTGAAGCCGCTTTCGTGCAAAATCCGGCTCAGTAACTGGATGCGGTCAGCACTTAAGCCATTTTTTAGAAGCGCAGCAGGCAATTCGACGCGGGCCAGGCCCTGGTGGTCGCGTACCCGCAGCTGGCCAAAACCCTCAGCCCTTAAGCGGCTTTCAGCTTTATCGATGCGATCCAGAGCTTCCTTAGTAATAGCCACCCCGTGCGGGATTCTGGTGGCCAGGCAGGCCATCGAAGGCTTTACCGCAACATTGGGAGCATAAGTTTTCGCCAGTTCGCGGACATCGTCTTTAGTTAATCCGGCAGCAGCCAGCGGGCTGATTACGCCCATTTCCTTAAGCGCCTTCAAACCGGGACGGTACTGCTGTAAGTCATCAACATTGGTTCCGTCGCAGACATATTGAATTCCGCGTGCCTGAGCCGCGTTAAAGATTTCGTTAAATATCAGTTGTTTGCAGTGGTAGCAGCGATCCGGCGGATTTTCACGAAATACAAAATTATCCAGTAATTCGTCACCCGTATGAATTATCATGTGTTCAACGCCTGCGTTGCAGGCAGCTTCAGAAGCATCACTGTGGTCAGCCGCCGGCACCAGAGGCGCGGCTACCGTCACAGCCAACACATTTATAGCACCGAGAATTTCAGCAGCAGCTCCCACTAAGACTGAGCTGTCCACACCGCCGGAAAGCGCGACCGCTATCCTGCCAAGCGGCAGCAACTGTTCGCTCAAGCGCTTTAATAATTCTTCATTTATGTTATTTTGAGATGATGTCATGATGTCTCTCCAAGATTATTTTTCAATTTTAAGGCCAGATAAATAAGCATTTATGAAACCGTCAAGGTCTCCATCCATAACGCCTTCAACATCAACAACTTCGTAACCTGTACGGTGGTCTTTTACCATGGTGTAGGGACAGAACACATAAGAGCGGATCTGGCTGCCCCAGGCAATATCTAACTGGTTGCCTTTAAGGTCGCCGATTCTGTCCAGCTGCGCGGCCTGAGCAGCGGCAAACAGCTTGGAACGCAGCATGTTCATTGCTGTTTCACGGTTTTGGACTTGTGACCGTTCGGTTTGGCAGGAAACAACAAATCCGGTTGGCAGATGGGTTATCCGGATTGCCGATTCAGTTTTATTAACATGCTGGCCGCCGGCGCCTGAAGAACGGTAGGTATCTACACGCAGATCCTCAGGCCGGATATCGATTTTGATCGAATTATCGAGTTCAGGAATAACTTCCAGTGAAGCAAAAGATGTATGCCGGCGGCCGGAAGAGTCGAAGGGTGAAATCCGCACCAGCCTATGCACGCCCATTTCACTCTTCAGATAGCCGTAAGCATTTTCGCCGACAACCATAAATGAAACCGATTTGATGCCGGCTTCGTCACCTTCGAGGTAATCCAGCAGTTTAATTTCAAAACCACTGGCTTCACACCAGCGGGTGTACATCCGATAGAGCATTTGTGCCCAGTCCTGGGCTTCAGTGCCACCGGCGCCGGCATGCAGTGTCAGAATGGCGTTGTTAGCGTCATACTCACCGGTAAAGAGTGTTTCCAGCCGCAGTTTTTCTAAATCAGCTTCAAACCGGGTCAGTGTCTCCCCCACTTCAGCGGCGATCTCAGCGTCGTCGGCTTCTTCGCCGAGGTCATTTAATACCACCAGATCGTCGAAATCACTCTTAAGCTTATTGTAGCGATCAACTTTATTCTGCAGATGCTTCATGTGGGTTTGGATTTTTTGGGCGCGTTCAACATCGTTCCAGAAGTCTGGCTCCTGAACACGCTGTTCCAGTTCTGCTATTTCGTCACTAATGTGGTTGATATGAAGAGCCGCGCGCAGCCTGACCAACTCTGGTTCAAGTGTTTGCAGCGTTTGGCGGTATTGGTCAAATTCAATCATTAGGTCTCCTGGTTAATTAGACGCCCGACAAATCTGTTCAGGCGCAGCATGGCTTCGCGGATGTTTTCCATCGAGGCAGCGTAGCTGATGCGGACATAGCCCTCGCCACATTCGCCAAACGCGTTGCCGGGTACAATCGCCACTTTTTCATCCTTCAGGAAGCGTTCGCAGAATTCGGTGGAACTCAAGCCGGTGGCGGTGATATTGGGGAAAGCGTAAAACGCTCCCAGGGGTTCAAAGGACAACAGCCCGGCCTTGCGGCAGGCATCAATTACAAAACGGCGTCGCTGGTTGTATTCGTTGCGCATTTCCACAACCGCTTCGTCGCCGTTGCTGAGCGCTGCGATAGCGGCATGCTGGGCCGTTGTGGGCGACGACATAATCGCGTATTGGTGGATTTTGTTCATCGCGCCGATAATTATTGCAGGACCGACAGCATACCCAATCCGCCAGCCTGTCATGGCAAACGCCTTGGAAAAACCGTTTATGACAATTGTACGGTCACGCAGATCGCCGCACTCGGAGATTGAGCAATGTTCTTGCGGCGGATAGGTCAGTTCTGCGTAAAGCTCATCTGATAAAACAAAGATGTCGCGGTCTCGCAGAACATCTGCTATACGTTCCAGATCCTGCCGTGACATAACTGCTCCGGTAGGGTTGTTGGGATAGCCTATGATCAGCAGCTTAGTCCGGGGCGTGATCGCGCGTTCCAGATCCTCAGGCATCAGTCTGAAGTCGTCATCGGCCGAGCATGAAACCGGCACCGGTACGCCGCCAGCCAGTAATGTGCAGGCTTTATAAGCCACAAAACACGGTTCAGGGATAATAACTTCATCACCGGGGTTAATCAGGGAACGAATTGCCAGATCAATTGCCTCACTGCCCCCGACAGTTACCAGTACTTCACTGCGTGCGTCGTATAACATGTTGAAGCGGCGCTTCAAATAAGCGGTTATTGCCTCGCGCAGCTCGATGAAACCCTGATTCGGCGAATAATGGGTATTCCCGTCTTCCAGTGAAAAGATACCGGCTGAGCGCACATTCCAGGGAGTAACAAAATCCGGTTCACCGATTGACAACGAAATGACGCTGCCTTTCATCTCGTTGGCCAAATCAAAAAAGCGACGTATGGCTGAAGGCGGAATGCTGTTAACCCTGTCGGAAAGGAACTGCTCCTGATTCATAGAACCACGGCCTCCCGGGCATCCGACTCGCTGACTTCAAGCTCGGTTCCGTACAACTTGTATTGCTTCAGGATAAAGTGGGTGCGGGTGGAAATCACATTATCGAGCGGGGCAATTTTCTCGGAAACAAATTTGGCAACATCCTTCAGATTTTTGTCCTCAATAATAACCATGAGATCAAAACCACCTGACATCAGATAGCAGGATTTTACTTGCGGATAACGATAAATTCGGGCAGCGATCCGATCAAAACCCTGGTCGCGCTGCGGTGCTATTCTGACTTCAATCAAAGCGGTAACCGGGTCAAGTTCTGTTTTGTCCCAGTTGATCACGGTGTTATACGCCAGAATCGTTTTGTTTTTCTCAAGCGCGGCTATTTCCTGCGCAACCTCAGCAGCGTCGAGGTTGAGCATTACAGCGATTTCATCTGCCGATAATTTTGCGTTTTTTTGCATCAGGGTGAGTATATCTTCAGTTTTTCCCATTTTAAGTTCCTCCGGAATAGTCTCCGAATCTGGAAATAATGCTTCAGGCGTTAGTCTTTGATGTTAGCACAATCGGCACTTTTTTGACAAGGTTAAGGTACAGCAAGCCCATCAGCCTGCCGGCCATCATTGTGCGGGCGCCAATAAAGAATCCGGAGAGCAGAACAGCGCCGAGGCCGCGCAAATCGAACAAAGCCAGAATAAAGTTTTCTGCCAGATTCAGCAGTAGCACCAGCAGTGTGTTTTGAAAAAATATAATGAATTTCATATTTTTCGTATCGGCATAACTAGATGAAACAGCATCGGGCAGCTTCATTTCACCTAAAATCAGGTTTAGCGGCAGGAAATACATCATGGTAGAGATAATGAGCAACGGCAGCATCAAGGTAAAAAGCGACAAGATTGACGGTACGATCATCAGAAACAGGACAAGTCCCAGAGAAGGCAGCGAGCGAATCACGCCACGAACCGCATCCTTTGCAGTTTTTTTGCCAACTTCACCGGCGTAAATAGCCGCATAGGTAAATAACAGAAGCAGGTTAAGCAACGACGACAACAGCAGCAAACCAAGAAACACAAAATTACCTTGCGTAAAAGTTGGCACAACAAAATTGCCTTTAGCAAGTTCGTTTAAAAAATAAACAAAGCCTGCCAGATTAGGATCACTACCGGGGATAAAATAAGCTGCAATGTTGACGAAATAACAAACAACAAACAAGATGCGGACTTCCTTTTCCTGCTTGATTTTATGAATTTTCATCGATTCCAGCAATAGTGCAAGGTTCATTGTTCCTCCAGTGTTTCAGCTAACGTTTCAGCCAGTGTTTCAGCCAGTGTTTCTGCCAATGTTTCAGCAAGCGTTTAACCGGTGTTTTAGCTAGTGGTTCAGCGACTGTGTAGCTTATAAAAAGTAAAACCCTGCCGGACGCGATCAGAGACGTCCGGCAAGGCGGTATGCACGGCAATACTCAGAATTCAGGACTTGGCTGCTGTCTCAACGGCTCCGATTGTCAAATCTTGACAAACCTGGCCGTTAACCAGGTGCTCAGCAACAATGCGGCGGGCTTTATTGGCATCAAGCTGTACATATGTAACTTTACTGCCATCTTCTTCGAGCACTTCTGCGATTGGCTCCAGGCGGCACATACCAATGCAGCCGGTCATCGATACGGTGGCATTAGGCACATTACGTGTACGGATTTCTTCAACAATAGCGTTCATCACCGGACGTGCTCCGGCGGCGATTCCACAGGTAGCCATACCAACAACAACGCGACGGCCCCCTTCAGTGCGGGCTGTAAGTTCCTGTTTAGCCTTCTGGCGGATTGCTTCGAGTTCAGCTAGGGATTTCATACAGAATACCTCCGAAAATATAGATTTGCTGCTCGCGGATCATTTCACCAAGCCACTGCAGCACGGTGGGATCATTGAGCGGGACATCAACGAGTTCCCGGCGAACCTCGCTGAAATCAAGTTCAAACTCACGGTCGCCGGCTCTAAAGACCAGTAGATAGTCAAGTTCCGGAGCTGACAGGACCAGGCCGGTAAAGGTGTCAGCCATGTCGCCCAGAGGGATACGGTCAACGCTTGACATCACGTACTCGGCAGTTACGGTGGTGCCGATGCCCGGCGTTGAATCGATAATAAAATCTCCGCCCGTAATCGTTGCCGATTCGCGAAAAAGAGGGATTCCCAGCCCGATGGAACGGGTTGTGCGCGTGGTCACAAAAGGATCTGTTACTCCGGCCAGAAATTCTGCAGTCATCCCGCGGCCATTGTCTTTAATCACAATTATGAGCCTGTCCTGCTCTGCCCTGGCTTCAATCCGAACCTCAACGCGGCTGGCACCGGCTTTGAGCGAATTCTGGACGATATCCAGCAGGTGCAGGGATAAATCACGCATGCATGCCTTCCATCTGTTTACTGCGGCGGGCAATGCCCTCTACAGAAGTTTTACGATCCAAGCTATTATAGCACTATGGCTTAATTGCCTGCAATGCCTGAACCACCTGCCGAACTGTTGGTTTTTCCGGTTTTGGAGAGCGTTGGCAGATGTCT
>CAYPHB010000021.1:0-18428 GCA_964410445.1 uncultured Oscillospiraceae bacterium
CTTAACCCGTGCCTTCGCTTTAGTCCACTCAGTGCCGCCCAGTTTATTCAGTCTGGGTTCTCGCCCTTCGGCACCTGTGGAAAATGCCTGGTTGAGGTTGACGGTTTGGGTCCTGTACTTGCCTGTCAGACGGTGATCGGACGCGATTTGCCTGTGTCCGCGGCGGTTGTGAGGCTGCCACGCAAATCACAGGCTTTGATTTTGATAGATGGCTTGGCACGCGAAAGAGTATTGCAGCCGCTCGTACAGCATTTTGAAGCGGTAATTCCACCGCCGACTTTAAAGAATCAGCAAGCAGATGATGAGCGCTTCTATAGCGAAACAGGCTTTAGCGTGCCTTTTGCTCTGCTGGGAGAATTGCCGGTACACTTGGCAGCTGCTAATGGTAAAGTCAGCTTTTGGGGGCGGCATGACACCCAAACTGTAATGCGTTTCCTGCCTGTTGAAGCAACTTCTAATAAGCGTGTTCTGGGCGTTGCTATAGATATCGGCACAACAACACTGGCGGCTTATCTTTACGATCTGCAAAGCGGCGAGCGTCTGGCCAGCGCCGCCCGGACCAATCCGCAAACTGCCTACGGCGCCGATGTTATCAGTCGGATTTCCCGGGCTGTCGCCAGTGACAGCGATCGACTGGAGCTAAAGCGTCTGATTTTGGCAGCCATTACCTCGCTGATCGAAACTTTATATTCTAAAGCTGCTAAAGAACAGGAAGAGAGTTTACTTTCGGGTGAGTTGGACTTGGCTCCAACCGGTTCTGACCTGCTGCCAAATGATCTTGCTTTACTGACTTGTGCCGGCAATACCACCATGATGCATTTACTGCTCGGTATCTCAGCCGAAAATATTTCCCGCTCACCATTTAACCCGGTGACGGTTAAGACCACAATCGTAACAGCACCGGAACTGGAGCTGAATTTTTTCCCGCAGGCTTTAGTTGTGCTGCTGCCATCCGTTGCCAGTTATGTCGGTGCTGATATCACGGCCGGTGTAATTGCTTTGGGATTGGAAAAACCCGGTCAGGAAACCGCGCTTCTAATTGATATAGGCACAAACGGAGAAATCGTGTTGCGGACGCGGGATCATTTGACTGCCTGCGCCACAGCGGCCGGCCCCGCGTTTGAAGGGGCGAATATTACAAACGGCATGAGCGGCACCAGTGGAGCGATTGACCATGCCTGGATAACTGACGGGGATCTTAGTTATTCAGTAATATCTAATGGTGATAACGACTTAAAACCCTCTGGAATCTGCGGTTCCGGCCTGATTGATCTGGTTGCGGCAATGCTGGCCAGTGGCGTGATTGATGAAACCGGCCGGATTGGAGCAGATCCGGAAATTTTGTCGCCTGCTCTACGTGAACGGCTGACTGAGATAAATGGGCAGCCTGCTTTCCTGGTAGCATCTGCTGTTGAAACCGAAACCAGGGCAGATATTTACTTGACTCAAAAAGACATCCGTGAGTTGCAGAACGCCAAAGCGGCTTTGGCTGCTGGCATCCAGCTGTTACTGCGCCGAGAAGGCACTGCTGCCGCTGACGTAAAGCTGATTTACCTGGCAGGCGGATTTGGCCAGTACCTCAACGTATTGAACGCCAAGGCGATTGGCCTGCTGCCTGCAGAACTGACCGGTCGGGTGATAGCCGCCGGCAATACTTCGGCAATGGGCGCAATCGCCGCTTTGCTGGATATTTCCCGATTGGAGGCAGCCACCGTCGCTGCTGCTGAGATCAACTATCTGGAGCTTTCCTCCGACCCGGAATTCAGCGACCTTTTTATTGAAGCCTTGATGTTCCCTGTGAAGGATTAATACTATGAGTAGTTATCAGGAAAAATTCAAAACGATTGATGAACATAAAAACCATTTGCGCCAGCATTTGATTAAAAAGCGAGAGCAGTTGCCGCGACGCGAGCTGTTGGCCAATAGCCGGGCGATTATAGAGCGCCTGCGTGAGTTGGAACCATTGGCAGCGTTGCTGGAGCAGCTGCCTGATGAACCCATCGGCTTATATGCAGCTTTCCGCGGTGAACCTGATGTGCGGCCACTTGTACCGCATCTGGTGGCAGCCGGAATCAAAATAGCTTTCCCCGCAATTGTCCATTGTCCCGAAACTGGTGAAAACTGTATGCGTTTTGGCTTGTATGAACCACATCAGCCACTGCGGCTCTTTTTAGGTACCGGTCATTTTGGTATTTCAGAACCACCACCGGAATCATTGCTCCCGACCGGTACACCTATGAGTGCGCTGATCATGCCGGGTGTGGCTTTCGACCACAGCGGTACCCGCATCGGCTTCGGCAAAGGCTATTACGATAGCTTTATAGCTTCGCTGCCGCACAGGCCCATGCTGATTGGCGTGGCACATCCTTTTCAACTGTTGCACGACCCGCTGCCAAAAGAGTGGCACGACCAGCCACTAGACTATATTGTTTTGCCCAATGAGACGATAGTGGTAAAATGTAATCACTAAACTGTTTAAGTCTGAATTTGCTGACCTGAAGGGAAGTGAGCCTGTGAAATGGACTATACTAGGCAAGTCCGGAGGATTTCCGGCTCCCGGCGGTGCAACCTCCGGTTATTTGCTACAGCATGAAAACCGCAACATTCTCGTAGACTGCGGCAGCGGTGTGCTCGCAAACCTGTTCCGTTATATCGATATCGAATCGCTCGACGCCGTGATCATTACACATTTGCATTATGACCACATCAGCGACCTGCAGCTTCTGCGCTATACAGTTGATCTGAACCGACGCCACGAGCGACCGGTTAAGGCCATACCCGTATTTGCGCCGGCATCGCCGGAACCGGTTGCTTCGCTGCTGCTAACCGACGAAAGCCTCGTGATGGGGCAAGTGACGGACGGCACCGAACTGGATATGTTTGGCATTAATGTCAGGTTCTCGCTGATGGAACATCCGGTTGAATCTTATGCTGTAAGTTTTGAAAACAATAACCGCAAAATTGTTTATTCCGGTGATACCATACCGTGCGACAATCTGCGACTAATTCTCAAAGACGCTGACTTGGCGGTGCTTGACGCGGGCTCACTGGAACGTTACCGCAAACCGGTGATGGCACACATGACAGCCGCGGAATGCGGTGAACTGGCAAAAGCCGCAGGTGTGCACAAATTAGTGCTTTCGCATCTGCTGCCGCTATATGATGAGCAGGAAATCCTGAATGAAGGCCGGACAAAATTTGCCGAAGCGGTTTTAGCTGAAAACGGCGACTCCTACGAAATCTGATTAATTGACAGTCGCTTGGCGATTAGCTATATTTGTGTTCGGTTTGCCGCAATCTGAAGGCATTCCGGGAAATTTTGAGGTGCGGAAATGGTAAAGGCAAAGGACTCTAAACAACGTCATAAGTCAGCTGTAATCACAGTTGTCGGTAAAGACCGTGTTGGTATCATCGCTGCGGTTGCGACACTGTTAGCTGAATCAGGCGTGAATATCAACGATATTTCCCAAACTATTATGCAGGGAATATTCACCATGATCATGATCGTTGACTTAAGTGAGTCCAGCAAAGACATTAAGGCCCTGGCTGCCATTCTAGAGGCAAAAGGTGAGGAAATGGGCATTTCCATCCGTATTCAGCACAGCGACATTTTTGACGCAATGCACCGTATTTGAGGAAGGACGCGCATGTATACCGATTTTGAAATCCTGGAAACAATCAGAATGTTTCAGGAACAGCATCTCGATGTGCGGACCATCACTATGGGCATATCGCTTTTGGATTGCGCCTCCGGCTCAGCTGAAGAAAGCTGCCGCCGGATCTACGACAAAATTACCCGCCTGGCCGGGCGTTTAGTCCGGACTGGCGAAGATATCAGCAGTGAATACGGCATTCCCATTATCAATAAACGTGTTTCTGTAACACCAATAGCCCTGATTGCCGCTGCCAGCGATACCAAAGATTACACGATTTTCGCCCGTACTCTGGATAAAGCTGCTGCGGCCGTTGGCGTTAATTTCATTGGCGGTTTTTCAGCTTTAGTGCATAAAGGGTTTACCAATGCCGACAAGCTGTTGCTGCAATCCATCCCGGAAGCGCTGGCAACCACTGAAATGGTTTGTTCATCTGTGAATCTGGCAACAACTCGCGCCGGCATCAACATGGATGCTGTCCGGGAAATGGGTTGTATCATTAAAGAAACGGCCAGGCTTACCGCAGACAGGGATGCTTTTGGCTGTGCCAAACTGGTGGTGTTTGCCAATGCTCCAGAAGATAATCCGTTTATGGCCGGGGCGTTTACAGGCACAGGTGAACCGGAATGCGCTATTAATGTTGGCGTCAGCGGCCCCGGTGTGATTCGCGCCGCGGTTGAAAGTGTGCCTGGTCAGGATTTGGGAGTGGTTGCGGATACAATCAAAAAAGCTGCCTTCAAGATAACCAGGGTCGGCCAGTTGGTTGCGCAGGAAGCTTCCCGCCGGCTTGATGTTCCCTACGGAATAATCGATCTTTCCCTGGCTCCTACACCTGTGGTGGGCGATTCAATCGCCCGGATTCTGGAAGCTTTCGGGCTGGAAACCTGTGGTGCCTGGGGCACAACCGCAGCTTTGGCTATGCTGAACGACGCCGTTAAAAAAGGCGGCACAATGGCGTCTTCATTTGTCGGCGGCCTCTCCGGCGCCTTTATTCCTGTCAGTGAGGATGAGGGTATGATCGCGGCGGTGGAAGCTGGTAAACTCTCTTTAGAGAAACTTGAGGCTATGACCAGCGTCTGCTCGGTTGGGATTGACATGGTTGCTGTGCCCGGCGATACACCAGCGGAGACAATATCAGCTATTATCGCTGATGAAATGGCGATTGGAACCTTCAATAACAAAACCACGGCGGTGCGGATTATTCCTGTACCCGGTAAAACTGTTGGTGATAAAGTTGAGTATGGCGGGTTGCTTGGTTCAGCGCCGATTATGGCGGTTAACAGCAGCTCACCCGCTGCCTTTATCGCCCGCGGAGGCCGGATTCCGGCACCGATCCATAGTATGAGGAATTGACGAGATGATGGAGCCCACCCGCTTATACGAGCTGTTCGTTAATGAGCTGGACTTGCGGGCCTGCCTGCTTAACGACAGTGATTTGCCACCGTTTCCCGGTAGCAAAAGCAGTTCTTTCTGGCAGTTGCACCGGATTATTGATGCTGCTGTTCAAGTCAGCCGCGGTAATGTCGAGGTGGCTGAAACTATGCTCGACGAGCTGCCGTCTGTAGCACAGGCTTTGCTCTGTGCCCGCCTGGCCAGGCTTTATTTATTAAGTGAAAAGAGCACCTACAACGCATATAAAGGCGTTTCCGATCTGATCGAGGATTTGTCGCTGCGCCGGATAAACCGGATCCGTCATCGGCTGAATCCAATGATTGCTGCTGACCACGTGCTTGCCAGCCGTTGGGCTCCGGCTTTACGTTTGTATCTATTGTCGTATTTTTCTGATTATGAGGCTGAACAGCTCGAATGGGCGCTGCAGGATATCAAGGCTTGCCAGGAAGCAGGGCTCGAATCTGACCTAGTGGAATGGCTGCATTTCTCTTACTTGTTTGCACGGGCGAGGCAGCAGCATTCTCTGCCGAAACTGATCAGCACGCTGGCAGAATGGAAAGATTTCACCAGCCGCTGCCCGATTTATGGCTTTGGCATTGAATATTTCCTGGAAGCAGTGATCGCACTGGAATATGCCAGCCGCTTTGAAGAATCACTTCATTATCTGGATGAAGTACTTACAGCTGAACCGAATAATTTTGAATCACTGCTGATTAAAGCCCGGATTGAAAAGCGGATTGGGCGAATTGAAGATTGTCTGCAAACCTGCGACATCATCTGTTCCACCTGGCCGGAGGAATTCGCCGGTTACTGCCTGCGTTCCAACACATCGCTGCTGCAGGGTGAACTGACCAACGCCCTGGCCGACGCCGAGCACGCCTGCATTCTGGCTCCCGAAAACTCCAATGTTTATATGGCGAGAGCTTTTGTCAATTTACAGGATGGTGATTTTGAAGCGGCACTGGCCGATTTCGAACAGGCACTGGAGATTGACCCTGAGCGTCAGGACGCGCTGCGAGGGAAGGGCAAATGCCTCGGACTGATCGGCCGCGATTTCGAAGCGCTTTCCTGCTACAATCAGCTTCGCCGCCTCAACCCGGATGACCCTGACCTGCTCTACGAGCTGGCAGATACTCAATATGCTGCGGGCTATCTGGGTGAATGCGAAAAAGCCTGCAAAACCTGTCTGCGGCTGGACCCTGAATTTGTCAGCGCTTACGTACTGCTCGGTATGGTAGCCCTGCGCAAAAATGATGATGACCAGGCCCGGCGCCTGCTAAAACGCGCTGTCGCTCTGGAGCCGGATAACCCGATAGCCCTGAATGAGCTTTCTTACCTGACCCATCTTGAAGGCGACGATGATACCGCGATTGAGCTGGTTGACCGTGCTATTGAAGAATCGCCGGAATTCGCCGATGCACTCTGCAACAAAGGTACGATTCAATATTTCCGCAGTGAATTTGATGCTGCGATCCAGAATTTTGAAAGTACGATCGCGCTGGCTCCTGATTATGTTGCCGCCTGGGTGGGGAAGGGCAATACCCTGACCCAACTGTGCGAATTTGACGAAGCCGGCGAATGCTTCGACCAGGCGCTGGCGCTTGATCCGGAAAACATCGATGCTTGCCACGGCAAAGTTATGCTTTACCGGATGATTGGTTTAGAAGATGAAGCGCGCGAATGGCAGGAACGGGCCTATGAGCTGGAACACGAACAGGAAGGCGGCTAAACTCGCTTAACCACTAAACTTCTTTACACAAAAAGGTTTGCACAAAAAAGGCGCCTAATAGTATTAAGGCGCCTTTTGTAACAAATTGATTTTAGCAGTCTATATGTCCTGTCAGAATGAAAGCGCCTTATCTGCCCAGTCGCGTGATTCCTCAAGCGCGGCAGCGACTGTATCAGGTGCCGGGCCACCCGGCAGGTACCGCCGTCTGACACAAGTTGCCAGATCAATTGCGGAGTAAACGTCAGCAGTGATCAGACCGGAAAAACCAGCCATTTCGTCCAGTGTCAGCTCTTCTAAAGCCCTGCCTGTTTTGAGCGCGTGACGCACCAGTTTCCCTGAAACCTCGTGGGCGTCACGGAAAGGCATACCTTTACCAACCAGATAATCAGCCAGATCCGTGGCGTTGGTGTAGCCGCCGGCAGCAGCTTCACGCATGGCTTCGCGGTTCACCTTCATGGTTTTCAGCATACCAGTGAGAGCCGGCAGGCAGAGATTCACCGTATCAATAGCGTCAAAAACAGCTTCTTTGTCTTCCTGCATGTCCTTGTTATACGCAAGAGGCAATCCTTTCATAACCACGAGTAAAGAGATCAGATCACCGTAAACACGCCCAGTTTTACCGCGGGTAAGCTCTGCCACATCAGGGTTTTTCTTCTGCGGCATTATGCTGCTGCCTGTGGAGAAAGCGTCATCTAGTTCAATAAAGTTGAATTCCTGACTCGACCAGAGAATCACCTCTTCACAAAGCCGGGATACGTGCATCATAAAGATTGCCAGGCAGCTTAAAAATTCGATGGCAAAATCACGATCGGCAACGCCGTCAAGGCTGTTGCTGGTAATGCGGCTGAAGCTCAATGCCTTGGCGACATATTCCCGGTCCAGCGGATAGGTAGTGCCGGCCAAGGCGCCGGAGCCCAGCGGCATTTCATCCATGCGCTCCAGGCAATCGTCCAGGCGGCTGACGTCGCGCTGCAGCATCTGCAGGTAGGCACTGAGATGGTGGGCCAAGGTGATCGGCTGCGCCCTTTGCAGGTGCGTATAACCTGGCATCAGAGTCTCCAGATGATTGGCAGCTATATCCAGCAATGCCTGATGAAGTCTCAGAAAACCAGTGCGCAGCAGGCGCCCTTCGCTGCGCAAGTAAAGCCGCAGATCAAGCGCTACCTGGTCGTTGCGGCTGCGGCCTGTATGCAGGCGTTTGCCAGCCTCACCTATCCGTTTAGTCAGCTCAGCCTCAACAAACATATGGATATCTTCAGCTGCCGGGTCAAATTGCAGCTTCCCCGATTCCAAATCAGCAGCGATTTCTGCCAGGCCTTGGTCTATTGCCGCGGCATCGTCAGCCTCAATCAACCCCTGGCGCGCCAGCATGGCAGCATGCGCCCGGCTGCCGCGAATGTCTTCGCGAAACAGCCGGTAATCAAATGAAATCGATGAGTTGTAATCATTGACGGCGGCGTCGGTGCTGTGGCTGAAACGTCCAGCCCAGAGCTTGTCATTCATTTTTCAAAACCTCTATAACAGGTTAGCGTATATTGTTTCATATTGTTTTTCTGATGTTGGCACCAGGTGTTTTTTATTTGTTACATCAGGTTATTTTTCAGCTTCATCTGAGCCACTACCTTAAGGGGCAGGCCGAAGCAATTAATAAAGCCGCCGGCATCTGCCTGGTCGTAAACATCATCTTCACCAAAGGTGGAAAGCTCCTCTTGATAAAGTGAGAATGGTGAAGTGGTGCCGGCAGGTATGACATTACCTTTGTATAATTTGAGGCGAACTTTACCGCTGACAGTTTTCTGCGTTTCATCGACAAAGGCGTCCAGTGCTTCACGCAGGGGGTGGAACCACTGGCCAAAGTACACCAGTTCGGCATAGCGCTGTGCGACAAGATCTTTGTAATGCAAGGTGTCTCGGTCCAGGCAAAGCAGTTCCAGCTCGCGGTGAGCAGCATACAATAGCGTACCGCCAGGTGTTTCATAAACGCCGCGTGATTTCATGCCGACAAGCCGGTTTTCGACCATATCAACGATCCCGATAGCATTGGCTCCGCCGATTTTATTCAGTTGGCGAACCATGTCAACGGGAGCAGTTTTCACACCATCAATCGCGACTGGAATTCCCTGTTCAAATTCAATTTCTACATAAGTAGCATTGTCCGGGGCCTTTTCCGGCGTTACACACATTTCCAGCAATTTTTCATATTGTGGTTCATTGGCTGGATTCTCGAGATCCATGCCTTCATGGCTTAAGTGCCAGAGGTTCTGATCCATTGAATAATTATTGGTTTTGGTAACGGGTACCGGAATGCCGCGCTCGTTGGCGTAATCTATTTCCTCGTCGCGTGATTTTATATCCCAGATGCGCCAGGGAGCAATAATTTTTAATTCGGGCGCTAACGCCTTCACCGTAAGCTCAAACCGTACCTGGTCGTTGCCCTTGCCTGTAGCACCGTGAGCGATTGCCGTACAGTTTTCTTTACGGGCAATTTCCACCATGCGTTTGGCAATTACCGGGCGGGCAAAAGAAGTGCCCAGCAGATATTTGCCTTCGTAGATCGCATGAGCCTTCAGGGTGGGGAAGATATAATCGGTGACAAATTCTTCGGTGATATCTTCGATATAAACCTTGCTGGCACCGCATTTCAGCGCTTTGTCACGCAGTTGCTGATGGTCGAGCTCAATACCTACCTCGCCGGCCATCGCAATAACTTCGCAGTCGTAGTTTTCCAACAGCCAGGGAATAATAATGGATGTGTCGAGTCCGCCGGAGTAAGCCAGCAGAATTCTTTCTTTAGCCATGAATTGCAACCTCCAGATTTGCACACCGTTTACGTTTAGAAACGTGTGGATATTCCTTTTTAACAGGATACAGCATTGCGACCAGCTTTGTATCAATCTGTGTGAAACATTATACTCGGATCACTTGAGCATTTCTGCATTCTACCAGACAAATGTTTATACAAAGCTGCAAGGCCGCTGAACTGTTAAGTTAATATTATACATTAATTATACAAAAAATATACAGTAATTATGCAGAAATATGCAGTGTTTGGCATATTCAACTATGCATGCGGCTCAATAAATGAGTTTCTGCACGCGGATACCTAATTTGTGCAGCAGCCGATCGAAGTGAGATCGGTTTACTTCGCATAAAGGATGACAGATGGTATAATTAAGTTTGTGCTGCTGATTAAAATCGCGCTTGACAGAGTGCCGGGTGGCAGCTAAATCTGACTTCCAGGGGGAATCAAATGGCATTTCCGATGATCGACCAGCCTGCCGGTAATCTGGTAATTACTCCAGCGGGTTTAACAACTCTTATTTCTGAGGGCGCTGCCCCTTATCTGCAGCCCACTGACCGGCAGCTGTTTTACGAAGTGGTCCGGCTGGTGGAAGGTCTGCCTCTGTTTTGGGATGACCATGTCAGGCGTTTGCAAACTTCTGTCGCTGAACAGTTTACAATCGACCCGGATCGTCTTTTGAGCGATTCGCTGAGGCTGGTTCAGGCTGCGGGCCAGGAATTCAGCCAGACAAACCTGCGCATTGTCGTGACTGAAAATGATTTTGTGATTCACCTCAGCCCCTCTTATTATCCGACAGCGGAACAGTTTGCCCGCGGTGTGCCGACAGCTTACCTGCAACGTGAACGCCTCAACCCCAATATCAAGACAGTTGATGCGGCTTATAAGACAGCTGTAGCTGAAGGTTTTGCCAAGGAACGCCCAGGCGGCCGTCCCTTCGAGCTTTTACTGGTGAATCGTGATGGCATGATCACCGAGGGCTCACGCAGCAATGTCTTTTTTATTCAAGACAACAGAATTATTACTGCCCCGGCGGAGTTGATTTTACTGGGAATAACCCGTTACCATGTTGCTGACGCCATAAAAGCTACAGGCGCCGAGCTTGTTACCGGTTTGGTAAGTACTGCGCAAATCGCGGCCGGAGAAGTGCAAGCTGCGTTTTTGACTGGTTCACCGATCGATATCCTGCCCATTTCGAGGATCGAGGATACTCACCTGGATTCAGCCGGCCAGCCGTTGATTAAAGCTGTGCATAATGCATACCAGGCGATAGTGCGCGCCGACCTTGAAAAAAGGCGCTTAAAATAAACACTGCGGCTTAACAGCCGCGCGAAATTCAGGAGGTATATATGAATAAGGAAACAGGCAGTGTATCTGTCAGTACAGAAAACATTTTTCCGATTATCCGTAAATGGCTATATTCGGACCGGGATATCTTTTTGCGTGAATTGGTTTCCAACGCGTCGGACGCGATTTCGAAGCTGAAGCGTCTGACCGAACTGGGTGAGGCCGAACTGCCTGAGGGAAGCGATAATTACCGGATAGATGTCCGTTTCAATAATGAAGACGGTTCACTTAGCATTGAGGATAACGGCATTGGCATGACCTCGGAAGAAATCCATCGTTATATCAACCAGATTGCCTATTCAGGGGTAATGGATTTCGTGGAAAAATATGAATCCAAAGGAGCGGAAAAAGATGGCATTATCGGCCATTTCGGTCTGGGTTTTTATTCCGCGTTTATGGTAGCTGATGAAGTCCGGATTGACACCATGTCCTGGCAGCCGGGAGCTGTGGCGGCCAGTTGGGTCAGCGAAGATGGCATAAACTACACAATGGCCGGCTCTGAGCGTCAAAGCCGCGGCTCGCTGATTACCTTGAAATTGTCGGAGGAAGGGCGCGAGTTTCTGACTGCGAACCATATCCGCGAAATTCTGGTGAAGTATTGCGGCTTTATGGCCGTGCCGATCTACTTCCACGACATTACACCCAAACCGGCTGATACCGAAGCAGAAAAAAACAAATCAACTGCTGCTACGGCAACGGATACATCTACAGACTCTTCGACAGAAGCCAGTCCGGAACCGGTGGAAAAACCAATTAACAACACTTCGCCATTGTGGCTGAAGAACCCGCGCGAAGTCACCGATGAAGAATACAAGCAGTTCTATCGGGATACATTCCAGGATTTCCGTGAACCGCTTTTCTGGGTGCACCTGAACATGGATTACCCTTTCCACCTGAAAGGCATCCTTTATTTCCCACGCACCGAGAATGTTTATGAATCACTCGAGGGCCGGATAAAAATCTTCTATAACCAGGTTTTCGTTGCTGATAATGTCAAGGAAATTATTCCTGAATTCCTTTTCTTGCTTAAAGGTACGATCGATTGTCCGGACCTGCCGCTGAATGTTTCGCGCAGCTTCTTGCAGAACGACCAGTATGTCAGCAAACTTTCCGGTCACATCGTACGCAAGGTCGCCGACAAACTCAACGACCTGTTCAAAAACAATCGCACTGACTATGAAGGCTATTGGAAGGATATCGCGGTTTTCGTCAAGTACGGCATGATGAAAGATGAGAAATTCTATGACCGCGTTAAGGATTCCCTGATTTTTGAAACAACAGAACATGAGTTCAAGACATTGCCGGATCTCGGTGAGAAACTGGCCTACACGACAGATCCTGAGCGCCAGGTAACGTATTTGCAGCTTGCTAAAGATCGTGGCCAGGATGTTGTGATCATGAACCATGAGCTTGATAATCACTTCATGTCCTTCATTGAATACAAGAATCCCGGGGTTAAGTTCAGCCGGGTAGATGCTGAAGTCGGCGGCGAAACCTTAGATGATGAGCGCCAGGAAGCCCTGACAGACTTGTTCCGTAAGGCAACTGCTGATGATAAACTGACAGTGGAAGTCCGTTCGGTGGGCGTTGATGCTTTACCGGCTATTCTGGTGGAATCAGAAGAATCGAGACGTATGCAGGAAATGCGCAAGCAGTTCCAACAGATGAACACCGGCGACAGCGAAGAAAAGGTTGATTTTGACAGCCTGTTTCCAATTGAGCGCAAGCTGGTGATCAATGACGACCAGGCGCTGGCGGGTAAATTACTGGCACTTTCACAAATCCCCGGCAGTGAAGACCGGGCAAGTGAACTGGCAGCCCAGTTGTTTGACCTGGCCCGGCTTGGCCATGGCTCACTCTCCGCTGACGATCTTGCCGCATTTATTAAGAGATCCGGTACACTGCTGCAGGAGCTGGCCGAGAAGGAGTAGTCGCATGAACGGGACGCTGCGGGTGAGACGAGTATTTACCGCTAAACGCGCCGGCTGTGATGTCGAAGCGCAGGGCATATTGAAAGATCTGCGGGAGAATCTCAAACAAACCGGCTTGACTGGTGTGCGAGTTTATAACCGCTATGACATCGCCGGCATTACCGATGAAGAGTATGGCCTGGCCAGAAACCAGGTATTTGCGGAACTGCCGGTTGACGATGTTTACGACGAAGTCGCTGACTATCACGGTGCCGCGGCTCTGGTTGCGATTGAAGCTCTGCCCGGTCAGTACGATCAGCGAGCGGATTCCGCCGCCCAGTGCATCCAGATCATCACCCAAAAAGAGCGTCCACAGGTGCGGACCGCCCGGATAATTGCCCTGTACGGCCAACCGGCAAGTATCGACACAGAACGTGTGCGTGATTACCTGATTAACCCGGTTGAGTCGCGCGAAGCGGCACTGACAAAGCCGCAGACGCTGGATGAGCAATACGAGGCGCCGGCGCCGGTTGAAACTCTCGACGGTTTCGTTTCGCTTGACGCAGCCGGTTTAGAGGCACTTATCGGTGATCTGGGATTAGCGATGTCATTTGCTGACCTAGAGTTTATCCAGACCAATTTCCGCCGCGAACAGCGCGAGCCAACCATGACGGAAATCCGGGTGCTTGACACCTACTGGTCGGATCATTGTCGCCACACTACCTTCCTGACTGAAATTGAATCTGTACGTTTTGATCAGGACCGCCCTTTTGGCGAATTTCTGGCAAAGATCTGGCGGGATTATGAAGCCCAGCGCGCCCAGCTTTACAGTCCGGAGCGTCTGGCCGCGAAACCTCCCTGTCTGATGGACTTGGCTACGCTGGCGATGAAACAGCTGCGCCGAGACGGCTATCTGGTGGATTTGGACGATTCGGGTGAAATCAACGCCTGCAGTATTAAAGTCACAATCCCTGTTAATGGTAGAGACACCGAATACCTCGTGATGTTTAAAAACGAGACTCATAACCATCCCACAGAAATTGAACCATTCGGCGGAGCCGCGACCTGCCTCGGCGGCGCGATCCGCGATCCGTTATCCGGCCGCACTTATGTTTATCAGGCTATGCGGGTAACCGGCAGCGGCGACCCGACTGTGCCGATCGAGGAGACTCTGCGCGGTAAGCTGCCACAACGGAAAATCACAACCACAGCCGCCGCCGGCTATAGCTCTTACGGCAACCAGATCGGCCTGGCAACGGGCCAGGTTGATGAATGCTATCACCCCGGCTATATCGCCAAACGCATGGAAATTGGCGCTGTGATCGGAGCTGCTCCGGCTGGCCAGATTCGCCGCGAACAGCCGCAGCCCGGTGATGTTGTAATTTTGCTTGGTGGCCGCACCGGCCGAGACGGCTGCGGCGGTGCCACCGGTTCTTCAAAACCGCATACTGAAGCCTCACTGGCCCAATGCGGCTCCGAAGTTCAGAAAGGCAATCCGCCGACGGAGCGTAAAATTCAACGCCTGTTCCGCGACCCGGAAGTTGCCTACCTGATCCGGCGCTGCAACGACTTCGGCGCAGGCGGGGTATCTGTCGCAATTGGTGAGCTGGCAGATGGCCTGGTCATCGACCTCGACAAAGTTCCTTTGAAATATGAAGGATTAGATGGCACAGAAATAGCTATCTCGGAGTCACAGGAACGCATGGCTGTTGTTGTCGCTCCCGGCGACGCTGCTGCCTTCCTGGCCGCAGCTGATAAAGAAAATCTCGAGGCTACAGTAGTCGCGCAAGTCAGCGTTGAACCTCGTCTGATTATGAACTGGCAAGGACAGACAATTGTCAACCTGAGCCGTGAGTTTATCGATACCAACGGCGCGCCGCAAAGCACCCGCATTCACGTAACCCTGCCGGAAAATATCTGCTATTTCCAGCGGCCGGCTGAAGGCGCCATCGATGACCACTTCGGTAAATCCGTGCGTAATATCTTCGGCAGTCTGCAAGGCTGTTCCCGCCAGGGATTAGCGGAAAGGTTCGACAGTACTATTGGAGCAGGGACAATCCTGATGCCATTTGGCGGCAGTTGCCAGCGCACTGCTGAGGAGGGCATGGCTGCCCTGATTCCTGTGCCGGAGGGTGAAACAACTGCCTGCACATTAATGACCTATGGCTTTGATCCTTACCTTTCCAGCTGGAGCCCTTACCATGGTGCCTATTACGCTGTTACAACCGCGCTGGCCCGCATTGCCGCGCTGGGGGGCAACCCGCGACAGGCACGGTTGACTTTACAGGAATATTTTGAACGTCTGACTAGTGAAGAAAAGTGGGGCAAGCCGTTGGCAGCCCTGCTGGGCGCACATCAGGCTCAGCTCGATTATAAAGTGCCGGCCATCGGCGGCAAGGACAGCATGTCCGGTTCGTTTGACGATCTGCACGTGCCGCCAACTCTGGTGGCTTTCGCGGTCAATGTGACCTCGGCAGAAAAAGTACGTTCCGCGACTTTGCCGCGGGCAGGATTGACTTTGCTGCGTCTTTCACCCCAGCGCGATGCTTTTGAGTTACCGGATCCGGAAGCCTTCCTGGCTGGTCTTGATCTGGTCGGCAGGGCGGATATCGCCCCCTCAATTTTTGCTGCCGGTGTAGTACAAGGCAACGGCGCTGCGATAACGGCGATCCAGATGTGCTTTGGCGAAAAGCTGGGTTTAGACATCGATGATGAATGGACAACAGATGATTTATTCCGCCCCGACCACGGCGCCCTGATTCTGGCGGTGGAAAGCCCTGCAGCCATCGCTGCTTTGGAAGCCGTCGGCGCCCGTCGTTTAGGTATGACAACAACCGAACCGCAACTTGTCTGGCGCAAGGAAAGCCTGCCGCTGGCAGACGCCATTGCGGCCAGCCAACGTGTGTTGGAGCCGATCTTTCCGACTAAAGCTGAGGCTGACGCTAAACCTTTTGAATTACCTCTAAAGAGTTATACCGACGATATTGTTGTTAAGAATAAGAACGCAGATGGCGCGCCTTCTCTCGCGACCTACGGGGACGCGATTCCAATGGCGGCACCAGAGGCGTATAAACGCCGTCCGGCCGGCAACCGTTCAGCAGTAATGACTGGAATAGCCAAGCCGCGTGTGCTGATTCCGGTATTCCCGGGAACCAACTGCGAATATGATTCTGCCCGCGCTTTTATTGAAGCCGGGGCTGAAGCCGATATCCTGATAGTGCGGAACCTGACCTCGTCAGCGATTGTCGAAACACTGGCTGAGCTCGACAAACGGCTGCGTCAGGCACAGATGCTTATGTTGCCGGGCGGCTTTAGCGGCGGTGACGAGCCGGAAGGTTCAGGCAAATTCATAGCTTCGGCTTTCCGTAATCCGCGGGTTACCGAAGCAGTGCGTGATTTGTTGCGGCGTGATGGTTTGATCCTCGGGATCTGCAACGGCTTTCAGGCATTGATCAAGCTTGGTTTGCTGCCATTTGGCGACATTATCGACCTTAAACCTGACAGTCCGACTTTGACTTTCAACCGTATCGGCCGCCATATTTCCCGATTGGTAACCACAAAAGTGATCAGCAATCGCTCACCCTGGCTGGCTGGTGTTGAGCCTGGACAGCTGCATGTTATTCCTGCTTCTCATGGTGAAGGGCGCTTTATCGCTTCTCCGGCTCAGGTTGCCCAGCTGGCCGCCGCCGGCCAGATCTCCACCCAATATGTTGACTTGGAGGGCAACCCCAGCAGCGATACGCGGTACAATCCCAACGGCTCAATTGGCGGTGTTGAAGGCTTGATCAGTCCCGACGGCAGGATTTTTGGCAAGATGGCCCACTCCGAACGCATCGGGCCGGAACTATACCGCAACGTTCCCGGCAACAAGGATCAACAAATTTTCAGATCCGGCGTAAAATACTTCTTGTAAGCTCGAAAAAATCGATTCGGCCAATAAAAATCGACACAAAGAGTTAGCAACAAACGACAGGCAGCGCTCCTCTGAGGAACGCTGCCTGTTTCTGTCAGTTGATATGCCCTCAGAAGCAGACATGCTGTGTCTATACTGCTTCTGGAGGTGATCAAATGAGAAAATCAAGGTTGCTTAAGCTGGTTTTGGCAGGCTGTATCAGTACAAGCCTCATTTTTGTTTCATTTACTTTGCCTTATGGTTTACAAAATTTGTATGCTGCTGCCTGGGCAGATGGCACCATTCCCAGACCGCCCGACGATCAGGCGAGTTTCCTGGCTTACCTTAAGCGCATTGGCCAACCGGCTTACAGCCGCGACCACCGCTACCCGGCAAATTTCGCGACTTTTCACGACTACAAAATGCTTGTTTATGGTACGCCTGCCCAGGTACCGGGCAACCGCTACGATGCAGTCTATCAGCAATATGCGATGCTTGGTTTCTCCTACGAAGAGCGCCCCGTAACTAATTCCCTGTTTCCCGATGACGCGCCTGGCGGAATTACGCAAAGCAATCCCTTCAGTTGGAAGGAAAATGACCTTGGCAGCACCGCCAGCTCATCCTGGCAACGGCTTGATTCTGCTCAACGCCAGCAGCTAAAAGAAGTGCAGTTGTATTACCGCAACCAGCCATTTGGCCTGATGAATTTTTCAACTCTCGGTTTGAGCGAGCGCAAAGCCATAGTACTGGCTCCGCCTTCCTGGCATCTTGGTTCGGCGCTGTACACAGAACACTATTTAACCCGGAATGGCCGGCGGGAAACGCGTTATGCCACTTTCACCTGCAATGGCAGCGGCAATGCTGAGCTCAGCTGTTCACTGGAAATTTTGACGCCGCCCGATAAAGATAAGGCGTATGGTTTTGCTGAAGGTGAAGATAAAATGCGCATCTCCTACCGCGTTACCGGCCGCATTGAGGGTCTAAGCGGTCTGGCCAGTGAAAAGGACATTGTTCTGCGCGGCGTTGGCACTGAGGATGGTGTCAAGTATGGAAGTGGCATGGGGCCATTTGTTTATGAAGGAACTAAGGTGCTGCATCGCTCAATTCTGGAAGGTGCGACAGCCGGGGTGGCTGAAATCACAGCAACCACCTTTGTGGTTTCCGGCATGGGCGATATTATCTTGCAAGAGCAAGTGAAATATTTACCGCTGCGCAGTCACAAACCTATAGAGCCGTTGACAATAACAGCAGACATTAAAGGCGCGATTGGTTATTTCAGTGGTGTAAAAACGCTGAATGGACGTCGACTGCCGTTGACTAAACACCGTTTTCTGGGTCTGGAAACAACCTGGCTCAACGTGAACTTCAACAAACCTGTCACGAACTGGAAGTATACTTTTCTTAGCCAAACCCACACAGTTCCTGCAGGTGCGAATCAGGTTTCGTACAGTATACCGATTAAAATGCCGTTGAACCACGACACTCTTACTTGGAACGGTAAGCGCTTGCAGCCAGCGTTAAAAATTGAAATTGAAGCCGCTGACCGCAATGCCAGCAGTAACAGAGCAAGCGCGATAATACAGGGGATAGAGCTGACCGGCGATACTTTCGATCTGCTTTATCTCCAAACCGCTAACTAAGCCTTCTTGAATACGAGGCCTTAATCAGGCTTGAGGTGCAGAAAACTTAGCCTTCGTAAATACGA
>CAYPHB010000022.1:0-3805 GCA_964410445.1 uncultured Oscillospiraceae bacterium
CCATGCGGGTCGCGGCCAGAGACTGGTGGGCGTCACGCAGGATTGTTTCGGTAATAAGGACTTTTGCCATTGTTTATTGCCTCCTGTACGGCTTTTAGCAGCCCCGGCTCACTCTAAACTGATGAGGTCATCACCGGCATTGACTGAATTGCCTTTGGCAGTGTGGATTCCGGCAACAACACCATCGCGGGTGGCGACGATTTCGTTTTCCATCTTCATAGCTTCAAGAATGCAGACCACTTCGTTTTTCGCTACTTGCTGGCCAACAGCAACGCTGATTGCGAGGATTGTGCCAGGCATCGGTGCTTTAACAACTTCTGAACCTTTGCTGCCGGTACCGCCAGCCGTGGCTGCAGGCGCTGGTGCTGCGGGGGCCGGAGCGGGTGTCGGGGCTGCGGGAGCAGCGGCGACTGCGGGGGCGGCAACAGGTGCTGCAGCGGGTGCTGCCATTACGGGAGCAGCCTGGCCTGCGGCTACCTCCTGGACTTCAACTTCGTATCTGGAACCATTGACATTGATCTGAAACTTTCTCATGGTGGTGTTCCTCCTGCTTTCAATAAGCGGCGATCAGCATATCCAGCGCACTTACAAGGCGTGGACGCGTCGCCGACGGTTTAATTATTTCATCGACATGACCGTAGGAAGCCGCCACTGAGGGGGCAGCCACTTCACGGGCATAACGGTTGATAAATTCCTGACGCGCTGTTGCCGGGTCGGCAGAAGCGGCTATGTCTTTGCGGTAGAGAATATGGGCGGCTGTATCCGAGCTGGTGACAGCGATTTCAGCTGTCGGCCAAGCGTATACCAGATCAGCACCGGTGCAGCGCGAATTAAGCGCCAGGTAGGCTGTGCCATAGGCATCGCCCACAATAACGCTGATGCGCGGAACTGTGCAGTCAAGGAAAGTGCGGGTTAAAGCGGCAGCAGAATCAACCAGGTCGCCCGCCTCATGTGTACTGCCAATGGCATAGCCGGCAGCATCAACAAAGCTGATCAGCGGGATATTAAAACGCTCACAGAATTTAACAAAGCGTTCTGCTTTACGGTTCATCCTGGCGTCGAGACGCTTGCCGTTATTGGCGACAATACCAATGGTGATACCGCCCAGCATTCCCAGCCCGGTGATCATTTCCGGCGCGAACGCTGCGGAAAGAGGCAGGAAGGATTCGGTATCAACAACCAGTTCAAGCACTTCAGCCATATCGTAGCCGTCATCAAGGGAGGCGGCGATTTCGTCGAGCCGTGCTTCAGTACGGTTGGGGTCATCGTAAGCATCAGCGGCAAAGGCAAAGCCTTCAAAGCTGTCAGGCAGGTAGGCGAGCAGGACTTTCAGTTTGTCCATAACCCCTTTTTCGTCAGCCGCTGTAATTGAAGCCAATCCAGTGGAAACAGAATGGACGCCGGCACCGCCGATAGCGGCAACATCAACGCTGTTGCCTTCTGTAGCGGAAATGACCATCGGTCCGTTCATGAAAATGGCGCCTTTATCTTCACTCATCAGCACAAAATCGCTGGCAGCTGCAGCCATCGCCAGACCGCCGGCACAAGGGCCGACAACCGCGGCGATCAACGGCACTTCACCGCTGGCGTCATGCAGCGCGCCGATAACATCGCCCAGGCCTTCCAGGGCCGCGATGCCTTCTTCTATGCGCGAGCCGCCTGAGTCGTATACCCCGACGAACGGAGCACGGGCAGAGGCTGCAAAAGATATAGCCTTGCTGATTTTGGCAGCGTGTATCTGGCCAAGTGAGCCGCCATGTACAGTCGGGTCCTGAACAGCCACATAAACAAGACGACCGTCAACCGTGCCGTAGCCGGTTACAACGCCGTCGCCTTCGATGGCTTCACGTTCAAAGCCGCTGCCGATTCCTCGCGACTTGACATGCGCATCAAGCTGCACAAAACTGTCCGCATCAAGCAACGCATCCAGCCGGGCACGGCATACAGGACTTATACCCTGACCGGACTGCTGAGAATCGTTCTGTTGCAGGAATTCGGTCATTGTTTCCCTAGATCCCATTCAAATTCACCTCGTTCTTTTCCTGTTTCTTGTCTGCACACGTTCAGAGCGGGTAATATGTAGTGAGTTTTCTTGCTGCATTCTGAACATTCATAGAAAATTATACGGTAGCAAAGACAAGAGTTCAACCAAAATATATCGTTAATATTATTATTAAACATACAATATTATTGTTCAGCTTCACCGAAATGAAGGAAAATCCATTCATTCAGGTTCGGTTTCGTCTTCAATGCCTTTAATTTCAGCTTCTGTTTCGTTTCCGGCCCGGGCCGCGCCCGGCACAAAAGCGTTCACAATCTGGTCGATAGTTACCTGCTTGTCCGGATTAATATTGGCTGCGTCTTCCAGCGCGTGCTCAATGTCCTGCAAAGTGCTGTACATCAGCATTTCCATCGGTGGCAGTTCAGTAACGCTGCGCAGGCCGAAGTCGAGCAGAAACTGGTCGGTTGTCGCAAACAAAGTCGGCCGGCCTGGGGTATCGAGTGTACCGACTTCATGCACCAGAGCCCGCTCGATCAGTCGCTGCAGCACGTTATCGCTGTTAACACCGCGGACAGCTTCGATCTGTGCTCTGGTGACCGGCTGGTTATAGGCCACGACAGCCAGTGTCTCGTAGGCTGCAGCCGACAGCGGCGGCCGGTGCCGAGGCGAAAACAGACGTGCCAGCAGGTGCTTAAGTTCTGGTTTTGTGCCAATGGTAAAGCTGCCGTTCGTTTCCCTGATTTGCAGACCACGCTGCGGATCGCGCTCGCAGCGCAGGATCAGCTCATCGAGAATGCGCCGCAGGGTTGGCTTGTCAATCACCAGAATCCGGGAAATTTGTTCCAACGTTAAGGGATCTCCCGCAGCAAAAAGCAACGCCTCGATCGCAGCCGGTGCAGCAGCAGGGTCCAGTGGCTCCAGCTGCTCGCTTTCTGCTTTTTCAATTGCCGCGCGTTCGGCAGCGGCGATTAATTCAGCTTTGCTCTCTTGAACCAGCCCGCCAAACTCTTCAGTAACCGGCTGGTCAGGAACGATATTGTTGAGGTCAGACATACTGCTTCTCCTCCACCGGATCCAGGCGAATCAGACGTTCCAGGCCAACTGAATCCGTGGGGCGCAGATCTGTTTCAATCAACATCACATCGAATGGTTTTTCCTGTTTCACGCGGACACGGTCCAGGCGCAGTAATTCCAGCAAAGCCAAAAAGCCGGTGACGCGCTCAATCCGGCTGGAGCTGTTGGCGGGGAAAATTTCGTTAAAAAACACGCGGCTGCGACGCAAGGCTGTTTCCAGAATCTGGCGCATTTTATCCTTCAGCGAAATTTTGTCGCGGCGCAGGATTTGCGATATTTTACCGCTTAAATCACTGAAACGCTGCCTGTTCTGTTCACTTACAACTCTGGCGGCTGTAAAAAAACGTTCGGGAACCACAGGTTCAGGAGCTTTCAAGGTTGTCAGGCCCAGAGAACCCGGTGATTCCGGCGGTCTGAAGAGACAACCGCTATATGATTCGTGCCGTTCTTTAAGGTCAGAAGCCAGAGTGCGGCAGCGCCGGTATTCCAGCAAACGCAGCACCAGTTCTTCACGTGGATCAGCACCTTCGCTTTGGTCTTCTGTTACCTTTTTCGGCAACAATAAACGTGATTTTATCTGCAGCAAGGTTGCGGCCATCACCAAAAATTCGCTGGCCACCTCGAGGTCGATCTCCCGCATGGTTTCCAGATACTCCATATACTGCCCGGTAATACTGTCGATCGGAATATCGTAAATATCAATTTTGTTTTTTTCGATCAGGAAACACA
>CAYPHB010000022.1:3815-18139 GCA_964410445.1 uncultured Oscillospiraceae bacterium
GTCCAGGTTCTGCCGGCGGATCAGGTACAGCAACAGGTCCAGCGGACCTTCAAAATGCTCCATTTTCAGTTCGGGCACATAATGCAGTTTCATCAGTCACCAATGCCAATGCGTACAGCCTGCCGGACTTCCGTCATTACCGCGCTTGCTCTGGCGCGGGCTTTATCGGATCCGGCTCTGATGAGTTGACGCAGCTTTTCCGGCTCCGTCAGCAGCTGAGTGCGTTTTTGATGAATAGGCAGATGGAAAGCCAGCAGCCGTTCCTGCAGCTTACGCTTACAGGCGACACAACCGATCGTGCCGGCGCGGCATTCCCTCTCCACTTGCTCCACAATATCGGGGCTGAACACTTTGTGTTGAGCAAAAACCGAGCAAACCTCGGGATGACCGGGGTCATCCTTGCGGATGCGGGCCGGGTCGGTAATCATGCACATCACCTTTTTGGCGACTTCATCGGGAGTGTCCGCGAAGGTGATTGTGTTGTTATAGCTCTTAGACATTTTGCGGCCGTCAATACCGGGCAAAACTTTGCTTTCGGTCAGCAGCGCCTTTGGTTCCGGGAATACTGCTTTCCCATATAAATGATTAAACCGCCGCGCCATTTCGCGGGTGATCTCAAGGTGCGGCAGTTGGTCCTCACCTACCGGCACAAAGTCGGCTTTGTAAATCAGGATATCAGCAGCCATCAGTGCCGGGTAACCAAGGAACCCGTAGGTTGAAAGGTCTCTATCGGTCATTTGCTGTTGCTGCTCTTTGTAGGTAGGAGTACGCTCCAGCCAGGAAATGGGAGTGTTCATGCCCAGTAGCAAATAAAGCTCAGCGTGTTCCAGCACCAGCGACTGCAGAAAAATAGTCGCTTTATCAGGATCCAGCCCGGCGGCGAGGAAATCGGCCATCAGGCTCAGCGTGTTTTCCTGCAATGTTTCAGTATCTGCATAACCTGTAGTTAATGCATGCCAGTCGGCAATAAAGAAATAGCAGTCATATTCATGCTGCAGCTTAACCCAGTTGTGCAGAGCTCCGAAATAGTTGCCTAAATGCAGATCGCCCGTCGGCCGGGCACCGCTTAATACAATTTTCCCTGACATGTTCTCTCCTCTTTGCGTCCAATGTGTTCCAGCAGGTCGGCGTTTTAGCTCAGACGAAGCCGAGCAGACGCCACAGCGCCTGAAATAGCGCCGCTATGGGTGTCATTATAATATAGTCAAAAGGTATTCTGATATAGGTCAAAACAGTGCTGATAATGTTGCGGCCAAAAATAAAAACCAGCATCAGGATAATCCCGCTGTACCTTTGCAGGCTGAGAAATTTGTAATACAGCTCATTAGGCAGCAAATAGCTGAAAACCTTGGAGCCGTCCAGTGGCGGGATTGGCAGCAGGTTGAACACCATCAGCACTATATTGGACTGATAAAGAAATTCAAACAGATTCAGAAATACCCGCAGTACAGGATTGTCCACCTGCAAGGCTGCGGCTTCCGCGACGGTGACTGTGCCGTAAAACAAAAATACCGCAACAATCGCGAGCAGGAGATTCGCTGCCGGCCCAGCCAGACTGGTCAGCATAATGCCAAATTTCATTGATTTGCCGCGGGTAAAACGCGCGGGGTTGATCGGCACAGGCTTGGCATAGCCAATGCCCAGCAGGAAAAACATTAAAGTACCGATCGGATCAAGATGTGCCAGCGGGTTCATCGTCAGCCGGCCGGCCAGCGAGGCTGTGTCGTCACCCAGTCTATAGGCTACATAGCCATGCATGTATTCATGAAATGAAAGTGAAATTGACATCACCAGCAAAACGATCAGGATCGTCTGCAGGTTAAAGCCGCCGCTCAACAAGGTAAGCGCAATCGGGACGATGGTTGGCATGGGTTCTCCTTTATCGAGATTCTTTCTCCTTTATTGAGTCTGCCGAACAACGGCCAGGCTACAGGTTTCACCGTTAATATTCCAGCTGCGTGATTCAGGCCGTTCAGCTGCGACGATCGCGACAGCAAGCACTTCTTCCTTAATCAGCTCTTCGTGTTTTGTCATGATTTCAGCGATCCGCTCACTGCCGGCATGGAACAGAGTAATCCGGTCCAACACCTCAAAATCGCTGTCCTTGCGCATGGTTTGCACCTTGCTGATGATTTCGCGCACGAAGCCTTCTTCCACCAGCTCCGGTGTCAGTTCCGTGTCCAGAGCAACGGCAAAATCGCGGTCGGTTTCTACAGCCAGCCCCTCCGGCTGCATGGTTTCGATCAGCAGATCCTCTTCGGCCAGGCGCACTTCTTCGCCCTCAATGGTCAGCACGATTTCGCCGTTTTGACGCAGGGTCTCCATGGTTTCACGTCCGGGCAATTCAGTCAGCGCCGCACTGACCAGGGGAATCAGTTTACCCAACCGTTTGCCCAGGGTGCGCAGCTGCGGTTTAAATCTATAGTCCAGCAGGCCGTCGCTGGAATCGAGCCATTCCAGTTTGCGTACATTCAGCTCGTCCAGAATCAGGTCGACACTCGAATCCGGCAGCTGTTGCGGTGCTGAAACCAGCATCCGACCAAGTGGCTGGCGGTTCTTAATCACCGCTGTGTTGCGGGCGGCCCGGCCCAGTACCACGATATGCAGCACGTCTGCCATCCGGCGTTCGAGCGCTTTATCGATCATGGTTTCAGCGGCTACCGGGTAATCACACAAGTGAACACTTTCCGGCTGGCCTTCTGCCCTGCCGGCTACCAGGTTCTGATAAATCGATTCCGCCATGAAAGGCACATAGGGCGCTGTCAGTCTGGCCAAAGTTTCAAGGATTGTGTAAAGCGTCATGTAAGCTGCGGTTTTGTCGGCATTCATCTCGGATTGCCAGAAGCGCTCGCGGCTGCGACGGACATACCAGTTGGAGATATCGTCAACAAAGGCCTGGATGGCGCGGCCTGAGCCGGTAATGTCGTAGTTTGTCAGGCGGGTGTCAACATCCTTGACCAGCGAATTGAGGCGGGACAAGGCCCAGCGGTCAAGCTCGGAAAGCGTGTCAAGGTCGAGTGTTTTGCCTGCCGGCGTAAAGCCGTCGATATTGGCGTAAAGCACGTAGAATGCATAGGTATTCCAAAGAGTACCCATGAACTTGCGCTGAGCTTCACTGACTGCATCGGGCGAAAAACGCGAAGGCAGCCAGGGAGAGCTCGCGGTGTAGAAATACCAGCGCACCGCGTCGGCGCCCTGCACATCAAGGACTTCCCAGGGGTCGACAACGTTGCCCTTATGCTTCGACATCTTCTGGCCGTCTTTGTCTTGAACCAGACCGAGCACAATGACATTGCGATATGGTGACTGGTCAAACAGCTGAGTGCTGATCGCCATCAGGGTATAGAACCAGCCGCGGGTCTGGTCAAGTGCTTCCGAAATAAAATCGGCCGGGAAAGCGCGCTCGAAGCGTTCCTTGTTCTCGAATGGATAGTGCCACTGCGCAAAGGGCATGGAGCCTGAGTCAAACCAGCAGTCAATAACTTCACCGACCCGGGTCATGCTGCCGCCGCATTCTTCGCAGCGTATGTGAACTGCGTCGATGTATGGTTTATGCAGCTCGATATCCTCGGGGCAATCGTCCGACATTGACTTAAGCTCGGCAATACTTCCGACCATATGCCGGTGGCCGCAACCGCATTCCCAGATCGGCAGCGGTGTGCCCCAGTAACGTTCCCGCGAGATGCCCCAGTCGATGACATTTTCCAGGAAGTTGCCGAAACGGCCTTCACCAATTGCTTCCGGGATCCAATTGACGGTGCTGTTGTTTTCCATCAGCTGATCGCGCACCGCAGTCATGCGGATAAACCAGCTGTCGCGAGCGTAGTAAATCAGAGGGGTATCACAGCGCCAGCAGAATGGGTAGCTGTGCTCATAAACCATTTTCTTAATCAGCTTGCCTTCACTTTCCAGCTTCTCGATAATGCCGGCGTCGGCGTCTTTACAGAACACACCGGCAAAGTCCGTGACATCCTCGGGCATAGTGCCGTCGTCCCGGACCAGCTGCACGAAAGGCAGGTTGTTGCTGCGGCCTACACGGGCGTCATCTTCACCGAAGGCCGGTGCGATATGGACTATGCCTGTGCCGTCGTCGAGCGTGACAAAATTATCGGCTGTAACGTAGAAAGCCTTTTTGCCGCTGGCTGCAACTGTTTTGTCAGCGTAAGGCAGCAACGGCTCATATTCCATCCCAACCAGCGACTCACCTGGATGACGGCTGATAATCCGGAAATTTTCGCCAAACAGAGAAGGCACCAGGGTTCCGGCCATGTAGTAGCGAACCTTGCTCTCGCTGCCGTCGAGATCCTTGTCGAGCTCAATCAGCACATACTCTTCGTCGGGATTGACACAGAGTGCGACGTTGGAAGGCAGGGTCCAGGGTGTTGTTGTCCAGGCAGCAAAAAAAGTGTCTGTCTTATCCTTGACCGCAAAGCGGACAAAAATCGACGTATCCTTTACATCCTGGTACCCCTGAGCGACTTCGTGGCTGGAAAGCGAGGTGCCGCAGCGCGGGCAATAGGGCACAATCTTGTGGCCTTTATAAAGCATGTCCTTTTCCCAGATTGTTTTCAGCGCCCACCAGACAGATTCAATATAGTCATTTTCATAAGTGATATATGGGTTTTCCATGTCAGCCCAAAAGCCGACACGATCCGACATTTCTTCCCATTCCTTTTTGTATTTCCAGACGCTTTCTTTGCATTTGCGCACAAACGGTTCGACGCCGTAAGCCTCGATTTCCGGCTTGCCATTGATGCCGAGTGCCCGTTCAACTTCCAGCTCCACTGGCAGGCCATGGGTATCCCAGCCGGCTTTACGCTCAACATGGTAGCCTTTCATAGTCCAGAAACGCGGAATTATATCTTTGATAACACGGGTAAGAATATGACCGATATGCGGCTTGCCATTGGCTGTCGGCGGGCCGTCATAAAAGGTGAATTCAGGTCGGCCGGCCCGGTTTTCAACCGATTTCTCAAAAATCCGGTTGTCCTTCCAGAACCGCAAGACTTCCTGCTCGCGGTCGACAAATTTCATGTCTGTGTTAACTTTTTTATACATGGATCCTCCCTGGTGCAGCCTTCCGGCCGCTTACTGCCGGACTGCCGCCGGCTTAAAATAAAAGCGCCCCTTGCCCGGGGCGCCTGATAAGCGCGGTACCACCCGAAGCTCACCCCTTAGCTGTTTTCGCGTTCCTGCCGGTACGCGCTTCAGCGTTCCGGCGGGCTCAACTGGCTTCAATAAAACCGGTCGTTACAGGCTTGTGGCCTGCGGCACGTCACAGTAATGAATGGTGATCTCGTTCTTTTTAACGGAGCAAACCCGCTGGTTTGCGCCGGCCCTTACTACTTCCTTGCGGTTTCGGAGGACGGCTCGCGGAGGATATTCGAACAACGGTTCCCGCCCGGCTCTCAGCTTTGCCGTGCTCTCTGTGGTTCCCCGAAGCTGTACTGTTCCGGTCACTGCCTTTGTAATTATTTATAAGAGGCAATATTTGTATGATTATATAGTTTAAACGCGCAGGCTGTCAATGGAAACGAGTGTTCAGTGAAACGAGTGTTCAGGACCTCGCCGGCCTCGTCTTGTTGCCATCCGAAGGCTTATGCTATCATTACGCGTAATCTTCAGGCTTTTCTTCAACTGCTTGCATACAAGGAGTCATTTTAATGTCCGTAGCTCGCACACACAGGCGCCGTTCGCTGTTTATAATTCTCAGCATTCTTATAATTCTGGGCCTGGTGGCCGGTTATGCTTTTAAAATCGAGCCACGTTTACTGGCTGTCCGCAGAGTGACTGTTGCCTCTGCCAACCTGCCAGAGAACTGGGAAGGGCGCAAAGTCGCCTTCTTCAGTGATGTTCATATTGGCCGGGGCTACACCCCGGAATTGCTGGCGAAGGCTGTGGCGGCGATGGCTCAGGAACAGCCGGATCTTGTTTTATTTGGCGGTGACATGGTCGACAACCACACACCGTTGGATCAGGCATTCAGCGCTGAGGTTGGCGCTATTTTGGCAGAAGTTCAGGCCCCCTACGGTAAATTCGCCATTCCGGGCAATCATGACAACCGCTTGCGGGCAGAGCTTCAGGCCGCCCGTACTATGCTGGAAACAGGCGGTTTTACCATGTTAACCAACGAAGTCAGAGTTATCGACGGCATTCAGCTCGGCGGTCTTGATGAAAGCTATTTCGGCAAACCTGACTTCGAGAAAACATTTAGTGATCTGCCGGATGACCAGTTCAGGCTAGTGTTGATGCACCAGCCTGATTACCTGCCTGCTCAGCAATCTGTAGCAATGGATCTGATTTTGTCCGGGCATTCGCATCGGGGCCAGGTAACCTTGTTTGGCAGGCCAATCTTCACCGTGTACCAGGGCCGCAAGTACCCCTATGGCGCATATAAACTGGATGAGCGCCGCCAGCTTTATGTCTCCGGCGGGTTGGGAACAGTCGCGGTCAACGCCCGTCTCTTCGCCAGGCCTGAAGTTGTCATTATCACACTCACCCGCGTTGAAGATTAGAGCAGTTTTTCAACTTTGCGTTTGGTAATTTCCTGCCGGTTGCGCAGCCAGGTTTTGGGATCTCTCGGTGCAGCTAAACGTTGCAGCCGGCCTTGCTCATCAAAATATTTGCTCATGGCGCCGGCACCCACGCCGATGACAGCGCGTTCATCGCTCATCATGCCGACGTTGTAAAGGCAAGCTGTATCGGGCCGGGCATAACCGGTATTTTCCAAACCACCGATCATATCTTTTTGCCGATATAGGTAATAAGGCAGATAATCCGCCGCAATCAGGCGCTCATTTGCTGCGGACAGTGCTGATTCCCATTGATTATTAGCTTTTATCGTCATGACATCGTTATCTGAATTTCTGGTTAATTCCGATTTGCGTTTATAAGCCAAAGTATGAATCGTAATATTCTCTGGCCCTGCCTCCAATAAAGCATCGAGAGAGGCCAGGAATTCAGCTGCAGTTTCGGCGGGCAATCCAGCTATCAGATCGGCGTTGATTTTAGAGAAACCGGCTGTTCTGGCTGCCAGATAGGCCTCGTACCAGTCCTGTCTGGAATGGCGGCGACCGATTCGCTGCAAGGTCTTATCCTGAAGCGTTTGCGGGTTAATGCAAATCCGGCTGGCACCGGCGGCTCGCATCACAATCAGTTTTTCCAGATCGATGGTATCTGCCCGACCGGCTTCGATCGTGAACTCAAAATCCGCTATTAACGGTATTTCATCGACAACAGCTGACAACAAACGTTGCAGCTGCAAAGCAGATAAGGTAGTGGGCGTACCGCCGCCGAGATAAACTGCTGAAGCGGGATTACTGAAACAAGGGCCAAGCTGCTTGATTTCAGCAATCATGCCGTCGACATAGTCGTCGAGCTCAATTTTATGCTCAGCAACAGTACCGCAGGAAAAGCTGCAATAGCTGCAGCGGCTGGGGCAAAACGGAATATTGAGGTAAAGCAGCGGCTGCGTAACAGGCAGGCGGCTTAAGAGCAAACGCTCATTGACGGCAGTTGTCGCCAGCAGATGGGCTTTAGCCGGCGATACCTTATAAGCATCAATTAACCTGCGTTCTGCAGCTTCGGGTGAGCAACCGGCAGCCAGTTCATCGGCAGCCAGACGGGTTGGACGGACTCCTGTCAGCGATCCATAAGGAAAGCTTCGGCCCGTAACTTCACTTAACAAAACATAAAGCTGGCGTTTAATTTCCCTGCGAGCTGCGATCGACGGACGTTTTTCTGCTTTAGTTTTTGTTGTAACTTCACTTGCGCCTTCACCTACAATAGCTTCACTTGCAGCTTGCTCAACTTTTGTCGTAACCCGAAATTCCCCATTTGCCAGGACCTCATATACGCTGCTGATCAAGGGTTTGTTTTCTCCGCCTTGCAGGCTGCCGTCCGGGTTAGTCTGGGCAGCACCAAAAAACAGGCGCAGCAGTTCGAGTGCGCCTGTACTTTCGTTGTGTCCTGTCAAGCGGATTACAGTCAAGGCTGGAAGTCACCGTCGGTTTTTTCCCAAAAAGCCAGTACCAGGTCGATCATCCGCCCATAGCTGTGTACCCCATCTGTCTGGTTATTGGATTTGAGATAAACATTGTTGATCTGGGTCGATACTTTCTCAACAGGTCCGGCGAATTTCAGCCAGTATTCATAGTTGGCGTTTAAATCACGCGCCATAGGTTCGGAAACATTTTGCGAAACCTCTTTATAGGCTTCAGGATCCTGATTGTAAAGGGCATTGGAACAGCGTACGTAAGCGTTAGCCAGCGCCGAATAACGGAAATCCGGATCCGGATGGTGAATATTTGCCAGGAAAGAGATAAAGCCGGCTTCGTCCTCTCTGGCATATCCACGAGTATGGGCGACCTCATGCGCGGCTGCATCGGGGATTAAATAATGTGGCTGATCAACATTAATATTTGCTTCTACCAGGAACGGCACATAGATACCGCTGATTCCCGTATACGACCACAAGTGTGAAAGCATAACAGCTTTCGGTTGCACTATTGCTCCCCGCAGTTGCGGGTATTCAGCCGCTGCTGCCCCAAAACCCTGAGTTGTCGCTTTCAGCGCACTACCGACGCCATTGCGCAGCTTAAAAACGCCGTTTTCATCTTCCTGACATTGCCAACGCACTGCTGAGGCCTCTTTTGCCAAAGCCAGCGAAACTGCTGCCAGTTCAGATGTTTTGCGTGGTTGGACAGTCAGACCGAAGCTTTGGCTTACCGGCACGCGCAGATAATTGACACCGTGGAGCAAAAAGAACATCATCGCCAGGACAGCAGCTCCCCAGGCAGCCAAACGTGCCCGCTTGCGATAATAATCAGCAGGACGCTGGTCTGTTGTTTCTGCTTTAGATTGCTTACGCAATCGGCGGAATATGTCTGCCAAACCTCGGAATAAACCTGATAAAACAAGGAAAACCGCAAATAGCAGCAATGTCTCACTAATTGAAAAAGGTAAAAGTGAAGTCAGCCAAGCTATAGGGCGTGACAAAACCTGGAATACCCCACCAGTAATATAATTTTCCACAAAAAGCTGCTGTTCACGTAAAGCGAATCGTAGCAGAAACGGCAAACCCAGCAACAAAACCCAGCCAAAATCAGCAAACAAGGTTTTGGGTTTGAGACGGGGCTGCTTATGAATCGGAGCAGCATCCTCAAACATACTCAAAAGTAACACTGCTAACTCTTCGGCTGAAGCAACCACGTACTTAGCGCCATTTTCCACTAACTCAGCCTTTTCCCGAAAACCCCAGAGAACGCCAATTGGCAACATACCAGCCGCAACAGCGGTTTTCATGTCCACGCTGGAGTCACCGATCAACGCTGTTTCCTGCGGCGAAATACCGGTTTTCTGACAAATCTCCAGCGCTAGCGCCGGGTCAGGTTTAGCGGGACGATCCGGTTTCATGCCAGTTACAAAATCAAAATCAATTGCCGGGAAGAAATGTGCAGCAATTTTCTTGGTAAATAAATCAGGCTTGTTGGAGATGATCCCCAGCCGGTAGCCGGTTTCCTGCAAAAAAGCCAATAATTCCAGAATACCGGGGTAAGGTTTTGTTTCTTCGTACCAGCAGTTTTCATATTCCCGGTTAAAAGCAGCTACCAACTCAGCATCAGATGGCATTGGCAGCGTTTGTTGTTGATTTTCTACAGTTGAACCTGCGTTGCTTCTTGCCTGCCCTGTTGTTTTATTTTGCAGATCACTGTCAGATCCCGCAGTATTGACCGCCCGGCGCATAAGAACTCTGGCTCCATTGCCGACCAGGCTTCTGCAGGTTGACTTCGTTATCCCGTGATAGCCGAATGATGCTAAGGCTGCATTGGTTGCCGCGGTCAGATCGTCAAGTGTATCCAGCAGGGTTCCATCCAAATCAAAAAGCAGTAATTTAAGAGCCATAATCTGCCAATTTCCTCCACACTTTGTCAAAACAGGCCAACATTTTTAAATAATTTTCTTCTGCAAATCAGGCCGGCGAAATGCAAGCCAGAGAAATAAAGCAGGTCGGCCATAAAATCATTCTCGTCAGATTTAAATCAGGCCGGCGAAACGCAAGCCATACAAAATAAGCATTAGTAGCGGTTGGTGCAGAATATAAATCCACAAGGAATTACGTCCCATAAAAATAAACGGCTGACTGACTGAAAGCAGCCATTGCGGCGAATTGGGGAAAGCTGTTTTGCGTTCGCGATACTGCAGGCGGCCTATCAGCGTACCCGCGAGGAAGAATCCCAGCCAAGGCAGAATCGGCAAATAATCGGCCATTGCCGGTAAATTTGCCGGCAGTATTCCTAACGGCAGCAACAGCCAGGTCGAAGCAGGCCCTGCGGGCATAATCAGCGCTGCGTAAAACGTCAGTACAAGCAGGAAAACCAGCAAGGTATCCGTGTGGGCACCTTTGTCTCGGCGGCTGATGCCGGCATAAACCAGACTGCCCACTGCCAGCAGATGCAAAACATTAAAGAAAATGTAAAGATCTGTCTGCATCACCAGTGAAACAATTGCCATCACGATTGAATAAGCAATTGCGACAGCCCCGAGCCTCAACCCGCGGCGAAAGTTACTCCGCGTGAAGGTTGAGGTGATTCCAGAGCCTATCAGGAAAATAGCCAGGAAAAACGGGCGCAACAGCAAGTCAAACCACTTCGTTTCCTGCCAGGCAAATACATCCAGCCCCAGAAGATAGCGCAGATCATAAATCAAATGATGCAGCACCATCATCAAGACCGCCAGGCCGCGCAGGGCATCAAGCTCAAAGGCGCGCTGACACCGCGGCCTTACAGAGTTGTCCTGCCTGGCCTCTGTCTGATTTATCAACGAAGCCTCTGTACTATCCCTGAGTTTTTCAGGCTGTTTCAATCGCCGCGTCCTCTTTCAGGTTAAGGGCATCAACAGCCCATTCACGGATTTTGAATTTTTGGATTTTACCGCTGCCGGTCATCGGGAACGAATCCATGAAGCTGATATATTTCGGTGTTTTATGCTTGGCCATATGCGAGCGAACATATTCCTTCAGGGTTTCTTCGTCAGCAGTTGCGCCTGCTTTGAGAATAACCGCGGCCAGGATTGCTTCACCATAGGTTTTGTCCGGCACGCCGACAACCTGAACATCCCTGATATCAGGATGCGTATAAAGAAAATCCTCGATTTCCTTCGGGTAAATATTTTCACCGCCGCGAATAATCATGTCCTTGATGCGTCCGGTAATTTTGTAGTTACCGGCATCGTCGCGAACCGCCAGGTCGCCGGTGTGCAGCCAGCCATCTGCATCAATAGCAGCGGCCGTTGCTTCAGGCATTTTGTAATAGCCTTTCATGATATTGTAGCCACGAGCGACAAATTCGCCATTAACGCCATTGGGCACAGGCTGGTTTGTTTCGGGATCTACTATACGGCATTCAACGCCGGGCAGCGCTCTGCCAACTGTATTTACCTTGACTTCGATTGGGTCATCGGCACGCGACTGAGTGCATCCGGGTGAGCTTTCAGTCTGGCCGAAAACAATAGTGATTTCGTCCATATTCATCTTGTCGACAACATCCTGCATAACCTTGATCGGGCAGGGTGAGCCGGCCATAATGCCAGTACGCAAAGTGCTGAAGTCGGTTGCCGCGAAATCAGGATGCTCCAGCAGAGCGATAAACATTGTCGGCACGCCATGCAGAGCCGTAAGCTTTTCACGGTTTATCGCTTCCAGTGTCCGGCCGGCCTGGAAATATTCCAGCGGTACCATCGTGGTGCCGTGGCTGACAGCAGCCAGCATCGCCAGCACCATGCCAAAGCAATGGAACATGGGCACCACAATGCCCAAGCGGTCGGCCGTGGAGAAATTCATGCAATCGCCGATGCTCTTGCCATTGTTGATAATGTTGTAATGTGTCAGCATGACACCTTTGGGGAACCCGGTTGTGCCGGATGTGTACTGCATGTTTACCACATCGTGCGGGTTGAGAGTGCGCGAAATTTCGGCGATTCTGCTTTCGGGTATCTGGTCACTTTTGGCGGCAAACTCGTCCCAGGTAAAGCAGCCCGGCTGCTCAGAAGTGAAGTTAATCACATTGCGCAGTACTGGCAGTCGCTTGCTCATAAGCTGACCCGGATCGCTCGTCTTCAACTCGGGGCAGATCTCCTGGACAATTTCAGCATAATTGGAATCTTTGTAGGAATCCATCATAACCAGTGTATGGGTATCGGACTGGCGCAGTAGGTATTCAGTCTCGTGAATTTTATAGGAAGTATTTACCGTCACCAACACAGCACCAATACGACAAGCCGCGAAGAAAGTTAAGAACCATTGCGGGTAATTGGTGGACCAGATAGCAACGTGATCACCCTTGCGCACACCAATCGCCAAAAATGCCCGGGCAATTTTATCGACCTCAGTCAGCAGCTCACTGTAAGTGCGGCTGTAATCCTGGGTAATGTACTTGAAAGCCTGCTGATCGGGGAAGGTGCAGGCGACTTTTTCCAGCAGTTCCCCCATGGTCAGATCAACCATTTCTTCCGGTTGGAAAAGGATTCTCCCTACGGGACGTTCCTTGAGGGCACCGGGAGTCGGCTTATTGTAAAGCACATCTCCGGCAGTTGCTTCCTGTTCCAACAGACGCGGGCCGCAAACACCGTCACCGCGTTCGCTGGCATATTCACGCATGTAGTGAATGAATTGCGGGAAGACAACAGCTGCGTCTTCCAGCTCACGGCTCCAGCGTTTCACCCACTCGAGCGAAACATAGCCCTCGTAACCATTGGCTGCCAGGATATCAAGGGCATCGCGCACTGGCAGGTCTCCCTGGCCCATCAGACGATAGCGCAGTTTGCCGTTTTCCATCACGGAATCTTTAACATGGACGTAGCGGATGTAAGGTGCCAGATTCTGATAGGTTTCAGCCACAGATTCATTGGCAAAGCGATAGGGATGATGAATGTCCCAAAGCACAGCGACGTACGGACTGGCTACTGTTTCAACCAGCTGGCGCAGACGTTTGGAATCAGCGTAAACTCCGTTAGTCTCAACCAGAATAGTTACTCCGCGGTATTCAGCGTACGATGCCAGAACGGCCAGAGTAGCAGCAACCGCAGCGTCATCAACCGGGCTTTCCGGCGCAGGTGAACGGTCACCAAGTACACGGATGTAAGGAACCCCGGCGCGGGCAGCAAGGTCCAGATACTCAAAACCTTCCGCCAGCACTTCTTTGCGGTTTTCCTGATCTTTCAGGCACAAGCCCGCTGTAAAACAGGTCACCTCAAGTCCGAGTGTGGCTAAATGTTCCAGCGTGTGAGGCAGTTCCTGCTCGGTAAACGGGCGTGCTTTGGCAGCACGAATTTCCTGTCCCAGTCCACGGATTTCAATGCCGTCGTAGCCAAGGTCTTTGGCCATGGCATAAATTTCGGGCCAGGACCAATCCGGGCAGCCCAAGGTTGAAAAAGCAAGTTTCATCATATATTCGCTCCTTGTTCTATAAAGTAATAATCAGAGTAATCAGTGTTTTTGTTATAAGCGTCAAAGTAACAAGTGCAAAGTAATAAGCGTCAAAGTAATAATCAGGTATAAGTCAGTTCATCCGGCAGATTGCTGAGCGCAGCACCTGTTGCAGTGGCGAATTCAGCATACTCAGGTACAGTAATATTCATGTCGTATAGGATAGAAAAGCCCGCGAGTACCCGCTTGCCAGCCTCTACCTGTGTAAGGTTGCCGGTAAAAATTATATCCCGCACACCATTTAAGCGAGCTGCGAGGACCGCGTTTGTGCCAACAGACTGGAATACAAGATTCACTATGCCCAGAGCTATGTCTTCCGTTGAGGCACTGTCACTGATTTTGCCGAAATTGGATGCGGTGGTATCCGCCGATAAGCCGGGAATTTCAATTCGGGAAATGTCCCCGATGGACAAGTCGATATGGCTTAGGTCGCCGCCTTCAGCCAGTTGTTTGAACAGATTGAAGTTATGGATGCTGATCAGGCGGCTGGCCAGCCCGAGCATGGTGCCACCGCCAACGCCGGAACCGATAATATGCTGCACAGCGCCGTCACGGGCGTGCACAAAAGCGGTACCAGTTCCCATGCTGACAACAATAGCTTCATGCAAACCGGTGGCAAAAAGTCCTCCCAGCCTGAAATTCAGGGACTCTTAAGGTGGGGATGCCCAGTAGATCACCTTTGAGATGGGAGGCTCCGACGCCTGTTACCATTACACGTTCTATGCTCGAAATATCAAGCTCGTTCAGGTTGACAAACTTGCCCAAAGCACCAAAAGCAGAAGCAATCGGGTCGCTGGCCTGAACCAGGGCACGGCTGATAACCTCAGTGCCGGACATGCCG
>CAYPHB010000023.1:0-17705 GCA_964410445.1 uncultured Oscillospiraceae bacterium
AACAGCCGGTACCACAACCGGTGGTACCACAACCGCAGCAAGCGGCGGCACGGTAAAAATCGGCCATTACGGCCCGCTAACCGGCCCCAACTCCACCACCGGCAATGCCGGACTCGATGCCTTCAAACTTGCCATTAAGCTGAAAAACGCAGCCGGCGGTCTGAATGGCATGCAAATCGAAGGTATATACCTGGATGACGCCGGTACAACTGAAGGCGCCGTCAAGGCCGTTACCCGCCTGATTGACACCGATAAAGTCGACCTCCTGCTGGGTTCACAGCTTTCCGGTAACCTACAGGCAACCGGCGCGCAGGTTGAAGCCGCTCAGATCCCCGAAGTTGGCACTGGCGTTGGTCCTGTCTGGCTGGATAACGGCTGGAAGTACCTCTTCCGTGCTCTGTCCGAAAGCACAGGTGGTGTTGTTCCCCTGGTAGATGCCATGGATACCCTCGGCACCACCAAACTTGCAACCCTAGTGTATCAGGATGAAGGCTCGATCTCCGCTGCGGAAAACGTTCTTAAAGAAGTCCGTGAGCGTGGCAAAATCGAAATCACAACCGAAGAAGTCAGCCAGCCGAACGATACCGACTGGACCGGACAGCTTTCGAAAATCGTTAACACTAAACCAAACGGCGTTATGCTCTTTGTCCAGGGTGAACAAGCCAGCCAGATGATCAAACAGCTGCGCAATCTTGGCTATAAAGGCTATGTCTATGGTCCTGAAACCATGTCCTTCCCGAAAATCCGTGAAGTCGGCGGCGACGCTGCCAATGGTATTGTTTTCTTCGCTCCTCACGTAATCCCTGATGCAGTCGAAGAAGCTAACTCCGATCTGGAAAAGGCATTCCTGGAAGCCTATGTAGAAGAATACGGTAAACTGCCTGTTTCCGACGTAGCCTACCGTGTTTATGACGGCATGCAAATTCTCTTCAGAGGCGTCGAAGATGCCAAGTCAATCGAAGGTCCTGCAGTTCGTGACGCTATCGCTAAAATCAGTGATCTCCAGCTGATGGCTGGCAAAGCTGATTTTACCCAGTTTGATGACGGCAACAGCATGGCAGGCATGCAGGTTTATATTACCCACGGTGGTAAAAATATCCTGCTCACCAAGTTCCTTGATTCCAATCCGGCAACAACTTACGCTCCTTAATCAGGTTAGTCAAAGCCGGTTTGGCCAAAGTTTAAGCAGCCATTTGTTGGCCGCCTGAACTTGAATAAATAACCAACCGGGAGGGGCACTTCAATGTGAACAAAGGTTCACTGAGCGGTGCTCCTCCTGTTTGCTAAAAATACAAAAGAAGGTGATTTAATGTTTTTCTCTGTGCTTGCCGGCGGACTGGTACTTGGCTGCACCTATGGCATGCTTTCACTGGGTTACGCTCTGATATACCAAGCCTCTGGCTACATGAACTTCACACAGTCAGAACTGTTGATGTTCGGTGCTTTTCTGGGCTTGACCTTCGTCGAAACCATGGGTATGCCGTTTATCGCCGCTCTGATCCTGGCCATGATGATCATGTTCCTGATCGGCTGGATGATGGAACGCTTTATTATTCGGTTTCTGGTGAACAAAAAAGCCAAAAATATTCTGGTTGTTCTGGCCACGATCGCTCTGCAGATCATTGTCCAGAATGCCGCAACTCTGATTTGGGATACCCAGCCACACTACTTCCCTCCCATTATCAAGAACACCACACCTGTAAATTTTTTCGGCGCTTCAGTTTCACGCGACAGCCTGCTTGCTATCGCAGTGGCATTTGCCGCAATGGCAGCTTTGCATCTGTTCCTGAATAAAACCAAGTTTGGTACCTCAATGCGCGCTGCGGCTCAAAGCAAGCCTGCAGCTTCCTGCATGGGTATCAATGTTAACCGTACCATCGGCGTAACTTATGGCATAGCGGCTGCCCTGGCTTGCCTGGGCGGAATTCTGGTTGCCCCCACACTTACGGTCAGCACAAGCCTTGGTTTGCAGCTTGGTCCAAAAAGCTTTGCCGGCGCCGTTATCGGCGGCTATGGAAATATCTACGGCGCTATCGTCGGCGCCTTGCTGATCGGCGTAATGGAAACTTTCGTTGCTGCTTACGTTTCCTCTACTTTCAAAGATTTCATTGTCTATGGCGTCATGATTGCTGTCATGATTATCAAACCCTCAGGCATATTTAACGCCAAGGTTTATGACGTCTGATAAAGATCAGAGGAAAGGAGTTACCCAATGCCAACTATTGATGTTAATAAAAAATCCACTGGTAGACGGAAAATAATCGCACCGTTGATCATTATCGCGATCGCTGTACTAATTCCCACCATGATGGAAAACAATATAATTTTCTCGCCAAATAACTATTTTTATCTGCTGCTCTGCTTCAGCGCAATCTATGCAATCGCCACCAGTGGCCTGGATATTCTCTACGGTTATACTGGGCAGATCTCATTCGGTCATGCCGGCTTCTTTGCCATTGGCTCCTACATCAGCGTATTGCTATGTCATCCGGCCTGGGGTATATCGCAGTGGTTTGGCTTTACCCTGCCCCCCTCAATCACCATATTTGTCGCAGCTTTTGTTTCGATGATTATTGGTGTGCTGTTATCGTTACCGGCCTCAAAACTGGTGTTCCACTTCCTGTCACTATTGACAATCGCCTTCGGCCAGCTGATTTTTCTGACAATTACCAGCTTCCCCAAAATCACAAATGCCTACCGCGGCATCACCGCAATTCCGCAAATCAGCTTCTTTGGCATTTCTTTCAGTGCTGTATCCAGTAAGTACCGCTTTTTCCTGCTGTCATTGTTTTTCCTGGTCATTTTCCTGATCATCAAACAGAACATTGTCAAATCACGCATTGGGCGCGGTTTTTCGGCAATTCGGGAAAATATCCTGGCGGCAAACGGCTGCGGAATTAATGTCCGTTACTACAAAATGATGTCCTTTGGTATCTCGGCGTTCTACACCGGTTTTGCCGGCGCTCTCTACGCCCACATGGTTGGCTTCATCAGCCCCGATACTTATGTCGCAAACACTTCGAATATCATGATGACCATGCTGCTTTTCGGCGGCAACGGCAATCTCGCCGGTCCTGTAATCGGCGCCACTGTTATTACTCTGATCCAGGAAGGTCTGGCGGAACTTAAAGACTACCGCATGTTAATTTTCGGTATCTTCCTGTTGATCGTTATTCTCTTCCAGCCCAACGGACTCTATGGACTTTATTTGTCTACAGTCAGTAAAATCAAGAAAAGACTTGCCAGCAGAAAAGAGGTGAAGCCGAATGCTGAAGCTTGACAACATCACAATTAAATTCGGCGGCCTTGTTGCCGTCAATCAGCTCAGCTTCGAAATCGAACAGGGCGAGATTTTTGGCCTGATCGGTCCTAACGGTGCAGGCAAAACCACTACCTTCAATATGATCAGTGGGACATTCGAACCCACAGAAGGTCAAATTGAACTGGAAGGCAAACGCATTGACGGAATGCCTATGTTCAAAATCAATCGCCTGGGTATTGCCCGTACATATCAGAACATAAACCTGTTCCGCACCATGACTGTACTGGAAAATGTACTGGTGGGGCTCCATCCGCACCTTGAAACCGGCTTGCCTGCTGCAATTTTTAAAACTCCGAAGCAACGCCGCGAAGAACAGCAATCAATCGAAAAAGCCAAAAGGATCCTCGATCTGGTTCACATTAAGGACAAGGATGACTGGTATGCCAGCAGCCTCTCTTATGGCGAACAGCGCCGGCTGGAAATCGGCCGTGCCCTGGCCAGTGATCCCAAGCTTTTGCTGCTGGACGAACCCGCTGCCGGCATGAATCCGATTGAAAAAGAAGAACTTGCAGAGCTCGTCCGTAAAATCCGTGACACGGGAGTCACAGTGCTCCTTGTTGAACATGACATGAAGTTTGTCATGGGAATAACGGACCGCATCTGCGTACTCAACTATGGCAAACGGATCGCGATGGGTAACCCTGCGCAAATCCAGTCGAATCCGGACGTCATCGAAGCATATCTTGGAGGTGAATGACATGGATCCAATACTTGATGTCAGAAACCTGGAATTCCATTACGGCGAAATATACGCCGTGAAGAACATCAGTTTCTCAATTAACGAAGGTGAAATCGTTGCCATCATCGGGAGTAACGGCGCCGGTAAAACCACAACACTGCGTGCCATCAATGGTTTGCTGGGTAAGATCAGCGGCGGTGAAATTCACTTTGACGGTCACCGGATCGATACGATGCCAACCCACAAAATTACAGGTCTCGGCCTCTGCCAGGTACTGGAAGGACGTATTGTCTTCCCGCAGCTGACTGTACGCGAGAACCTGATGATGGGCGCTTTCCTGCAGAAGGATAAGGTTTTTATCAAGAACCAGCTCGACTATGTCTGCGACCTCTTCCCTCGCCTGCTGGAACGTGAAAACCAAAATGCCGGTACACTTTCCGGCGGTGAACAGCAAATGCTGGCAGTTGCCCGCGCGCTGATGTCGAAGCCGAAAATGCTAATGATGGACGAGCCCTCGATGGGCCTGGCACCGCTGGTCGTCAAGGATATTTTCTCGACAATCGAGAAAATCAACAATGACGGCGTAACCATCCTGCTAGTTGAACAAAACGCCCGCGCGGCCCTGAAAATTGCCAACCGCGCATACGTCATCGAAACCGGCGAGCTCATCATGGAAGGTTCAGCCCACGAACTGCTCGAAGACGAAGCTGTCCAGAAAGCGTACCTGGGCGTCAGTTAAAATGCCTGCCTACGCCAAGCTCAACTTCTCGCAAAGGGCGCTCCCGCAATCAACCGTCGGTCAGTCGCTCGGACAAGTCCTCGAAAATGCCATAGGCATTTTCTGCGGAACTCGCTTTGTGACTCGACGGTGATTGCGAAAAATGCGACAGGGCGTTGAATAGCTAGTTGTCTGGTAGGAAGAAATTTCTGCTGGCGTGTGGCTAGACAAAGATAATTTAGTGTTGGCCTGCTTCTATCAAGAACGAAGCTCAAACTTCGGACAAAGTCCCTTGCCGACCGTGAGGTAAGCAAGGGACTTTTTTTTAGATTGCGAAACTCGGTTAAAGTTTTAGTGTCCTGATAAAAAAGTAAAAAAATGAAGGATCATTAGGCATCAATTATGAATCCTTCCTGGCCATCGTGGCTATTTTTTTGATATTTTGCGCAGTAGCGGTCAGCAAACAGTCATATCGTTAGGTCAAGAGAAATAAAGCGCAGGAGCGTTCGCCAACAGCAGAAAAGGCTACTGGCGTGTCGCCAGTAGCCCTATCTTAAAACATGCTATTCCAAATAATTTACTCAAGAGAGCAGTTTCGTACTTTGCTTCTCATTTTGCGTACCTTAGCCCTGTCATCGTTTTTCGCAATCTGCTGCCGAGTCACAAAGCGAGTTCCGCAGAAATGCGCAGCATTTCGAGGACTTGTTTGAGCGACTGACCGGCTGCTGATTGCGGGAGCGACTGACCGGTCGGTAATTAAAAGAGATTGCCGTTTTCGTCGAAGGCAAAGGGTGCCGGTTCGGAGAGGATTTCAATGTCAGGCATGGCTTTGGCTTCTTCGAGCATGGGTTCGGAGATCCAGATTTCGCTGAGGTGCAAGGTATCTTTAATGCGGACAATGCGCAGATTATCGCGATCGCTTTCAGAACAAGTCTTGGCTGCTGCCTGGATTGCCAGTTTATCACTGCGGAAGGCCGGAGGAGTTTTAACGACATTCAGAATAAGTGAAGTCAGGCTGTTAGGTATTGTGGCATCCGGATCAGCTTTGTCAGTCGCACGGATTGTGGTCGCATCGGCCATTCCCAGCCCGACGCTGCTGCCGTGAGTTTCCTCAGTAAGGTCGAGCACTACAACGCGATGCTTCTGGAAACCGCCGCTGGCATAAGGTGTAGCCCAGGTGCCGGAGACGTTGGGGTCCATACCGTCGCCGCTGATGTTCTTGCCGATCTGGTCAACTATCAGAATATCGCCGCTTTCAATTTTGATCTTTGGCATTTTAGTAAAGGCGGTTTTAAGCAGTTTTGGTTCTTCTGTGACAATCTCTGCCGGTGTGAGCGCCTTGATAATGCAGGTTTTGTCGAAAGCATTTTCTACCAACCCAACACCAAACATGACGTTGCAGTTATCAATAATGGTTTTACCGAACATCGGCACCATTTCAGCCATCCGCTTGAAGCCTTCGAAATGGCAGGCTTCCGCACCATATTGCTTACCATAACCAATCGCCAGCATTTTCATCAGGCCGCTTTCATATTCCCCACGGAAAGCTGTGTGTGGTTTAATCCTGCCGATAACAATCATGCCGTCTGCTTCCGCAGCATGTTTGTCAATGAAGACAGCCTGTCCGGTGGGGGTTTTGCCAATTTCAACGGTATCCATACAGGAAATTATTTCGCAGCCGCAATACTCTTCAGTAGCCCCGAAATCATTAACAATTTTAAGTTGGCCTTCGGCGAGCGCGCCGCCATGGCTGCCCATTGCCGGAATAATAAACGGGGTAGCGCCCTTTTCTTTTACAAAAGTCGCGATAGTCTTCAGAACCAAGGCGATGTTGTCAACGCCACGACTGCCGCAAGAAAGGCTGATGCGCATACCGGGTTTGATGCTAGAAGCGATTTCGTCACGTTCAAGTTCAGCGCGAACAGTGGCGGCCACATCTTCGACCTTAGATTCATCAAAAATTTGGCGGATACGTACCATATTCGGTAGTTTTACAGGTTTTAGGATTTCTTCTATCATTCCCATTGTTTACAGACCTTCCTTACTTTTATTCTCAATAATCAGCTTCATTTTTCGACAGGAATATATCAAGTCGAATTCGGAGGATTTGGTGAAGAATTATTAGCAGCAATTTGTGATTAATTTACGTAAATTGTTGCAATTCACACAGAATAAGTATAGCACTCGTTGGTATGACCATTCAAGCCAAAAGTACTCTCCATGAGCACTCGATTAAGCACTCGTTAGCCCTCTCAATATGGTTTAGCTGAATGCCGTCCGCTTCTGTTTCAGGTCAAGAATTATAGCGGCGCAGGAACTGGCAGGTGCGTTCATTGTCTGAATGGAATACGGTTTCCGGTGTTCCCTCTTCGATGATTACGCCTTGATCCATAAAGATGATCCGGTCGGCCAGTTCGCGGGCGAAGGCCATTTCATGGGTTACCACAACCATGGTCATATTTTCTTCGGCCAAGGAGCGAATTACCTTCAGCACCTCGCCGGTCAGCTCCGGGTCGAGCGCAGAAGTCGGTTCGTCAAAAAATATCAATTCCGGCGTTAGGGCCAGGGCGCGGGCGATCGCGGCTCGTTGCTGCTGACCACCGGAAAGCTGATAAGGATACGCATCAGCTTTGTCAGGCAAACCCAGTTTTTCTAGCAGACGACGAGCATCAGCTTCGGCTTCAGTGTGAGCACGGCCTAATACTGTTATCGGCGCAGCGCTGATATTCTCTAGTACAGTTAAATGCGGAAACAAATTGAAGTTCTGAAAAACTAGGCCGATCTTCAATTGAATTTTTTTCAATTTTTCTACGGAAGCGTAAACAGCACGATCTTTCTCATCGTTTGAGCACAACGTTTCGCCGCCGACAATTATTTCGCCACTGTCAGCTTTTTCCAACTGGTTTATCAAGCGCAACAAGGTTGATTTGCCGGAACCGGATGGACCGATAATTGCGACAACCTCTCCCTGCCGGACAGTCAGGCTCATCGACTTAAGCACTTCGTTTGAACCGAAGGATTTCTGCAGGTTATTAACCTGCAGCAGAACCTTTTGATTGTCAACCAGTTCAGTAGTTTTTTCTGAGGGGCATTTTGTTGCTGATTTGTCCGTATTTTGTGTATTAGTTGATTGTTCTGACATCAGCTCAACCTTTCTTCATATCTGCTGCTTTTTTGATAGCATAAGCTCGGCGTTCTGCTGCAGGCGTCAGCTTTTATAATACGCCAGGCGGCGCTCACCGGCTGTGAAAGCGAGTTCTACCAGACTGTTCATGGCAAGGTAAAATACACCGGCCACCATAATCGGCACTATACTGGTTGTGCGTGAAGTTGTATTCTGAGCAATTCTAAACAGCTCCATCACCCCAATAGTCTGGGCTAGAGCGGTATCTTTAACCAAGGTCATACATTCATTGCCACAGGCTGGCAGCACACGCTTCACAACCTGAGGCAGAATAATTTTCCGGAAGGTTTGTCGTTTGCTGAAACCAAGCACATGGGCTGCCTCATATTGACCAACCGGAATTGATTCAATGCCACCGCGAAATATTTCCGCGAAATAAGCCGCGTAATTAACAGTGAAGGCAATTATGGCCGCGATAAAGCGTGGGATGGCAATACCCAACACAAATGGCGGAAAGTACATAAAAAAGATCAGCTGCAGAATCAGTGGTGTGCCGCGCATTATCAGCAAGTAAAGCCGCAACGGGGCATTCAGCAAGGGGTGGTTGGCCATACGTGCCCGAGCCACCAGCATTCCCAGCGGTACTGAAAAAATAAGGGTCAGAGAAAATATCTGAATCGCTGTCCAGGTTCCTTCCAGAAAAAATGGTAGATAATCGAACATTCTAACTGTTCCTTCGCTTAAATTTGCTTGATCTGCTTTTTAGATCGCGATCTGCCTGTTGCAAAATAGTCACGGGCAGCCTGTTTTAGCCAGGCTGCCCGCATCGTGATCATCAATAACGATTAATTATTTAATGGTAGTAATATCTTTACCGAACCATTTGGTTGAGATCGTTGCCAACGTACCATCAGCTGCCATTGCTTTAAGCTGCTTCTGGACTTCATCGCGCAGGCTCTGGTCATTTTTGCGGAAACCAATACCGTATTCCTCAGCAGCCAGTGACTCATCCAGAATCCGGAAAGGCTTATTCTGTGAAGTAATATAGTAACCGGCGACAATTTCGTCGATCAGCAGGGCATCCGTGCCTTTTGCTTCCAGATCGAGCAGTGCAGTGACGTTTTCCTTGAATTCGACAACTTCTTTCAGGCTGGCTTTGAAATCTGTGGCACTGTCGAGTGCCGAAGTTGCTGAAGAAGCAGCCTGAACACCAAGTCTCTTGCCCTTCAGGTCAGCCAGGGTCTGGTAGGTTGAATCATTACGTACAACAACAACCTGACGGTTTTTCAAATAAGGATCGGTTACATTGGTTTCTCTTTTCCGCTCTTCATCCAGCGTGTAACCGTTCCAGATGCAATCAATCAGGCCACTGTTGAGTTCACTGAATTTCTGTGCCCAGTCAATCGGCTGCAGTTTCAAGGCAACACCCATCCGCTTGGTTACTTCGGTTGCCAGGTCGATATCAAAACCGACAATCTCGTTTTTATCATTACGATAACCCATTGGCGGGAATGAATCGTCCAGGCCCAGAACAAATTCTTTTTTGTCGAGGACTTTCTGAAGCGAAGGATCAGCTGCAGCTGTGGTTGTGGCAGCAGTTGTACCTGCAGTAGTGCCGGCGGCGGTAGCAGCAGTTGTGGTTGGAGCAGCGGTTGTTGGTGCGATAGTGGTGGCTGCTGTTGTGGTGACGGCAGCAGGACCACAGGCACTGAGGAGCATCGCGGCCAGCATAAGTACAACGGCCAGCGAGAATAAACGATTACGAGACATTAGATGAATCCTCCTTGTTTGTATCAGACATATCAGGCAGTGGAAAGCCAAATTTTGATTCAAATCAGCTTACAGCTTGTTCTAACCTTTTGCCTTGTTAGTCCTTTAGCATTGTAAAGGATTAACGTCTTTTGGTAAAGGGGCAAAGCTGACGAACATCAGGAGCCAATCGAGTAAATATTAGTGGGAATTAATATTCGGATCTATTAGCCTAAGCTGTGGGAATTAATATTCGCCATTATCATCCTTAACTGAACAAATTCCGGGCGGTGCATCATTATGCTCACGCTCCTGCAGTCCAAGGTCAGGCAGCAGGCTGCCGCCCAGGGTTATCGCACCGCGGCCAAAGCGGTCACGCAGATCGTCCACAGTTGCTTCCAGCACATCGGTTCGCGTGTCTTCTTCTGCCGCTTCCGCGTTATCAAAGAAACTTAGCTGTCTGGTTTCAGGAGCAACTGAAGTTGTCAGGCCCAGCGCCGTGACTGTCAGCATCCGGATCGGCTGCTCAAGGTCCCAGGCCGAAAAAACAATCTCTTGCGCCAAATCGGTGATGCGTTTCGTTGAGTTGGTTGAAACCTGCAACTGCTTCTGACGTGAAATGCTTGTGAGGTCAGGTCGCTTGATTATAACCTGCACTGCATGGCAAAAAGCGCCCTGATGGCGCAGCTCAGTTCCAACCCTGTCAGCGAGACAGGCGATCGCGCTGCTGATTTCAGCGCGGCCCACAAGGTTGCGGCCGAATGTCTGGCCGCTGCCAATAGATTTACCCGGGTCCTCCGGGCTGACAACAGTAACGGGGTCGGGGTCGATTCCGTTGGCATAATCGTGGACAAGTTCGCCGGTTTTGCCCAGCAGCTGCCTGGCAGTTATCCGGTCAAGTGCTGCTAACTGACCGATTGTCTGTACGCCAACACGCGCCAGCGAGGCACCGGCCACCTTACCCACAAACAGCAGACTGGTTACGGGCAGCGGATGTACAATTGCCCGCCAGTTGGCACGATCGATAACCGTTGTGGCGTCAGGTTTTTTGTAATCACTGCCCAGTTTGGCGAATACTTTATTGTAGGATACGCCTACAGAAACGGTAAGCCCCAGCTCCTGCCTGATAACAGCCCGGATATTATCTGCCAGCTGACGTCCGTCGCCAGCGAATAAATGCAGGCTATCGGTCACATCCAACCAGGATTCGTCGATTCCGAAAGGCTCAACCAGATCAGTATAACGACGATAAATCAGGTTTACTTCGCGGGAAAAATGCGCATACCAGTCATGATGAGGCGGAATCAAAACTAAAGCAGGGCATTTCTTTCTCGCCTGCCAGACCGTTTCGGCGGTTTTGATCCCGGCTCGTTTAGCAAGCTCGTTTTTGGCCAGAATAATCCCATGCCGCTGCTCAGGATCACCGCAGACAGCCACAGGCTGGTCGTGTAGATCCGGACGGCTAAGCAGCTCAACAGAAGCGTAAAACCCATTTAGATCGCAATGTAAAATAACCCGGTCCAAACTAAAATTATTCTTCAGTGAGGGCAACTGCCTCAATTTCGATCATGGCATCACGCGGCAGCCGTGCTACTTCCACCGCGGTACGGGCAGGATACGGTTGAGGGAAAACCCTGCCGTAAACTTCATTCATACGCTCGAAATCGTTCATGTCTTTGAGATAAACATTAGCCTTCACTACGGTAGCAAGCGAAGCTCCGGCCGCTTCCAAAATTGCAGCGAGGTTGCGCAAGGCCTGTTCAGTCTGGGCTTCAAGGCCTTTGGCCAGTTCACCGCTGACCGGATCCATACCCAACTGACCGGAAGCGAAGACCACGTGTGAGCCCGCGGGCAAGCGTACTGCAGGTGAATACGGCGGCTTCGGTCGAGGCAGGTCTGGAGCAAATATGGGTTCTTTCATTTCACTATATTCCTTTCATTTTCAGCTAAACTGAACCATGGTTTTGAGCATCGACTCACCTCGGGCAACGATGTCGGCAAAAGCCTGAGGTGCCTCAGCAAGAGGATAAACATCAGTTATAATTTCAGCTGTGTTCACCGCGCCCGACGCCAGGTAATCGATCAGTTCCAGGAAGTCGCTTTTAAGCGCGTTACGTGAGCCGAAAACATCAAGCTCTTTGGTTTGAATTCGGGAAAAGGCAAAATCCAGATTTTGTTTACTGATGCCAACCAGCACAACACGTCCACGGAAAGCAGCGGCATCAATGCAATTCTGGAAGGTTGCCGGCATGCCGACACATTCAATGCAAACGTCAAAGCCATCACCAGCTGTTATTTCCTCGGTGCGCACCTTCAGGTCTTCCTGAGGCACTTGAATTACCTGGTCAGCTCCCAAAGTAAGTGCTTTATCGAGGCGCTGACGCGACATATCGCTCATGGTTACATCGGCGCCGAATTTTTTGGCAGCCAGCATGGCGAAAATGCCGATTGGCCCGGCACCGACAACCAGAACTCTGTCTCCAACCTTTACGCTAGCGCGTTTTACAGCATGATAACTGATGCAGAAAGGTTCGACCAAAGCAAGTGTACGGGCGTCAAGGCCTTTGCCGTCATAAACACGCGCAACAGGCATAGTGAAATACTCGCGGAACATACCGTCGCGCTGGGCACCCAGGGTTTGATTGGAAACGCAGCAATTAACAAAACCGCGCCGGCAGGAGTAGCATTTGCCACAATTGTAGTAAGGATTACCGGTGACAATCATACCTGGCTTAAGCCCGTATTCATTCTCGCCTACCTCGACTATTTCAGCCGAAAATTCATGGCCGGGTATGCGAGGATAATCAGCGTATAAAAACGAGCCGCGATAAGTACCGACGTCGGAGCCGCAGACGCCGCCGTATAAGATGCGCAAAAGGGCTTCACCTTCAGCAGGTGCCGGTTTGGGCAGGTCAATCAGCTCAACTTGGCCGGGTTCGGTAATTTGGACAGCTTTCATGTTTTGGGACATTGCTTGATTACCTCCTAATAAATTGCAGCAATACTAACGTAATTATCAAAAATTGTGCTTAATAAAAAATGTTTAGCTTGGCAAAAATGATCTCGCCTCAGCAGATCTGCTGACGTAAAAACTCGAGCGCAGCCGGCGCTTCACGCGCAAAATCATTGGTATAGGCTTCCAGGCTGATGCCACCGCTGTAGTTGATAGTTTTCAGAGCCTGGTAAAACTGCAAGTTTAATTCGTCATCCAATTCTGTGGGGAAGCCGCGTTCTGCCAGCCTGGCAGTGTGAACGTGACAAAGCAACTCGGCATTATCGATAATGTGGTGGGCTGGCTCGCGCTCAGTTCCCAGGTGGTAATAATCAACCAGCACTTTAACACTGGCGTCGTCAACATCGCGGGCCAATTGGCACCCCTCAGCAAAAGTGTTGATCAGGTTGCACTCCTGCTTGCGCAGCGGTTCAATGGCTATCGTTATCTTATTAGCCAGTGCTACAGGTGCAATCCGTTTGAGCATCCTTTGCACCTGTCTGTAACCTTCTGCCATGGGAAAACCTGTCGGCACATTTTTCGCGGGACCGCTGCCAAAAACCACACGGCTGGCACCGAGAGCAGCCGCACGCTGCAGCGCTTTCGTTACATAAGCGTCAACTTGGGCGTCGTTCACATCGGTGCCTGTCAACCGAATGTCCGTCGGGAAAAAATTGTTGCAGGCAGGGCAGGTGATGTCTGAAGTTTTCAGTTGCTCTTGCAGAATTTTGAATTCAGCTTCGATCAAGGCAGTCACCTGCGCCAAAGGCAGTTCCACATAGTCAAAGCCAGCCCGGGCAATTCTTTCGATAAACTCAAAACCGGTTTGGGCCAGACGTTCCGAAACAGTACTATTTTCGCTATCGGTTCTCGCGGATTCGCGATACAACATGTTGCTGCAACAGCCAATTTTCATTTCATCACTCCTCATAGCCTGATATTCCTACTTTATCACGACCGGCGCAAACGTGACAGTATTGAAGTAGTTTATTAAGCGGTTTCAGTAGCCGGAAGTTGCTTTTTATCTGGGTGAAATTGCTTTTTATCCAAGGTAGGATATGATAAAATCAATAATATAAAAATATTAATCTGAAACAATTATTATAAATATAAACGACGATTCAGTGTTCGTGACCGCGAGGCGACATGCTACGAGCTGTACTAATTGACGATGATAAAATCTCTCTAAGTGTTCTGCAGAATAATCTATCTCCCCTGAACGGGCTGGTTGAAATCGCAGGTGCTTTTACGAAACCCTATGACGCGGTTCAGGCAATCAATAATTTAGCGCCGGATCTGGTGATGCTTGATATTGAAATGCCGGAAATCAATGGGCTTGAACTGGCTAAGAAATTAAGCGCCATAAGGGATAACCTGGCTTTGGTTTTTGTTACTGCTCACAGCGAGTATGCTCTGGAAGCATTTCGTGCCAATGCCCACGATTATCTGGTCAAACCCTGCTCAACTGAGGATTTAAAAAAGGTTCTGCTGAAAATCCGTAAACGGCTGCGGCCACAGGCAAAAGCTACTACGCCGCTGGTTTTTAAAAACGAACCGTTTCGGATCCGCACCGCCGGCTCCCTCGAATTATTCACCGACACTAACACTGAACCAATCCGGTTGACAGATAAAATTACAGAACTGTTGGCTTATCTGCTTTGTCAAAAAAAGAACAAAATCCGTAAACGTGAACTGCAGGCGCTGTTCTGGCCGGAGCAAGAGCCGGAGAAGTCGATGCACAGCTTGTATACAGCTGTTTACCGTTTGAAAAGGATGCTCCGCAAAAATAACTTTCCTTTCGATATACTTAGCCAGCAAGGATACTACCAGGTAGCATTATGGGATTGCCGGATTGATTTCGAAATAGTTCAGCAGCTGGCTGCTGATAACCAACCGATCAGCGCCAGTCAGCGTGAAATATTCGAAACAGTTGTAAACGGCTATTCCAGTAAATTTCTGTTCTCGCACGACTACAGCTGGGCAAGTGATTTTGCCGACCAGATTGAAAACGACTACCGTATTATCGCTTTAAGGCTTCTCCACTACTACATCCGTGAACAACACGAGTCGGCCTTTACGCTTAGTGAACGGCTGGAACGGCGTTTCCCTTACGATGACGAAATCCAGACGCTGATTCTGCGCCTGCTCAGTATTCGAGCCGACGAAACAGCCGTCAGGCAGCGCTATGAAAAATACCGTCAGCGGTTACGTAAAGAATGCGGTATGCCGCCTTCGGTTGCCTTTGTCCGCAGTTACTTTGAGTTGCTCGGGCACTAGGGCTTGGCAGATTCTCCCCAGCGCTTTAGTATTCTTGTTCATCCTCAGCCCGATTCATGTGCTCGGGGTCGGCAAACATTGCATGATGAACAAAGTCTTCCGGCAAACGCACCATTTCACTGAGCGCTTGGAATAGCTCATAATGCTCGCGTTCCTGTTCAATCAAAAATTCAAGCAGCTTACGGGTTTTTTCGTCAGTTGCAGCTTCCAGCATCCGCGTATACAGGGTAATTGCCAGATCTTCAATAATCTGTGCTTCCCGGTATGCCTCCAGTTGAGTTGGGTATTTGTCGGCTGTACGTTTAAAATCACCCAGTTTGTTAAAAATATTGCTTGTTTCAGCAGAAATTTTCTCGGCGTCAAAGGTTTCTGGTGAGCCTTCGCTCATACTCTGAAGCAGCTCAGCATGTTTACGCTCAGCTTTAGCAATCAGGCGGAATGCTTCGCCGATGATATTGTCACCATATATTTCAGCTTGTCGCAAATAATACTTCTCGCCGTCCAGTTCCATTTGAATTGCATAACTCATTAAGCTCATTATGTACCTCCTCATACTGCTGCCCGTGCTGTTATTTGCACAGCCGGGATAAAATATTCATCTGCAGATATTGTAGCCATATAGCCGACAGCGGACAATTGCGGACTGTAGTTAATGAGTGCGACTGCGCACAAGTTTGCGAACCCTTCACAAACCGGACTCAACTGCTTTACTTTTGGTTACATTCACCGTTGGCAGGATCGGTTCAAACCTTCATTGAAGCGCCCTGGCTGGCGGAGGTTGCAAGGCGGCTGTATAGTGAAAGCCAGCCGCGAGTGGCCTTCGGCTGCGGCCGAACCCAGGCCTGCCGGCGTCTGGCAAGCTCTGCCTCCTGCACATGCAGTGTCAGTGACCGCTCAGGAATATCTATTGTGATCTCATCACCGTCCTCAATCAACGCGATCGGCCCGCCTTCTGTTGCTTCAGGTGAAATGTGGCCAACAAAGCAACCATTGTTTGTGCCCGAAAAACGACCGTCAGTGATCAGGGCTGTGGTTTGGGCCAGCCCCATGCCGTAGAGGAACTTCATGGCGTTATACATTTCCCGCATACCCGGCCCGCCTTTCGGCCCTTCATAACGGATAACCACAACATCACCCGGCTGAACAGCTCCTGCCAGAATGGCCTCGTTGGCGGCCTCTTCGCCGTCAAAGCAGCGGGCACGGCCGCTAAACACATGCATTTCAGGGACAATGGCCGAGGGTTTGGTGATGCAGCCTTCCGGCGAAAGATTGCCTTGCAGGATCGCAACCCCGCCAAAATTCATGTATGGATCAGCCAATGGCCTGATTACTTTTTGGTCTGCCGGCGCCGGACGAACCAGTTCAAGATTTTCTGCGATACTGAGACCTGTAGCAGTTAATGCTTCGGTCCGCAGCAAGGGCAACAACCGCCGCATTACCTCCGGGATACCGCCCGCCAGGTAAAAGTCCTCCATGTTGTAAGCGGCAGCCGGATTTACCTTGGCAATCAAGGGTGTTTCCCGCCCCACCTGGTCGAACATCGCTGTCAGCTCATCGCTGCCGATGCCGATTTCAGCACCAATCGCGTAAAGGTGAAGAATACCGTTGGTAGAGCCGCCAGTGGCATTAAGCACACGGACAGCATTGAACAACGACTCCCGGGTGATGATTTTGCCGGCATTCAGCTTTTCATGCACCATGTTGACAATTCTGCGGCCACTGCGTACGGCACAGCGGGTACGCTCAGCATAAACAGCCGGAATCAAAGCGGCGCCCGGAAGGGTCATGCCCATGGCTTCAGCCAGACAGCACATAGTATTTGCTGTGCCGTAAAATGAGCAGGAGCCGCAACCGGGACCACAGCTTTCTTCAAGCTCATCTAGCTTCTCCTGGTCAATCCGACCCACTTTCAACATGCCGATTGCCTCTGAAACCGAGGTCAAGTCAGCAGCCCGGTCGTCAAACTCTGCTCCGCCCAGCATAGGACCGCCGGGCACCAAAATCGCAGGGATGTCCAATCGGGCTGCAGCCATCAGCATGCCGGGAACAATTTTGTCACATGAGCCAAGCAACACAACCGCGTCCAGCTGGTGGGTCTGCACCATGGTTTCAACATCATTGGCAATCAGGTCACGCGCCGGCAGAATGTAGTGCATACCATCATGTCCTTGGGCCAAGCCGTCGCAGCCGCCGATAACACCGAATTCCACGGCCATGCCGCCAGCTTCAGAAATGCCGCGTTTTACAGCTTTGGCCAGTTCACGCAGGCTGATACTGCCGGGCACAAGCTCACTGTAGGAATTGGCAATACCTATCACCGGGCGGGCCATAGTGACGTCGTCGAAACCCATGGATTTGTAGATAGCCCGGTTGAAGCTGAATTCAGGTCGTTGAAGGATTTTTTCACTGCGTCGGGTCATGATTTTCTGCCTCCATCTGAATATTTTCCAAAAAATCCTGTTTAGGTTTTAAAGTTTCAGGTTTTAATGCAAATATGGGCACGTTACTTCAGCTTTATGCGAATATAAGAATGTTCCTTAGCTTCAGGTTTTAATGCGAATATAAGAATGTTCCTTAGCTTCAGGTCTCAATGCGAATATACGCTCGGTCGTCAAAGCTGCGTTGGCCGGCGACAAAACCCTTAGTCGATTTGAAGCGTGACATGCAAAGCGGATCCTCGTTAAATACTTCCGCGAGCGCTGCTTCGCTTTCCGCCAGAGTAGCTTTCAGTTCCGGATAACCATCGCTGGCCAGTATTACTTCAGAACCGGCTGGCACATCGACAATTTTCAAATCCCTCAGATCGATCTCAAAGCCGTCCAACACAGCATAGCGCCAATCGTC
>CAYPHB010000024.1:0-10818 GCA_964410445.1 uncultured Oscillospiraceae bacterium
GGGTTTTGAAAATGAACCCGTCCGTTGTCCGGATTGCCGTAGAGCCAGAAAAGCAGCCAGACGTCAGCAGGATGGTTACGAAAACCGTTACTGAACCACTGCATCTTTACACAACCCGGGACCGCTCCAGCAACAGGGGCGGTCCTTTTCTTTTGAGAGGTTTGGTTCTGTCTTGACCCAACGGGCATTTCAGTTAAAATAACTGTTATAGTCAATGACCAGCCCCGGTTTAGAAAGAGGAACTGTATGAATCGTGATGCTTTTTTTATAGATCCCGACCTGCTCTATATGCTGCCGGCCTGTGATCATTCGCCGGATTCAATTCGCCAGATCCTCAGCGACCATCCGGAAGTTCAGTTTGTTTCGCTTGCCGGTATAGACCTGGCGGGCAATGATACGGACGAGAAAATTCCCATTTCTCTGTTTGTCGAACAGATTGAAAGCTACTTGCACGGCGGTGTCACAACCGACGGTTCTTCAGTTGTCCTGCCCGGCATAGCCAAGCTGAATGACGGTAAAGTAGACTTGATGGCGGATAATGATGTCAACTGGTTTGTTGATTACAATTATGAACACATCGACAGTCGTACGGGCTATCCCTGCGGAACTTTGCGGATTCCCGCCTATCTGGAACACAATAACAGCCAGGTTTGTTCGCGCTCTCTGCTGAAAAGGGCGATTGAGCGTTTTGACCGGGAAATGAAGCAGCTTTTTGCAGCGCAGCCCGCGCTTTGCGCCCCCTGGGGTTTCAAGCCGGAGGATATTGAAGAGATTTCGCTTACAACGGCAACAGAACTGGAGTTTTGGGTCCGCACGCCGGACAGCTTTGTCGACCGCGAACAGTTATCGGTTTCACAAGGGTTGAAGGAACAATATTGGAAGCGCACCAAAGGCATAGTCCGAACTGCTTTAGAGCGTTCGATCATGCTGCTGGAACAGTATGGCTTTGGTCCCGAGATGGGTCACAAAGAAGTCGGCGGTGTTAAGGCTCATCTTACCGGCAGCGGCAGCCTTGACCATATTATGGAGCAGCTGGAAATCGACTGGCGTTATTCCTCTTCCATGCAGGCTGGTGATAACGAGCTTTTTGTCCGGATTTTTATTAAAGAAGTGTTCCGCTTGCACGGTCTTGAGGCTACTTTCCTGGCCAAACCGATGGAAGGTGTTGCCGGCAGTGGCGAACATATTCACGTTAACGTTGTTGCTGTGCTGAAAAGCGGACGTTGCGTCAACCTCTTCTCCCCCGCCGATTTCGACCGCGATTTCCTCAGCAGCATCGGCTGGGGCGCGCTGATGGGCTTTATGAAGCACTACGAAGCGATCAGCGCCTTTATTACCTCATCCAATGATGCCTTCAACCGCTTAAAGCCCGGTTTTGAAGCGCCTACCCATCCAGTTGCCTCCGTAGGCAGGGACCTGCAGACCCCATCCCGCAACAGGACGGTGCTGCTGGGCTTGATTCGCAACGCTGAATCTCCACTGGGCACCAGATTTGAAATCCGTTCGCCTAATCCGCACACGAACACTTATATTGCGCTGGCCGCGATTTTCCAGGCGATGCTGGCAGGTATCCAGGCCAACGCGATGCGCGAAACACAGGCGCTGCAAGCTGAGTTCTTTAAGAAAGCCGGCGAACCGGCTGAGTATCTGCGGGCTGACCGGGTCTATCGCTGTGAGGATGATATTTTTATCGACTTCACGGAGGAAGAACGCGACCGGCTGTTCGGCAAGCCCCCGGCAACTGTTTATGAAACTCTGCAATACCTGGCGTCTGACGATGAGAGTAAAGAAATGCTGAAAGCCGGCGGTGTTTTCAGTGACCAGATTGTCAATTCCTATGCCCTGGCTACTCTCGACATTTGGGAAATGGAACTCAGTGAAAGAATAATCGGCGAAAATCTGGAACGGATCCGGCATTTTGTGCTGCTACATAAAGCCAATCCCTACGATGACGCTTTGTGGGAGAAAATCGACTCTCTGCGCCAGCATCTGGCACGCACGACGGAAGACCACATCAGCTTGTTTGATAAAGTTCGCCGTTCATTGCAGGAGCGCGATCTCAAACGGGTTTCTGAACTGCAGTTGGAAATGGACGCCAGGATGCGCAAGCTTGAGCGCCTCTATTTAACCTATCAGCATAATCAGATTTAGAAAGTCTGAAATAACTTATAGCCTGAAAACAGCTGATCGGTATAGATTACCAATCAGCTGTTTTAGAGTCTGGTTATTGATCAGATTTGGTCAATGATCAGTCTAAATTTTTTCAGTCGGAGGACTAGTCGCCTCTTTCCGGTAGCTGATTGCCTTGGTCGGGCAAACCTGCTGGCAGTTGGTACATTGCAGGCAATCGGCCGTGTTGATTGTTGCTTTTTTGTTTTCAGGGCTAACGAAGATAGCTCCTGTGGGACAAGGCTTCTCACATTTTTTGCAGCCAATGCAAGCGTTATGGTCGACTCTCTCAGAGAAAAAAGCGCGTTTGCCAAAGACTCTTTGCAGCGGCCCGAACGGGCAAAGCAGATTATGGAAAACAGCTGGTTTGTAGCGCAGCGTAACCACAAAGGAAACAGCCAGCCAGATCAGCAGTACAGGAATATTACGTCCCAGACGCCTCGTTATGAGCATAAGGCCCACACTGAAAACCAGCGCAAACCAGCCGAAGTTGCCGGATTGCAGCCACTTGGGCGTAGATGCAGTTTGGATTTTCAGCTTCTTGGCTAGCCATTCTGCCGGCTGCATAACGGTGTTCATCGGGCAGACATAGCCGCAATAAATCCGGCCAAACGCCAGGGCCAGCACCAGACTCAGGGCATATAACCCCAGCCACAGCATCATCTTACCGTTTTGTATTAATATCACGAAGGCAACCAAAAAGAATACGCGAATTAGATTAATCAGGATTTTCATAGCTCTCCCCTTTTCCTTATTTGCTAATAATCAAGTATGCAGGTAAACTTCGCTCAAGGTAGTTACCTTGGTAACTCAGAGAGGTTTTTATTGTTTATCGGGGAGGCTTTAATTGTTAAAATGGATAATATAATCGACCAGATTAAAGCGACCACTTTGTTCGGGCAGCTTGATGCTGAAACTATTCGGAATTGCCTTGAATCCGGTGAGTTTAAAATAGTCAGCTACGCCAAAAACGCCGTGATCCATTTTGAGGCTGAAACCGCCAACAAGCTGGAAGTTGTACTCAACGGCAAAGTCGCAGTCGAACATATTGATGAATCAGGCGAACTGCTGTCGATCACAGAATTATTTCACAATGATATTCTGGGCGGCAACCTCCTGTTTTCTGAGCACCCTGTTTATCCGATGACCATTACCGCGCAGCTGCCTACAGTTGTTTTGGCAGTTGAACGCGAAGCCTTGTTCCGGCTGTTGAGCGAGAAACCGGATTTTCTCAGAATTTACCTGAGCAGCATTTCGGGACGCACGCAAATACTGGGTTATAAAATCAAGAATTATACAAACAAAACCATTCGCCAGTGCATCCAAAGCTATTTGGACTACGAAAGCAAACGTCAAAACTCAAAGCAAGTCAGGCTTAATATCAGCAAAAAAGAGCTGGCCGAAAAATTCGGGATCCAGCGTACTTCCCTGTCGCGCGAGCTTAATAAAATGAGGCAGGATGGCCTGATTGAGTTCGACAAAGACTCAATTACAATTAATTAATGTCGATTGGATCAAAAAAGCAGCCTCCCAGGAAGGCTGCTTTTAGATATTGTTTTTAATCCTAATCATTCAATCATAGCCGCTGAAAATTTCTCTCCAGTAATCTTAATTGTACAGTCTTAACCGGCTGATCAGTTTGGTTTCCAGCGGGCGTAGAATTTCGGCCAGTTTCCCTTCTGTCAGATTGCCTTCTTTGCCGACTATGTAAGCGCATTCATTTTCGAACAGACTTTCAATCTGCTTGAGCCCGTAGGGCTTGAAGGCTGCCTCGATAGCCTCCGGGTCAGTTTTGCCGTGGAATCGCAGTAACACCGCGGTATTACTGTCATTGTGGTCCAGCAATAAGTTGCGGCCATTGTCCTCCCAGCTGACCTGATGAGGAATCCGTTCAATGTGAACGGCGCACTCAATCACATCGGCAACAACAGCGCTGGCTGTAGGCAGGCGGCCTGCACCGCGGCCGTAGAACATCGCTGTACCTAATGCGTTGCCTTCTACTTCAATAGCATTAAAGACATCTGACGCCACCGCGACAGGATCTGTACTCGCAACCAGCATCGGGGCAACCATAACGTTGCACAGTTCACCAATCCGCTGATAAATCCCCAGCAGTTTGATTTTCCGGCCCAGCTGGCTGGCATAAGCGATATCTTGGCTGGTAACGGCGGTAATGCCTTCTGTATAGATTCTGGTGGAGTCAATGAACTCACCCCGGCAGATGCTGGCGAGAATCGCGATTTTCCGACAAGTATCATAGCCTTCGACATCGGCAGCCGGTTCCTGCTCTGCATAGCCATTTGCCTGTGCTTCCTTGAGCGCAGTCGCAAAATCAATACCGCCATTTTCCATACGGGTCAGGATATAGTTGGTAGTACCATTGAGAATACCGGCAACGCGGGTAATCAAGTTCGCAGCCAGGCTCTTGTGGAGCGGCATAATAATTGGAATTCCGCCGCCGACACTGGCTTCAAAGCGGTAGCTGACACCGTGGGCTATCGCCATTCGGATAAGTTCGGTGCCATGGCTGGCAACAAGCTCTTTATTTGAGGTGACCACATGCTTACCGGCAGCAAGTGCCCGCTTAGTCATTTCATAAGCAAAAGAAACACCGCCAATGGCTTCAACAACCACAGAAATATCCGGGTCATTGATTATCAGGTCAGCGTCGCGGGTGATCCGGCCAACAAAAGGATCGTCCGGGAAATCCCGAATATCGAGGATGTAACGGATGTCGATAGTCCGGCCAACCCGTTCGCGGATAACAGCGCTGTTCATGCTGCATACTTCTGCAACGCCGGCGCCGACTGTGCCATAACCAAGAATCGCGATTGAAATCATCTGCTGACCCTCCTTCAATCCCTTGCCAGAATTCTATGAGAACGCACGCCCGGAATCCGGCCGAGTTCATTCAGCAGCGTTTCCAGAGATACATTCATCATGTCAGTTTCGAGCGAAATGGACACGTCAGCGAGTCCATTTATCGGGATATTTTGATTAATTGTGAGAATATTTGCTTGCGCGCGGGCAAGGCTGAGGATAATGCCGGACAAAATGCCAGGAAAGTTCTCGACAGCGAAAATCAGCGTAACCATGCGGCCTTGCGATGTTTCGTAGAAAGGCAGTACAGCGTCTTTATATTTGTAATAAGCGCTGCGTGAAAGACCGACTTTTTGTACAGCCTCATTGACAGAATCAGCTTTACCGGCATTCAGCAGGCGCTTAACCTGCATTACCTTAATAAAAACTTCCGGCAAGACTGCGGATTTTACGAGAAAATATTCAGAATCAGCCATGTTTTCCTCTGCCTTAATGTTGTCCTCGTGCCAAAAACATTCGTCCACGAACGATACTATAGCACAAGGTTTTTAGATTGGTCAAGGCGAGAGAATTTCACGCAGTTTTGCCAGTGCCTGACCGCGATGGCTAAGCCGGTTTTTCTCTGCAGGGTCCAACTCTGCCATGGTCAAACCACGTTCCGGCAATAGAAAAATCGGATCGTAGCCAAAGCCGTTCTCACCGCGTGAAACCGGTGAGATCCGCCCGGTTACTTCGCCGCGGACGGTTTGTTCCCTCCCGTCAGCAAAAATAACGGCGATGGCACAAATAAAGCGGCAATTCCATTGTTCGGGCAGAAATGGTGCCAAAAGCTCGTACAGCTTTTTATACTTCTCGGGATAACCGGTATCTTCGCCGGCGAAACGGGACGAGTAAATTCCCGGCGCTCCGTCCAGGACGTCAATGCCGAGGCCGGAGTCGTCAGCAATAACAACGCCACCGGTTTTGCTGTGCACAGCCCTGGCTTTAATCAAAGCGTTTTCTTCATAAGTAGTACCGTTTTCTTCGATTTCATCAACAAAGCCGGCTTCATCCATTGTTTGTATATCTGACCGCGGCCAGCCGAGAATTTCCACAATTTCATTAACTTTGTCCTGGTTACGGGTTGCGAGTATCAACTTCATTAACAGTTCTTCTCCTCATCAAGAGCCTGGTTTATAAAATAAATTTTTGAGCATATTAAAGCATAGTTTATAAATCCAGAAAACTGCTGGCCTGGTAAGCAACACGCTTGAAAGCTGCTGCTGTGAAGGGCGATTCCAGACCTGCCAACTCCAATAGTTCATTAAAGGTCCGCTCGCCGCCGGCCGCACAAAGAGCGCTGTATTTCTCCAGCACTTTTTTCGGCTTACGCCGCGCCTGGATCCAGAATTGCAGGGCGCCGATTTGAGCCAGCGCATAATCGATGTAATAGAACGGCGCCGCGAAGATATGCTCCTTCTTCTGCCAGGCTCTGCCGCTGGCAAAGTGCTCATCCTCACGGTATTCAAGCTCGGGCTGATACTTGTGCTCAAGTTCACGCCAAAGCTCATTACGTGCTTCTGGCGAAAGCTCCGGTTGGTCGTAGACATGGTGTTGAAATTCATCGACGAGACAGGCATAAGGCAGAAACAGCAGGCTCTGCGACATATGCAGCATCGTGTAAGCTTCAGCTTCTTCGCCGAAGAACTGCTCCATATAGGGGTAAGTTAAGTACTCCATTGCAGTAGAGTGGAGTTCACAGATATCCAGTGATGGTTGATGCAGTACAGTAAGCCGCCGTTCACTGAGGCTGGCGATACTGGCATAGGCATGGCCGCATTCATGCATTAAAGTAGTCACGTCTTCGTGCGTCGTACTCGCATTCATAAAGATAAACGGCAGCTCAGCTGAATGAATGGTTTCGCAGTATCCGCCGCCAGCCTTGCCGGGACGAGCCTCCAGATCCATAAACTGCCGCCGGTCCAGACTGTATAAAAATGAAGGCGATTTATCAAACAGCATTCGGAAAACCTTGCCTGCTATTTGCGCTAACTGCGCTGGCGCGACTTTATTAACAGGGTTCCCCTGTGGTGCAAGACACGGCAGATCGTAATGGTAGAGGCGCTCAACTCCCAGGCGGCGACGCTGCAGGCGCCGGATCTCAGTTGCCACAGGCACAATGTAGGCAATAACCAGTTCACGGAAAGCTTCCACTTCAGCGCGACCGTAGTCAAAACGCTCCATGCGGAGATACCCCAGCTCAGTAAAACTGGAAAAATCGAGCTTTTGCGCTATTTCGGCGCGAGTCTGAACCAGGCGGTCGAAAAGCTCGTCAAATCTCTCAGCCCTTGCCGCGTAAAAGTTGGAGACAGCGGCGTGGGCGCCACGCCGGATTTCACGGTCCGGGTCCTGCAAGTATGGTTCCATCTGTTCAAGATTTAAGAACCTGCCCTCATAGTCCACTTCAGCTTCTGCTTTCAGATTCAGACATTCCGAAGCCAGGCGGTTTTCTTCGGCAATCAAGCCGGTCACTTCCGGGCTAATCAGCTGGCGGGCTTGCTGTGCACGCTGCATCAGCATCGAACCGAAGCGTTCACTCAACGCGGAACCATGCCTGTTTTTACTTAAGGCATCGTAAATATCACGTTCCAGTTTTTGCACCTGGGCGTTATTCTCGTCAAAGAAGGCTTGCTCCTTAAGATAGAAAGGATCAGCGATCGCCTGGTCATGCCGAATCTGCACGATGGCCGCCAGTGAACGCCATTCTGCCAGCGCGGCATCAAAATCCTCCAGAGCACGGGCAGCACCGGTTGGGTTGATAGCCAACCGCAGCATTAAGCGGCTGCGCCGGGTAACTGTGAGCAGATCCTCAAGAACAGGCCGTTCATAGGGAATTTCCGAAAAAGTCAAGCGTTTGATCTCGTTACTCATGTTTGCTTCGCAATTTGGCTCCTTCTGCTACATTTGTTCAACAGGATTAATCCCGGCAAGTTCCATGCCGATGTATAGCACATCACAAACAGCGTCTACCAGGGCAAGGCGAGCCTGCCGCAGCTCTGGATCTGCAGTACTGAGCACCGGTTCGTTGTGATAAAACTTGTTGAAGGCACGAGCCAGCTGGGTGATTTGGCGCACAACCATAAACGGTTCATATGTCTGTGCCGCTTTAACCACACTCTGTGGGAAGGATTCGATCAGCTTGGCAATGGCGAATTCTTCATCAGTGTCGAGCCGCAGCAGCGCCGCTTCATTTACCTCTGTGCTGTACCCGGGTTCAGCGGCGGCTTTGCGCAGAATACTGCGGCCACGCGCGTAGGTATAAAGTACGTACGGTGCTGAATCACCTTCGAAATCAAGCATTTCTTCATAGGAAAAGACAATGTCACGTTCGCGGCTGTTTTTCAGGAAAGTATAGGTGACAGCGCCAATGCCGACTTTTTCGGCGATCTCGCTCATTTTTTGTTCAGTCAGGTTGAGCGAACGCGCAGCCGCGTTGGTCCGGATAACTTCGTGGGTTTTGTCGACGGCTTCCTGCAGTAAATCCTGCAAATAAATGACATCACCGCTGCGGGTGGAAAGTTTACGGTCGGCAAAGCGTACCAGTCCGAAGCCAACGTGAACACAATCGTCGGCAAATTCAAAGCCGGCTTTTTTCAATACCGCGAACACCTGTCGGAAGTGCAAAGCCTGAGGTGTGCCGACAACGTAAATGTTTTTAGAAAAATGCCACTGTTGGTAGCGATAAAGAACTGCTGCGATGTCACGCGAAGCATAGATCGTCGTGCCATCCGATTTAAGAATGATGCAAGGCGGCAGATTAAACTCGTCAAGGCGTACGACCTGTGCGCCCTCACTACTCTCCAGCAATCCCTTTTCATTCAGAAGGTCGACAACTGCCGGGATCTGATTGCTATAAAAGCTTTCGCCGTTATAATTGTCGAAGCTGACACCGAGCCGCTCATAAACTTCAGAAAATTCTTTCAGACTCAAATCGCGAAAGCGGGTCCACAAGGCTTTTTCAACAGGCTCGCCTGCTTCCAGACGACGGAAACGCTCGCGTGCCTGCACTTCCAGCTCCGGATCTGTTTCTGCTTCAGTATGGAATTTCACATATATCCGCAATAATTCCTTGATCGGTTCTGCCTGCAGCGCTGCTTCATCGCCCCACATTTCGTAGGCCACAATCAGCTTGCCAAACTGGGTGCCATAATCGCCCAGATGGTTCATCCGCACCACGTTGTAACCCAGATGTTTGTAGATGCGTGCCAGTGAATGGCCGAGAATTGTCGTGAAAGCATGGCCGACATGGAATGGTTTGGCGATATTGGGTGACGAGTACTCAATGATTACGGGATCCGCAGTTGGGGCTTCAGCACTGCCGAACTTTGCACCGCGCGCCCTTACCTCCATGATCGTTGTTGTAATGAAGCTGCAGCGATTAATGAAGAAATTTAAATAACCGCCAACCGACTCTACTCGCTCAAAATCTGTCAGCTGCGCACCCAGCTTGACTGCCAGTTCCGCAGCAATCGCCGCCGGTGCTTTGCGCAGCGTTTTGGCCAGAATAAAACAGGGGAAGGCGTAGTCGCCTAAAGTAGGCTGTGGCGGTATTTCTATAAGTTCATCAATTTTGTCAATATCCAGGCCGGTTTCCTGATTTATTGCCTGAACCAGCTTCTGTCTTTCGTTCATCTATGATCCTCCCTGATGGTAAATCCGTGAGCATGTTTTAGCAAACATATTTTGCGTGAGATTTAACACGCTTTTTTGCAACCTTATGATTATAACGGATATTTCAGCTTAAATGTCATTATCCAGTGAGTCATCTGTGATAAACGGACTTACAGGCAATGACGGATCGTCGCCAAATACTGGCTGGAAGCGGATTTCCGCCGAAGCCGCCTGCAATTGTTTACTTTGCAGCCTTGCCTGTTCGATCAGGGCCTGCTGACAGTCAACAATTGTTTTGCCCCTTCTGTCTACCGGATAGTAAACACCTTCCGGGTCCATAATCCGTGAGCGTTCGGTGTCACTCAACTGCAGTTCCAACAGGTCCATCAGCGTATCGAAGGCTGTTTTATCCTCAATCGGGAAAAGCAGTTCGATGCGGCGGTCAAGGTTGCGCGGCATCAAGTCAGCGCTCGACAGGAAAAGGTCGTTTTGCCCGTCGTTATGGAATAGATAAATGCGGGCATGCTCCAAAAAGCGGCCGACAATCGAACGGACAGTAATATTTTCTGACAAGCCCGGCACTCCGGCGCGCAAGCAGCAGATTCCACGGACGATGAGTTCCACCTTGACACCGGCACGTGAAGCGCGGTAAAGGTGGGAAATCATTTCCGGATCAACCAGCGAATTGATTTTTATGACAATCCTTGCCGGTCGGCCGGCCTCGGCATGAGCTGTCTCCTGCTCAATCAGGCGCTCGAATTCACGTCGCAGCCAGAACGGCGCTACAGTGAGCCGCCGCCAGCTAAGCGGCGCCGAGTAGCCTGAGATCATGTTGAAAAACTCGGTTGCGTCCGCAGCTATGCTTTCCGAGCAAGTAAGCAAACCGATATCTGAATAGATTTTAGCTGTCTGATCGTTGTAATTGCCGGTGCCCAGGTGCATATAACGGCGAATGCCGGTTTCCTCTTCCCTGACGATCAAGGTGATTTTGCTGTGGACTTTTAGGCCAACCAAGCCGTAAATAACGTGACAGCCGGCTTGCTCAAGCCGTCGCGCCCAGTTGATGTTGTTCGCTTCGTCAAACCTGGCCTGCAATTCCACCAGCACCATAACCTGCTTGCCGTTTTCAGCCGCCTGCGTGAGGCTGTGAATAATGGGAGAATCGCCGCTGACCCGGTA
>CAYPHB010000024.1:10828-17426 GCA_964410445.1 uncultured Oscillospiraceae bacterium
CGGGTGATGCAACAAACGGTCACCATCACGGATAGTCCCGAACGGGTCCGCCATCAGGTCCGGGTCAACAGGCGCGGAAAAAGGTTCAAAGTGCAAATTTGGATACCCCTCAAGTGCGGCAATTTTATACAAAAATGTCAAATCGAGCGGTCCATTGATTTCGTAGATATCCTCGTTTTGCAGCTGCAGCACTGAACAAAGCTGATCCAGCAGATCGTCCGGCAAATTCGATTCAGCTTCGAGGCGGATAACTTCTCCCCATTGGCGCTTGCGCACCTGTTTTTCAATTTCATTCAATAGATCCGCAGCCTCTTCAGTATCAAAGTCCAGGTCGGCGTTACGCATTATCCGGAAGCAGCCGGCCGAAAGTATGGTAGCTCCACGGAATAGTTCGCCCAGATTGCGCTTAACGACCTCTTCCAGTAACACGAATTCACTGGAGCCGTCATAGCTGCCCGGGATAGAAACCAGCCGTGAAACGCCGGCCGGCACCTGTACCACCGCAATGCTGGGCTCCTCATTTTCCGGCTGCTCAGGCGGGCGCAGCTTACAGATAATATTAAGTGACCGGTTGCTGATCAGAGGAAACGGCCGTGAAACGTCAACTGCCAGAGGTGTTAGAACCGGGTGGATAAATTGTTTGAAATAATTATCGAGATACTTCAAGCCTGCTGAATTGATTTCAGAAACAGACCGGATATTTATTCCCGCTTCCCCTAATTCGCCGAACAAAATCCTACTGTAAGTTGAATATTGTTTGCGCACCATTTTATGCGTTTTTTTAGCGATTGCCGCCAACTGTTCCTCAACGCTCAGCCCGGCCGGGTCGAGGCCTGAATAACCGGCGTGCGCCATATCTTTAAGCGAGGCCACTCTAACCATAAAAAATTCATCCAGGTTGGAACAGCTGATAGCCAGGAATTTCACCCTCTCCAGTAATGGATTTTCCCGCAGACGTGATTCATCCAGAACCCGGTCATTAAAATCGAGCCAGCTCAACTCACGGTTGATAAAAAGATCGGGAACCGGAATCTTTGTCTTGACTTCATTTTCTTTTTTGCCATGACGTTCGTCCCGCTTCTTGCCGGATCCTTTACCTGATTTATCGGCCGCGTATAAACGGGTGCTTATGTACTGCATTTAATAATGCCTCCTGCGAATTCGAATACTTGGTGTTAGTCCGTAGACCGTACGGAATAACTGGCCGCTTCGAGCCAAAGACCATTGTTCCAGCATGATGTCGCGACTTGAGCTGACAACAAGTGTCATTGTTTGAGCATCAATTTGAATTTCAATGTCCTTGATTTTCTGTTTATGCCCTGTATCCAAAGCATTGGCTAGCCGCAATATTGCCGACAGTTTGGAAATCTGAAGCCTTTCCAGTTCCGGCAGTTCCATGAAATGACTGTCGGTAACTAAAGCTCTATACCCACTGTGAAAACGTGCGGTAAAAGCAGCTATTCGCCGTTCTTCCAAGGATAATCCGATTAATTCAAGCGACATTATGATATTGTATGACCTGATGTCATGTCTTGACATGTTAATATATTTACCGCTGTCATGAAGAATGGCAGCCAGTTGCAGGAGCAAGCGTGAGCGCGGACCAAGGCGATGAAGTTTTGTGGTGGCATCAAAAATAGTCAGAGCAGCCTTTTCCACATATTCAGTATGCTTGGGGTCGATCCGGAATCGGCTGGCGACCTGTTGGCAATCAGAAATTATGTCGCGGGTCTGGTCGTATTTTGGCCGGTAATCAGCCTGCCGCATTGCCATGTCGATCAACAGCCCATCGCTCAGTGAAACAGAAGGCATGTGAAAACCAGGAGCTCCGGTGAACTTAAACAGCTTATGGATTATCATGGCTGTCGGCAGCAGCAAAGTAGCGTTTTCGGCCGGGATATCAAAATCAACCGTCAATCCTAGCGGCTGGTCCGTCAACAAACGCTGATAAACCAATTCAAAAGCTTCCTTGCTAAGGTAGATATTCTCCGGTTCTCCTGGCTTCAAAGCAGCGGCCATACGGGCAATGTAGGGCAAATCGCCGCAGAGAATGATCATGTGTTTGTACGACATGTTTTTAGGTTCAAGTGAGCGGTAGTTATCGAGATCGCTGGAAATATATTCTTCCAGCAAAGCGGCGTAATCGGAGGTCAGCCGCTGCAGATCCGCCAGTAATTCCCGGATCCGTAAAGAACCAAGCAGCATGTTCTGACTGAATAGAAAGTCTCCGCGGTCATAAGCCGTCGCCTGGACACTGCCAGAACCTATGTCGACAACCATTGTGCCCTGACGGATCAGTTCCTCGAACTCCGGCATCAGTTCAGCCAGCGCGATAGTGTGAAAGTACTTTTCTTCGGCGTTTGTCAGTACCTGTACCGAAATGCCGGTATGCCGGTTAATCTGATCAACCACAAAGGTGCTGTTTTCAGCTTCGCGAAAAGCGCTTGTAGCTACTGCATGCACCTTCTGAACATTGTATTCGCTAAGCTTTTCGGTAAATCCACTCAGTATTGAAATGCATTCACTTGCCAGTGACTGACTGATCTCCCCGGTACTGTAGGTATCAGAACCAAGCGACAAGGTGCGTCTGACTTTTTCCACAACCCGCGGCAGTGAACGTTCTGGCAGTTCGGCAATATAAAGGCGGATTTCATGAGAGCCGACATCAATCGCGGCATATCGTTTCCTTCGCCCCATATCCTATACCTCCCAAACAATAAACCAACTGCAGTATCGACAGGCTATGATCCGAATGAGCGCCAGCTATAAGCCGCTATCAACCGTTCAATCAACGTGATTTTAGCGGCTTAGGCGGCACATCGCCAAAAGAAGTCCCGATAGCACGGGCACTGGCAACAATGGCTGAATCAGATGGTACCAGCTTTAGTTTCCCTGCTACTTCGGCAAGCGGTACCGGCTCGATATCGTAGCCGTGCATACCAACCATGAAACCGTATTTTTCTTCATACACCAGCTTGGCTGCCGCAGTGCCAAAACGTGTGGCCAGAACCCGGTCATAAGCTGAGGGGTGGCCGCCACGCTGGAAGTGGCCGGGAATCGTAACCCGGATCTCTTGTCCCGTTGCGGAACTAAGCTGGGCAGCCAGATCATAAGCAAGTGAAGGATACTTGCTTTTTTCGCGCAAACGCAGACGCTCTTTTTTACTCAGATCTGCGTTTTCCTTGCTGACCGCACCCTCAGCGACAGTAATAATTGAGAAGCGTTTGTTTTGCTGAGCTCTGCGCCTCAGTGCTTCCGTAATTGAATTAAGGTCATAAGGGATTTCCGGTATCAGGATAATATCCGCACCGCCTGCAACCCCGGCATACAAAGTAAGCCAGCCGGCAGAATTGCCCATTAATTCAATTATAAAAACCCGACCATGCGAGGTTGCTGTGGAATGGATGCTGTCAATAACGTTAGTCGCGACATCAACGGCACTGTGGAATCCGAAGGTGACATCTGTGCCCCACAGGTCATTGTCAATCGTTTTGGGCAGAGTTACCACCGGAACACCATTCTCGCTCAACAGATTGGCTGTCTTATGAGTGCCATTGCCACCGAGAATTACAACGCAGTCCAGCTCGTGGCGCTTGACCGTTTTGATCATGAGCTCAAGCCTGGTGGGGCCGTCTTCTTCCAGCGGCAGCTTCATTGAGCGATGCGGCTGGCGTGAGGTCCCGAGCATTGTGCCGCCCAAGGTTAAAATGCCAGAGAAGTTGGCAGGTTTCATTTTGCGGAAATTATCTTCGATCAGACCCTTGTAGCCATCGAGAAAACCAATGATTTCAAGGTTTGGTACTGCCTCATAAAGAGCTTTTGCCACACCGCGCATAGCTGTATTAAGTCCCTGGCAGTCACCACCACTGGTCAGCATACCGATCTTTTTCATGAAAGCCTCCTAAATTACGAGTTTAATCGCCATTTGTGGACGTCAGCAGGTCAGAGCGACGGTTGTTTGCTGTGCTTGTTCAAACAAAACCTGAACAGATACCAGTTGATACAACTATTTTAGCCTATCGCCCGCAGAATAAAAAGCGCTTCCTGCTTGTGTACAGCAGCGTTCACTTCCGTTATAGTTAAGTAAGATTAACCACTACTAACGGTTAGCAAAACAGATTTACTACGACAAACGGTTAGCAAAACAGATTAAGCACACTCGCCGCAGAGGCGAGAAGGAGTAATACAATGGCAGCCGCGAATGAAAACAGCATCAGTGATGTACGCCTGGCAGTATTAATTGACGGCGACAATATATCTCACCAAAACATCAAGGCAATGATGGAAGAAATTGCCCGCTACGGCAATCCGACCATCAAACGAATTTATGGCGACTGGACGCAGCCCAATCTGGCAGGCTGGAAAAATATTCTGCTTGACTACGCCATCACACCGATGCAGCAGTTTGGCTACACCTCGGGGAAAAACGCGACAGACTCAGCTATGATAATCGACGCGATGGATATTCTTTATTCTGAACGGGTTGACGGTTTTTGCCTGGTCTCGAGCGACAGCGACTTCACCCGCCTGGCAACACGCTTGCGCGAGGCCGGTAAAGTTGTCTACGGCATTGGTGAACAAAAGACACCAAACGCATTCATAGCAGCTTGTGACCGCTTTATTTATCTGGAAATTCTGGAAACACCGGTGCAGGACGAAACCTCTGAACGGGATTCAGCGCAAACCGGACAAAAACAAACTAAACCTCAGCAGCCTACCCGCAAGAGCAGTTTCCGCAAAATCAACCGTGAAGTTATTGCTCTGATCGATGCAACCATAAGCGACCTGGAAGATGAAAATGGCTGGGCGTATCTGGGCGAAGTCGGACAGTTGCTGCTGAAAAAACAGCCTTCATTCGATTCTCGTAACTTTGGCTTCGCGAAACTTACACCAATGATTAAAGCAATCGGCCGTTATGAAATAGATGTACGTGAAGCACCGCATTCCAGTTCCAAGCATATTTATATCAGGATTAAAGGATCTAACTAAATTAATGGATCTAACTGAGCTAATTACATTTCGGGAACCGCTGTTTTCACAGCGGTTTTTGATTTTGTTTCAATTTTCATTAAATCAGGAATAAAGAAACAAGCGACGCCCAGCAGGCCGCTGATAATTCCCGGAATATAAATCAGGGGCATCAAGCCAATTAATTCCGCCAAAGGGCCTGCCAGAATAAGACTTACAGGCATTGCCAGCATACATAAAGCACTGACAATCGACATTACGCGGCCCAGCATATCCGGATCAACCTGCGATTGCACAATCGCCATAGCCGGCGCGTTGATAAAGCAAGACGAGATTCCGCAAACCAGCATACAGAACATAAAAGGTACCAGTGCATCCGGCCGTAGGAAACCGGCAACAGTCAAAGCCACACCACTGATAACCTGTCCGAAATTGATATTGAGGATCCTGCGCCTGAAACCTCCCCAGGCAGTTATAGCAAGGCTGCCGAGTAGAATCCCAGCCGCCAGCATCATCTCAACATAACTATACTCCAGAGCACCGCCATTAAAATGTTTGCTGACGATCAAAGCCATCAGCGTTACCAGAGGCGAGAATAAAAAATTGGTAAAAGCAAAAATCAGAATCAGAATGCTAAGCCCACGCCACTGCCTGATGTAGCGCAACCCTTCCCGCATATCCTGTAAATAAACACGCAGCGTTGGCGGTTGTTCTTCCGGCTGTCGCACATTCAGAATCTGCACAGGCAGCAGCAGCGCAATTGCGATCGCGGCAGTAATAACGTCGACCAGCAAAATCAGCTGCAAGGAGAAGTTTTCGATCAGAATAGCGCCCAGTAGCGGTGCCGCCAGATTAACTCCGGAGCGAATGAACTGCAGGGCCGAGTTGACACGAACCAGATGCCTGACCGGCGCGATTTGCGGCATGGCAGCTTCAAACGCAGGCTGGTGAAAGGCATTACCTGCAGAACGGAGCATCATAAACAGGTAAACCAGCCAAAGCTGAAGCATCCCGTAATGAAACAATACTGCCATCAGTAATGAAATAAGAGCTACAAAACCGTCTGCCACCATCAAAATGGTTTTACGGTTGACTCGGTCCGCGATCGCCCCGGCAAATGGCGAGATTAAAATCATCGGCAAAAGGCCAAAAATTGCCGCGGCCGTGAGCACAATGGCCGAACCCGTTTCGCGGGTCAGCCACCAAATAATAGCGAATTGAACCAGGCCGGAGCCAAGCAGTGAAAACCCCTGCCCCACCAGAACCAGCATAAACTGTTGCAGCCATAAGCCTCTTTGTTTTGGTTTTGTCATCCGCGCACCCGTTGCCTCGCTCAGAGTAACTACTAATTATTCAAATTCTTAATATGTACATATTTATTCGCTTGATTATAACGCAAGCGCCAAAAGACGAACAGAGGCAGATTGCGTTTCAAGAGAATCTGAATTATAATTAGCAGGCGCTCAGGCTGATGCTTGAACAGATTGCTGTAGAAAATCGGCAAGTATCCCAGTTTACCAGACAGCAATTAACAATTGAATAAATTTCGAGGTGTAGCGCAGTTGGTAGCGCGCCTGCTTTGGGAGCAGGATGCCGCAGGTTCAAGTCCTGTCACCTCGACCACACTCAA
>CAYPHB010000025.1:0-2649 GCA_964410445.1 uncultured Oscillospiraceae bacterium
TCTCCTGGTTTTGTTCATCCTGCTTTATGCTTTCGCTATTCCGCGCACCGCTGAGTCGGTTGGAACTCTGCCCTTGGGGCAGTCCTCTTTCTGGGCGACAACAAGCCTTACCACAGGTACTGTGACACCTGAACCAACAGGTGTTCCAGGTTCGACCACTACAGGTGTTCCAGGCACGACCACAACACCTACAACAGCCACTACAGCCACACCAACAATAGCGGCAAGCGCACCAATTTTACCAGAAGGCAATCGGATCAAAAGCTACATAGACGAAAAAATCCAAATTGAGATCTACAAAATCCGCCGGTTCGAGACAGATATATATATTGCCGATATCCGTCTGGGCAGTGCTGAATACTTGCGTACTGCTTTTGCCCAGAGCAAATATGGGCGCAATATTCGGGCCAGGACCTCGGTTACAGCAGCTGAAAACAAGGCAATTCTGGCAATAAACGGTGATTATTACGGGGCGCGTGATAAAGGGTTTGTTTTGCGCAACGGCCTGTTGTATCGGGACACAGCAAGGTCTTCAGGCAATGATGATGCCTTGTTGATCAACCGCGACGGCAGTTTTGCCATCATAAATGAGAGGAAGATATCAGCACAATCGCTGGCCGCTGATGCTTGGCAAATATTAAGCTTTGGCCCGGCTTTGCTGAATCAGGGGTTGATTCCAGATAATTTAGTCAACTCGGTTCCAATTGCGAGGCCGGCAAACCCACGCACCGCACTGGGACAGATTGCGCCATTCCATTATCTGTTCATCGTTGCCGACGGGCGCACAACTAAAAGCAGAGGCCTTTCGCTGCCTCAGTTGGCACAGGTGTTCCTCGACCTCGATTGCAGCGTGGCATACAATCTGGACGGCGGCGGTTCAGCAACCATGTGGTTTAGTGGCCAACTGCTTAATAAGCCGGCAGATGGAAATTCGACCAGTGAAAGGAAGGTCAGTGATATTGTATACATCGGGTACCCCTGAGGACGACAGAATAAAACGAAAAACCAGCCGCCAGCGACTGCGCCGTCGTGCTCTTTCGCAAGCCCGGCGGACAGCACTGACTTATTTGCTGGTTTCTTTGCTGTGTATAATTATCCCGGAAATTTATGATTTGTTTGGACATGGGGTTCGCTCTGCCGCTATGGACCGGATGTTCTTGTTTCCGCTTTTAGGCGGTGCTTTACCGTTTACGGTGCGTTGGCTTTGGATAAAGCCGAATCGGCCAGTAAACCGCCTTGCCTTCAACGCTTATAATTCCGGCATTGCTACTCTGACTACTGGCAGGCTTTTAACCGGTGTCTTTACTATAGCCGGAACTACCAGCAATTTACTTGACTTGTTTTGGCTGCTCGGTGGCCTTGAAATTGTTTTTGCACTTACAGTAATTCTTATTTCATCCCCGAAATCACACGCTCAATCGCTTCAGCAGCACCCTCAATCCCAAAGAGGGAAGTAGAAATCGACAGATGGTAGGAATCAGCTTCGCCCCACTTACAGTTTGAATAATAATTGTGATAGCTGGCACGCTTTTTATCCATTTTCCGGACCCGCTGTTCAGCCTTACTCTGTTCCTCGATTTTATCGACTGTCATTGTCCGCTGGACTCTGTCATCAAAGGTCCCATGGATGAATATAGAGACCATGTCAGGGTCCTCTTTAAGAATTTCTTCCCCGGCCCGTCCGACAATAACGCAAGAACCTTCTGCGGCAATCCGTTTGATTGTTTCCGCTTGCATGTAAAAGATGCTGTCGTTAAGTACGTAATATAGACCGTCGTCAATTTTGGGCTGATACGGGTTTCGCAGGCCATGCGGGAAGCCCAACATAGACCAGGTTACCGGCTTTTCATCAACAGCTTTGACCACTGCTTCAGAAACATTATGTTCGTCAGCGGTCAGGGACAGCAGTTCTTTATCATAATAAGGAATGCCCAGGCGCTTCGCCAACAGTTCGCCTACTAAATGACCGCCGCTGCCAAATTGGCGGCTGATGCAGATAATGATTCTTTTCTCCATAATCCTGCCCTCCTGGCCTAATTAAATGTTGTTTTTCATTATTTGCTACCAAATTATGCGTTTTAACCCAAACGTGCCACAAAAATGTCGGTAACGCAAGTATTCGCAATACCTTCTGCAAATGTGTGAAAATATTTATGTTATTTGGCTGCCGACATTACGCTGGCTGAAGCAATTTCACAATTACTGGCAGGGATACCGCTCTGCTTGTCGGACATAGGGGGATTTAACCATGACCGTTTACGATTTTACTGTTAAAGATAACAAAGGCAAACCCGTTTCACTGGATAAGTGGCGTGGTAAAGTAATTTTAATTGTCAATACTGCTTCCCAGTGCGGCTACACACCGCAATTGGGACCTTTGCAAAAACTTTACGAAGAATATCGTGACCAGGGTTTTGTGGTAATCGCGTTTCCTTCAAACCAGTTTGGTGAACAGGAGCCTGATAGCGACCCGGTTATTGAAAAATTTTATGCAGATAATTATGGAGTTACATTCCCGATTATGGCTAAAACAGATGTCAATGGCGAGGATGCCGACCCATTTTATATTTGGCTGCGGCAGGAAATCAGTGGAGTGCTGGGCAGCGCCATCAAGTGGAACTTCACAAAATTTCTGATTAACCGCAAAGG
>CAYPHB010000025.1:2659-17157 GCA_964410445.1 uncultured Oscillospiraceae bacterium
TTTCAAGGCATGCGCCTTCTGTAAACCCCGAAAAACTCCGCCCTGCGATTGAAAAACTGCTGGCGGAAAAAGAATAACCGCCGTCGAGTATAATATTGATATTATGATCTGAAATAGTCCAATTGCTTTGGATAGAAGGAGATTTCTATGGGAGAGTTGCGTAAAATTCTTAAAGTTGTGAGGGGCAAGCCTACAATTGACGGAGCCGGCGTGCATTTAGTGCGGGTTTTAGGCCATCATGACACTAAGGACTTTGATCCGTTTTTAATGCTGGATGCGTTTGATTCCAGCAATCCCGAGGATTATACCAAAGGATTTCCCTGGCATCCGCATAGAGGAATTGAAACAATAACCTACTTGGTTAGCGGTGAAATTGAACATGGGGACAGCTTGGGCAATAGCGGTGTTATCCGTGACGGTGAATGCCAGTGGATGACGGCCGGTTCCGGCATTATTCATCAGGAGATGCCCAAAGCTGCTCCTCGTATGCTTGGCGCTCAAATCTGGCTGAATCTGCCGGCCAAGGACAAAATGACCGAACCGCACTATGGTGACATCAAACAATCTGATGTGCCGGTAGTTTCGGAGGAAGGCGCTCGGATCCACATTATCGCAGGTGAGTATCGCGGTACTGCGGGTGGCTTTCAGGGCAGACATGTCCCGGCTACATACTTTGATGTTGAAGTAGCTCCCGGCTGGGAATGGTATTTTGAAAACGATCCTGAAGAGAACCTGTTCATTTATATTATGCAAGGTGAAGGCCGCTTCGATATTGACAGCTCAGATGTAATAATCGAAAAGCAAGCTGTTTTATTTAGTGAAGGCAACCGTTTCTGGGTCAAGAGCGGAACCAAGGGAATTCGCTTCCTTTTGCTCTCGGCAAAGCCATTGCGCGAGCCGATCGCCTGGGGCGGGCCGATTGTAATGAATACCAGAGAAGAGCTGAATCAGGCCTTCCAGGAGCTGGACGCAAATACTTTTCTGAGTCACGGACAGGCTGATTCGGTGAAGTGATTGCGGTCTGGAAACCTTGCATGGCAGCCGCTAGAAATAGTAAAATTTTAAACACACAATAAACAAACACAAATAAATAAAAACTTGCGAACAAGGAGATTCAAATGAGACTTTCAGTTGCAATTGCTCAGGATAATGCCAGCCCCAGTGCCTTCGTCGTCTGGCGCGGTTTCGCGTCTTCGATGGAAAAGGCTGCGAGCCTGGGTTTTGACGGTGTTGAGTTGGCGCTTCGGCAAAAAGAAGATATTGACACTGCTGAAGTGGCGCGTTTGCTTAAAGAATACAACCTTGAAGTCAGCTGTATAAGCACCGGACAGGTTTTTGCCGATTTGGGGCTGAGCCTGACTAATCCTTCGGCTGAAATCCGGAACAGGACTATTGCCGTTTTAAACGGATTGGTGGACATTGCCGCCGATTTCAGCCAGATGGTTAATCTCGGCCGTGTTCGCGGCAGTGTAATGCCCGGTCAGACGCATGAAGAAGCGGAAAAGCTTTTCCTTGATGGTTACCAGGAAATCGTGACACATGCCGGGCGTCAGGGTGTGACGATTATCCTTGAGCCGGTAAACCGTTATGAAATTAATTTCATTAACAACCTGGACCAGGGCAGTGAACTGCTTGACAAACTGCCGTCCGGGCAGCTGATCGGCCTGATGCCGGATGTCTTTCATATGAATATTGAAGACGACCGCATTGGTGACAGTTTCCGCCGCAATAAGAAGTATGTTAAGTACATCCATCTGGCAGATTCCAACCGCTGGGCACCAGGCTGGGGACATCTTGATTTTGATGAAATCTTTGAAGCTCTCAAGGATATCAGCTACACAGGCTGGACCTCGGTAGAAATCCTGCCGTTCCCCGATCCGGATTCTGCTGCCAGGCAGGCTATCACGCATCTGCGTCCCTGGCTGGATAAATATTGATCAAACAACGAAATCAGGTATTTCTGGCATTATTCGCCAAACCATGCTATAATCCGTTAGTTGCCGCATCGAGTGCGGGTCGGAGCCACAATTTCCTTTGTGGAATTGTGGCTTTTTGATGGGCATAAACCAACAGTTGCCAGCCAAATTGGCTGCAGCTGATTTAAAAAAATATATATGACCCGCAAATTAAGGAGTCATATGACATTTAAAGAACTAAAACTTGTTTCCCCGATTCTGAAAGCCTTGGAACGGGAAAATTATCAAACACCTTCACCTATCCAGCTACAGGCAATTCCGCCTGCCCTGCTGGGCCGCGATCTGCTGGGCTGCGCTCAGACAGGAACCGGCAAAACAGCTGCCTTTGCTGTGCCTACACTGCAGACACTAATGAACTCCGGTAATCGCAATCGGGATGCCAGGCGCCCGATTCGTTCACTGGTGCTTACGCCAACCCGTGAGTTGGCACTGCAGATTTACGAAAGCTTCAGTGCTTACGGCCGTTATACAAACCTGCACACTAGTGTAATTTATGGCGGCGTTTCGCAACGGCCGCAGGAAGCAGCATTGCGCCGTGGAGTGGATATCCTCGTTGCAACGCCCGGACGTCTGCTGGACTTGATTGGTCAGGGCTTGATCAGTTTGAAGCAGATTGAGATCCTGACACTTGATGAAGCAGACCGGATGCTCGATATGGGCTTTATCCACGACGTCCGCAAAATAATTGATCTGGTTCCTAAACAGAGACAAACCTTGTTTTTCTCTGCAACAATGCCACGCGAAATTGTGGCCTTGTCGGATTCAATGCTGATTAATCCTGTGAAAATCAGTATTACGCCGGAGAAACCAACCGTTGAAGCAATTCACCAATCGCTTTATCTGGTAGATAAGGTCAATAAACGTAATCTGTTGATCGATTTACTGCGTGATCCGGAAATTGAATCGGCACTGGTCTTTACCCGAACCAAACATGGTGCTGATCGTGTGGTTAAAGAGCTGGACAGGGTCGGTATCGGCGCCAAGGCAATTCACGGCAATAAGTCCCAGAATGCGCGTCAGGACGCCCTTAACAGCTTTAAAGAGCGTGAGACAAGAGTACTGGTTGCAACTGACATCGCCGCCCGCGGCATCGACATTGACGAGCTGTCACATGTTATCAACTACGATTTGCCCGAAGTGCCTGAATCCTATGTGCATCGCATTGGCCGAACCGGTCGCGCCGGACATGGCGGCACAGCGATTTCCTTCTGTGATATAGATGAAAAGAAAGCTTTGCATGATATCGAACGCCTGTGCGGGCGTCAGATTCCCCGGATTTCCGACCACGACTGGCCGATGGAGATTCTCACACCCACTCCCAAGGCAATGAGACAACCGCGCGGCCGCCGTCCGGTTAACCAAGCCGGACAGAGCCGCAAAGGCAACTGGAAAAACTAAACAAGCAACATAGCAACATTAACAAAAGGCCATCTCAAAGCGATAAGCAGTGAGATGGCCTTTTGACTACAAACTCAGAAGTTTTCGTAAAATTGAATTTCGGTTGATTTTAATTATTTCGGTTGTTTTGCTTATTTCGTGCTCAGCTCTCGCCGTTTTCGAGTCTGCGGCCAATGCTGAGGATGAGGTTCATTACAATGCCGAGCAGGGCAGCGGTTGCGATGGCTGGCAGAGAACCGCCAAAGAAGGGGATCATGCCGTTAGGGAAACCGTAGTTGCCGCCCAGGCCGATAACCAGAATTGTGGCGATAACTGCCAGATTGCGGGAATTAAACAGGTCGACCTTACGGTTGATCATAATAGCGATGCCCTGAGCGCCAATGACGCCAAACAGATAAATGCTGACACCGCCGATGACTGGGCCTGGAATTGAGTTGACCAGTTTTGAGAGTGGTGTGAAGAAGGAAATTATCATAGTGATAATAGCCGCAGCACCAAGCACCGCAACTGAGAAATTTCGGGTAATTGCCATGGTGCTGAGGTTCTCACCGTAGTTAGTGCCGGCGGGGCCACCGATCAGGGAAGAAACGATATCGCCGACACCGTCGCCGATCAGGTTAAGACCGAGCTTGTTTTTAATTCCGTAGCTGGACTTGCCTTTTTTCTCGGCCAGATGGTCAACATAAATATCGAGCTGGTACAGATGAGCGGTAGACTCGGGGATGGTAGCGATAGCGATCGGCATGATCGCCAGTACCGCACCGAGGTTTGGTGTGGGCAGGGTAAAATGGGGAACCGCGAAGAATTCACCCTGGAATATGGTAGTGAAATCAATTACGCCGAAGAACAAGGCTGTGACATAGCCGATCAGGATGCCGAATAGAATCGGTAGCTGACTCCAGGTGCCTCTCAGATACACGGAAAGCAGCATGGTGCTGAGCAAGGTTACAAGTGCGATGATCCAGGCAACGTTTTGATCGGCACCAACAGCGCTGCTGCCGGCAGCCTGGGTCATGGCTGAGCCTGCCAGTGAAATACCGATGACGATCGCGATGGAGCCTGTGACAGTAGGAGGCAGAACGCGTTCGATTTTTTCAGGACCGAAATAATTGATGATTAAGCCGGCCACGATTGAGACCAGACCGGACATGATAACACCAAATTGAGCCTTGGAGATAAGGGCGTCAGGTGCTACCTGACCGAATTCAACCATGGTGATTGAGCTTACAGCCGCGATATAAGAAAAACTGGAACCGTAATAGAGGGGGATTTTGCCGCGGGTAATCAGTAAAAAGCAGATTGTGGCTAAGCCGCTGGCGAATATTGTAGTTGAAACGTGAAAGCCTGTGAGCAGAGCAACCAGAACTGTGGCGGGGAACATGACCAGAATTTGTTGAAAGGCAAAAATAATGAGTTTCCAGAATGGGGGCTTTTCATCGGGCAGATAACCGATGACTTTTTGCTGTGTCGGTTTCATGCAGTATCCTCCTGTTATTAGACGCTCAACCGGCGCAAGTGCCGCGGTTTTCAGAAAGTGGTGCTGCCGGCAGCGACTAGACCACTTAAGAAAGTACTATCGATCTTAAGGTTTGTCAAGCGATAATCAACCGATGTGTTATTGTGGGTTATTGTTGGTTGACTACGGTTATGACTGCGGTGCTTGACTACTACTTGACTATGCTTGACTATGAGTTTTCGTGTTATTATATCCTTATTAGTATAAAAGCAGCGTGGAGGTGCAGGATGCAAATTGTCTATTACTCGCTGACTGGACATGCCGAAAGAATTGCACGTCAACTTGCTGAAATGCTGGATGTGCCGCTTTTTCGGATAAGTGATCTCCGCCCTCGCCATGGCATCACCGGGTTTATCCGAGCTGCTCTGGAAGCGCGCAGGGGCAAATGTCCCGAAATCACTATAGATGAAGCATTTGTGCCTGACCCCAGGCACATTGTACTGGTAGCCCCGGTTTGGGCTGGGCGAATGAACAGCCCGCTGCGTACTTTTACGCAAAAATACGGCAAGTCGGTGACGCGATTCTCACTTGTACTTACACATGCTGATCCCAAAATCCGATTCGAAGAAATATGCCATGAAATTGTTGAGATTACCGGCGCTGAATGCCTGGTTTTTGAATCGTTCTGGATTGAAAACATTAATCCGGCCGGCATAACCGCGCTGGGCAGCCAGCTGGCGGAAACAGACCGGAAAATTCAGTAATGTGCGGACGTTATTATATTGATGACGGTGAAGACCAGGCAGAGATGCTGCGCATTCTGGCTTCAGCGAATGAAGGTTACCGCGGTCAGGCGCTAGCTTCCCAATTAAAAACGGGTGAGATTTTCCCGACTGAGGTGGTGCCTGTTGTTGCCGCCGCTCCTGACAAGGCTGACACAGCGTCGGTTCGCCTGATGCAGTGGGGTATGCTCAGCCAGAATTTTGGCAGGGTAATTATCAACGCCCGTTCCGAAAGCGCGCCGGAAAAACCAATGTTTCGGCAATCTGTTCGTCTGGGGCGCGCACTGGTTCCGGCCAGTAACTTTTTTGAATGGCGCAAACAACCGGACAGTAAAAAGAAAACAAGGGTATGCCTGGGCGTACCGGGAGCTGACCTCTTCTATATGGCCGGGCTCTGGCGCTCCGAACGGTTGTCTTCCGCTGATGCTGAAAAGTTGTATGGCGAACCTGAAAGCGAGGCGGTGATCAACCGCTTTGTGATTATTACCATGGCAGCAAGTGAATGGATGAGTTCGATTCATGACCGGATGCCGCTGATATTAACCCGTGAAGCCGGACAAAGCTGGCTGTTTGATACTGAAGCCGCGTTGGAGATACTGGCAAACCCATTGGCCAGCCCACTTGCGGCGTGTGATAGAATAATTTGAAACTAAGAACTTTCACCAGTATTTGACGTCTAATAACGGACAATGTCCGCTAAATAGGATGTCGCAAAATATTTGACGTTTGGGGAGACCTATGCCGACAAAAACACGCTACTTGCCGCGCCCGCGTCAGCTCTACAACGAGAACCGGTCGCTGTTCCTGTCTTTTTTATTTTCATCACTAATTCTGGCAGCAGCTTTTTTCAGCCGAGCTGTCTTTCCCTTTGGGGACCGCAATATTCTTACAATTGACCTTTATCATCAGTATGCGCCGTTTATGGTGGAGCTGCGCGAGAAACTGGTAACACTCGGCAGTCCTTTCTATACCTGGAATGGCGGCCTTGGCACAAACTTCTGGTCACTTTTCGCCTATTATCTGGCTAGCCCCCTGAATATAATTCTGGTACTGTTTCCGGCCGGTTTTGTTACTGAAGCGATTTTCGTGCTGGTTGTCGGCAAACTGGGCCTGGCCGCTACTGCTTTTGCAGCTTTCCTGCGTGGCGTTCATAAAATTGACGGAGCCGTCGCTGTTGCTTTCAGTACAATGTACGCGCTTTCCGGGTACACAATTGCCTATTTCTGGAACCTGATGTGGCTTGACAGCCTGTATTTGCTGCCTTTGGTTATGCTGGGGCTTTACCAGATGATCCGCGAAAAGCGGTTCTTGTTGTATATAGTATCGCTGGCGCTGGTAATTTACACCAATTACTACATGGCGTTTTTTGTCTGCCTGTTTACTGTACTTTACTACCCTGTCGCGCTTTTCTCGGCAAACTGCCAGCGCCAGCGTCCCGGCCATCTGCTTGCCACTACAGTCCGCTTCGGTCTGTCCTCGCTGCTTGCTGGTGGTCTTGCCTCGGTACTGCTGATCCCCACTTATTTTTCTTTGCGGCTGACCTCAGCAGCAGGTGACAGGTTTCCCAGTGACATAACCCATACCTTTGATCTATTCGATTATATCGGCCAGCATTTTTTGTTGACCCCGCCCTCTATTCGTGAAGGCATGCCCAATATGTACTCCGGCCTTGTGGTACTGATCCTGATTCCTGTTTATTTTCTTAGCCGGTCGATTCCACTGCGGGCTAAGCTCTGGCACCTGGGGCTGGTCTTGATAATGATCCTCAGTTTTAATATTAATGTCTTGAATTTTATCTGGCATGGCATGCATTTTCCCAACCAGCTGCCATATCGCAACTCATTCGTGTATATTTTCCTGATCTTGAGCATGGCAGCACCGGCATTTCGCAGTCTGCGTGAATTCAGCGGCAAACAAATAGGGGGAATCGGTGCTTTCATCGCTTTACTGGTGCTGCTCTCCCAAAAACTCAACGATAAAAAGCCAGAGCAAATAACTTTGTACGTAACCCTGGCTTTTTTGGTGATTTATCTGGCTGTTCTGACAGTCAACCGGATAAGACATTTGACTCAAAGTGAGCTGGCTGTGGCTTTTTTGCTGGTGGTGCTGGCTGAGCTGGCGCTTAATTCCTTCCTGATGATGCATCGCGTCGACCGCACTGAATACCTTTCCGAACGTAATGGCTACTTGAGCGGTAAGGAAGTGACCCAAATCCGCGAGCAACTGGCAGCGATCGAGGAACAGGACGACAGTTTTTACCGGGCCGAAATCCTCAACCCGAAAACAATCAATGATTCTTTCCTGTATACCTTCCGCGGACTTTCCATATTCGCGTCAACGGTACCAACCAAACCGGTAAAGGTTTTTGAAAACCTTGGCTATCACAGTAACAGCATCAACAGTTACAAGTATGAAGCCTCGACAATTCTGCTGAATTCAATTTTTAATATCCGCTACCTGATCCACCGTGATCAGAAAGTTGATGACCGGCTGCATGAAAACATTGCTGCGACTGATGAACTGATGGTTTACCGCAACCCGTATGCTGCCAGCGTAGGTTATTGGGCTCCTGCTGAAATTGAACAATGGAACAGCTATGCCGGCAGCCCTTTTGATGCCCAGAATTCATTAGTGAACAGCATTACCGGCGATTCTGGCGAAGTATTGCAGCTGCTGACTCTGGAAGCCGGTGACTCGCAAAACCTCACCTTCAGTGGGAACCCGTATCAGAGTTTCTCTTTCAGCCGCAACAATGTCGACAGCGATTCGATCGCCCGGGTTAAGGTTATTAATAATGAGGACCAACAGATTTATTTATACATAGATATTCCTGCCAATGTTGCGGACGTCGGCTATGTTTCTGTTGGTGACCGGCGCATAGATTTTAACGCCAAACGCGCAACAATTATCGACCTGGGCCATTGTCTTGCATCAGAAGAAATTGTGGTTGAAGTAAGCTACAAGAGCGACAGTCCTGAGTCGAGTCATTTTGATTTGTATGCTTGCAGCCTCGCTGCCGATACCATGCAGCGCACTTCAGAGCAGCTGAATGCACAGGCTGTCAATATTACGCGATTTTCTGACACCCGTCTTGAAGGAACAGTCACAGCTCCCGACGACGGCAGAATTATGATGACGATACCTTTTGATGAGGGTTGGTCCGCAACCGTTGATGGTGAACCGGTAGAAATGAAGGCACTTGATGACGGCTTCTTGTTGTTTGATATCTCCGCCGGTGAGCACGAGCTGGTATTGCGTTTCCGGCCGCCAATGCTGCTGGAAGGCGCTCTTATTTCGCTTGCTTCACTGATTGTTGTTCTGCTGCTTGTGCTGCGCGGTAAGCGTCGGGAAAAGGCACGGATAGAGGCCGGCTTTATGCCGTTGCGCTCGCGGCCTGTACCGCAAAGAGTGGACTCCGATGAGTTGTACGCTGATTTCTATAGCAGTGAATGCGAGCCGCCCGAATATACCGAGGATGAATTTCTCGAACCCGAGGATGAATTTTCCGAATATACCGAGCATGAATTTTCGGAACCAGAGAAGTCTGAATGTTAATTATGCTATAATGACATCAATTCAAAACCCATTGCAATAGTGTGCGATAAGGAGGCAAAAATGCATTCGGAAACACAATACTACATTTGTAGAACCTGCGGCAACATGGTTGTTAAAATTCTGAACGGTGGTGGTACCCTTACCTGCTGTGATCAGGAAATGGAACTTCTGACAGCTAACACGACAGACGCAGCCGTAGAAAAACATGTTCCGGCAGTAACCCGTGAAGGCAATAAAATTCACGTTGAAGTCGGAACCACACTCCATCCGATGATCCCTGAACACTACATCACGATGATCGCAATAGCTCAAGGCGACAAGTATCAGCAAATCGATCTTAAGCCCGGTCAGCAGCCGATCGCCGACTTCATTGTTGATGATGGACCGGTTACTGTTTATGAGTACTGCAATCTCCATGGGCTCTGGAAAGCAGAAGGCTGACCAATTATCCCGACAACATGAGTAAACAAGGCCGCCAGTCCGCAAGAACTGGCGGCTTCTTCAAACTCAGCAGTAAGGAATTTATATGAACCGTTATCCTTTTACAACTGCCGACCTTTCACTTTCGGATTTGCTGGAAAAATATGGCAGCCCGCTTTACATTTACGATGAAAATGTATTTCGTGCCCGTTGCCGGGAAATGAAGCAGTTGATCGACTACCCCTGCTTTACTTCCAACTACTCAATTAAAGCCAACAGCAACCTCACTTTGCTGCGCATTGCCCGCGAAGAAGGCCTTTACGCCGATGCGATGTCGCCCGGTGAAATTTGTCTGTTGCAAGCGGCTGGATTCAGTTCCGAACAGATATATTTTGTGCCGAATAACGTAGACGATGACGAGTTCCGTTATGCGCTCGAGCGCGATATCTTGATCAGTATAGATTCGCTTTCTCAGCTTGAACGGCTGGGACGGATCGCGCCGCGGACTGAAGTTGCTTTGCGGCTTAACCCGGGAATTGGCGCAGGCCATCATAAAAAGGTTGTCACAGCCGGCAGTAAAACAAAATTCGGTATAGCTGAAAACCAAATTCCCGAAGCAATGGATTTGGCAGCTGAATTTGGGCTGAAAATTGTCGGGATTAACCAGCATATTGGTTCTTTGTTTATGTCGCCGGAACCATATATTGCGGCCGCCAGTCATTTTTTGGAGTTGGCGAAAGCTTTTCCCGATTTGCGTCTGGTAGATTTCGGTGGCGGTTTTGGCATACCTTACCATAAGGAAGAAGGGGAGTCACGGCTCGATTTGGCTTCATTAGGTGAGCAGCTAACTGAGCTTGTGCGTGATTTCGCTGCCTGGTACCCGCGGCAGCTTACCTTCAAAACCGAACCCGGCCGCTACATTGCGGCTGAATCCGGAACCTTGCTGGGCCGAGTGCTGGCGCTGAAAGAAAACGGCGGCACTCACTATGTGGGTACAGACATCGGCTTCAATGTGTTGATGCGACCGATTCTCTACGATTCCCATCATGACGTGGAGCTGTATCGCGATAATCAACAACTGCTGGAAGAACCAAAGCACACATATACTGTTGTCGGCAATATTTGCGAAAGCGGCGACATACTGGCACATCATCGCCATCTGCCTGTACCTCAACTGGGCGATATTGTCGCTGTCAGGGATACAGGTGCTTATGGCTACGCCATGGCTTCTGCATACAACAGCCGCCCCCGCCCCGCTGAAGTATTAATTACATCAGAAGGTAAAGATGTCTTAATTCGTAAAAAAGAAACATTGGTAGACCTTTTGGCTCTATTTCCCTAGACCTGGTCCACGAGCCGAAAACAATCAGTAATAAACAAAGGGGACTAAGCTGATGACGAAACGTACTGACTACATTTCCTGGGATGAATATTTTATGGGCATCGCGCTGCTTTCGGCCAAACGCAGTAAAGACCCAAGCACTCAGGTTGGTGCCTGTATTGTAAACGACCGCAACAAGATAATATCTGTTGGCTATAACGGTATGCCTCAGGGCTGCAATGATGACGAGTTCCCTTGGGCCAGAGAAGGTGAACCGCTTGAAACCAAATATCTGTATGTTTGCCACGCAGAACTGAACGCGATTCTGAACAGCAGCGGCTTTAACCTGGAAAACTGCAAAATTTATGTGCCGCTTTTCCCCTGTAATGAGTGCTGCAAAGCGATTATCCAGTCAGGTATTCGCGAAGTAATATTTATTTCCGATAAATATGCCGCGACAGACGGGGTCAAAGCTTCCAAACGCATGATGGACAGCGCCGGCGTTAATTATCACCAGCTTGAATCCACTCTCGAAGAATTAGTTATTTCCTACCGGCTGGAGGATATATAGCATATTGCTTTAAACTGCTATAGCGTTCATAAAAAATAAAAACTATTCCTGGGAAAAAGAATCAAATAGAACGAATTAGCGCGAACCATTGTTGGATTAACAATTAATGGGTCGCGCTTTTTTGATTTCACAAAGTTTGGTTACAAATAAATAACAAAGAAAACAAATGTTCGTCATTGTGTTGACAGCCGGTTTTGGCGGCAATATAATAAGAAAAACGAACATATGTTTTTGGAGGCGGTTCAAATGACTTTACTTAACATATTTTTCTTTACAGCCTTGATCCTTACCGGTTTCGCGGTCGGCGCAATTTTATTTGATTTACATCGTGCCGAGAAGGATGCGTACAAAGAACTCGCCTTATTGGAAAGTTCCGCTTGTACTGTAGGTTCCACGAGTTTCGTTACTGCAGAAAATATCAACACCTATGAGGGCGCTTGCTGGAAGCTGGTGCCGGTAGTGACTCCTGCCTTTCTAACCTTGTCTTATGAAGGTGAGGCAAGTAATTCTTCAGTCCTCAACTCAAGAGAAACCGTGACTTTGAATGAATCCGCGGCAGAGTTGAATTATGATTTCGCACTGGCTGGACGACCAGAAAAACAAAGGAGCAGAAGCAAAGTAATGTGCGCAACTAATCAGCTGAATATTACGGATGCCACGTCACAAAACAAGAAGGCTGCTATAAGGACCGAATGCAGACAGGCGACTCATTTGGCAGCTGGTTAATTGTATTAGGTGCCACAATCGCCTTACTGCTAATAAAGATCGATAATATTGAATCATAATTCTGTAGTAGAAAAAAAGACTGCAGAGTAGCGTTAGCTTCAGTGCAGTCTAATCTTTTAGTCGGAAATATTTTCAGCGTCTATTTTGGCATGGGAGGTTTTGCTGTAAAGGCGCTTATCGGTGGCGTAATGGAAGAATACTTCATCGACTTCGCGCAGAATGCTTTCCAGCTCGCCGTCACCCATAACAGTATTGCGGCCTTCCACATAAAGCTCATCTACTTTGGTTTTTATGGCTACTACTGCCGGGTGTCGCTTATCTACAGCCAAATCACCTTTCAATTTAAAGAATCCGTTGAGCCAGTGAGCAATGCCTGCCAAACCGGAATGAGAATCAACAGATACTGTCGCCGGGCGATTGAGAATTTTGTCGGTATTAAAGATGTTATAAATCTCTTCATCCTTCAGCAAACCATCAGCATGAATACCTGCGCGTGTGGCGTTGAATGAGCGGCCGACAAATGGTGTGTTAGCCGGCACTTCAATGCCGATTTCATTTTCAAAGTATTCAGCAATTTCGGTTATAACTGAAAGATCCATACCATTGGTATCACCACGTAGAGAGGCATATTCAATAGTCATTGCTTCCAATGGACAATTCCCGGTACGTTCGCCGATCCCAAGCATTGAGCAGTTGACACTGCTGCAACCGTAAAGCCAGGCGGTTGTGGCGTTGGTCACAACCTTGTAAAAGTCGTTATGACCATGCCATTCCAGCTGTTCTGAAGGAACCTCGGAATAATGCTGCAGTCCGTAGATAATTCCGGGAACACTGCGCGGCAAAGCTACGCCGGGGAAGGAGACGCCGTAGCCTAATGTGTCGCAGGCCCGGATCTTGATGGGAACTCCGCTTTGCTGTGAGAGCTTCATCAATTCGTTAACAAAAGGAACAACAAAACCATAGAAATCCGCACGGGTAATGTCTTCCAGATGACAACGGGGGACAATACCATGCTCCAGCGCACTGCGTACGATGCCCAGGTACTTTTCCATTGCCTGCCTTCTGGTCAGATTCATCTTTTTGTAAATATGGTAATCAGAGCAGGAAACCAGAATCCCGGTTTCACGTAGCCCCATATCCTTGACCAACTGGAAGTCTTTTTCGCTGGCCCGGATCCAACTGGTTACTTCCGGAAACTTATAACCAAGTTCCTGGCAGCGGCGAACAGCTTCTTTATCTTTATCGGTATAAAGAAAGAACTCACTCTGGCGAATCATCCCGTTCGGTCCGCCCAGGCGATGCAGCAGTTTATACAAATCTACGATCTGTTCAACAGTAAACGGGGAACAAGCCTGTTGACCATCACGAAAAGTGGTATCTGTAATCCAAATATCATCCGGTACATTCATCGGCACGGTGCGATGATTAAACGGAATTTTCGGAATTTGATCATAAGTAAAAAGCTGACGGTATAAATTCGGTTCTTCCGCATCCTGTAATTGATACCTGTAAGCTGATTGTTCAAGCAAGTTGCTTTTTTTGCTGAAAGACAGCATCGTCGGGCCCTCCTTAGCTGTAAGCGCAAGAAACAATACCGAATCCTGCATATCTTTTTGATTTCGATCTATTATAGTAGGCACATGAATGCGTGTCAATACAAGCTGTTTCACACTCTGTAAGCTGTTTTGACTAATATAGCTAAAACTTCATATTTGCAATAAGCATAGTTCAAAAATTGCAAAATAATAATTGTATTTGCTGGTGATTTGCGTGATATTGCACAGCTGCGGCAATGTCTTGCGTGCTAATTTCAGCAAAATGGTTATTATTAAGGTTGATCACTTCGGTGTACTGCAACACAAGGTTAAGGTATACTTATTTTTGAGGGATTAATAAGACCCCCCAAATATCGAACCCATGAAAGAAGGTTTACTATGTCCCGTAAAACCAAATCGATCAAAGTAATCGCTATGTTAGCCTGTCTGCTGCTGTTAGTGAGTGCATGCGGCACAGCTGCAACGACTACTGCTGCGACAACAACTGCACCATCTACAGCGGCGACAACGACAGCTGCCACAAGCAGCGCAACAACTGCCGCCACGTCTGCAACAACAAGCTCTGCTACTGAACCAACAGGTGCGGAAACAGTCCGGATCGCAGCATTAAAAGGACCTACCGGCATCGGCATGGTGAAATTAATGGAAGACGCTGCTGCCCAAAAGACTACAGATAAATACACTTTTTCACTAGCGGCTGCACCGGACGACCTGGTTGCCAAACTCAGCAGCGGTGA
>CAYPHB010000026.1:0-17125 GCA_964410445.1 uncultured Oscillospiraceae bacterium
AAAAGAATATTTACCGGAAGAAATAAGTGAAAGTAAAATTATCACCGGTCTGCAGCCCGAAAGCGCTGTGGCGGATGTTCTGGCAAAACTGAATTTCCCCGCCGAATATCAGGCCGCAATTGTTAATTCTGCCGACCAGCCGCTGGACAGCAACGTCGGTACGGGCAGTAAGGTGCAGGTCAAATCCGGTGATAAAGTGGTTAACGAATACCAATTTGTCCTGTACGGTGATGCCAACGGTGATGGCAGGATTAATGTCATTGATAAAACAGTAATCTCCCGTCACATTATGCGACGAACTCCTTTAGAAGATACATTTACCATTGGCGCTGATGCTAATCGAGATGGAAAAATAAACGTTATTGACAAAACAGTTATTTCACGTCACATTTTGCGGCGTACGCTAATTACTCAATAAATAAGCTTGATTTAGCAAATGTTTACTCCACCGGCTTCATTTGAACAGTCATCAAATTCAAGCTATTCTTATCTTGTTGGCATTGGCTGACAGACAATCCGGGAGGGCACCATTTTGAAAAAGAATAAATTTAAAGTCTGGCTGGCACTATTTGTGCTTTTGGCTATTATCATACCTTCGCTGCCGGTATTCGCTGAAAGCGTGTATTTGACTAGTAGCACAAAGAGTTTAAATGTTGGGCAGACTGTAACAATTTCTGTTCATGCGTCAGGTGTTCCTGATCTTTCATCTCTAGGTTTTGATTTAGTTTATGATTCCGAAACTTTCAGCTTTGTATCAGGATCAGTAAACGGAAAATCAGATGGTGGCTCAGCATTAATTGAGAAGGTGGATGCTAATACTATCCAAGTCCAGGCGGAGCAATACATCATCAATAGCAGTACTAATACGAAAGTAGCAACATTAAAATTCAAAGCAATTAAGGCAACTAATAATGCCGCAAAATTCGAAGTTTATGACTATGTTATGGCTGGTTCAGATGTAAGCAATACATTTTATCAGGGGAAAGAGACAAAGATTAGCATCTCAGTTACTGTCACAGAGCCGCCGGTATTATCCAAAAATGCCGACCTCAAAAGCTTGACAATTGCTCCCGGCCCGCTTTCACCCGCATTTTCCAGTGATAACAACTCTTATAGTGTAACAGTAGGAGAGACGACAAAAAGTCTGGCCGTCGATGCTCAGGCAGCCGATGCTAAAGCCAAAAAAGTTGATATTTCCGGGCACACCAATCTCAAACCCGGTCTGAATACTGTCAGAATTGTGGTAACTGCCGAAAGCGGCGCTACCAAAACCTATACAATCAAAGTAACCCGCACTGAAGCGGCTCCCACGCCCGCGGCGACACCTACACCGGCGCCTTCACCGACACCGGTACCGTCGCCAACCCCGGCGCCGAACGTACAGATTAACGGCACAACACTAATCATCGCGCCGCTGGCAGAGGGAACCAATCCTCCAGCAGGTTTCAGTGAAGCCAGCATTAATGTCGAAGGTCAAACCCTGCCTGCCTACGTCAGCCAGTCCGGCGGCATTACCCTGGTTTATTTAGCAAACAGTGCCGGTACAACGGCTTATTATGTTTATGATGCAGCAGCGGGGAGTTTCGCGCCCTACCGCTCGATAACTATTCCGGCACGTTCTTATGTACTGCTGCCGGCAGACGATCTGACTGCGCCGGCTGGTTACAAAGCTGCCACCGTCACAATTTCCGGCCAGACAATCAACGGCTTCCAGGCTGAGAAGGCTGATGCCGCTAACGGACAAGCCATACTTGTTTACTTGATGTCGGATTCCGGTACTAAGCAGTTGTACGCCTGGAATGAGAAAGCCGGTGAACTCAGTCGCTTCGTGCCGCCAGTACCGGAGGGCAATTCACCAACGCCTGCGCCAAGCGGTGAGCCTACAGGCGCAGTCGCCGGCCCGGTCGGCAATGACAACGACCCCGGCAACATCGGCGGCACGGGAAATACCAGCAATGGAATGTTTGGTCTGATTCTGGTTATTGTTGGCTTGGCCGCACTTTCTGTGATGCTCGGCGGCATTTTGCTTTACCAGCGCTTTGCCGGACGCCGCCGCAAAGGCTACGGCCGGATGCAGGCTCCGCCGATCCGCCGCGTTGATGACACTCTTAACTGACAGGTAATATTGAGAAAATTATTGAAAGAAGAATTTTAGATGGGAATAATGTTGCTCCCGGCTCTTAACAATATTCTGGAATTTTTGTTCAGCCGGGAAGTGATTCTCTATTTGATTTTTGGCGTGCTTACCACCTTGGTAAACCTGGTCGTGTTTACGCTGCTCAGCCGCCTGTTTGGCAAAGACCGCTGGTATGTTTCCAACCTGCCGGCGATCTCCCTGGCGATTTTGTTTGCGTTTATCACCAACCGTCTGATTGTCTTTCAGTCGAGCGGACCCTGGTTTTTAGAAATGGTCCGCTTCGTCGGTTCGCGCATTTTTGTTTCGCTGGCTTTCGAATACGGTTTCATGTATTTGCTTTACAATGTCTTGAAATTTAAATCGGGCCTGAAGATCGGCCGTTTTGAATTATCTTACGCGAAACTGTTGGTGCAGGTACTCGTGGTTCTCGGTAACTACGCGCTGAGCAAGTTATTTATTTTCCAGGTTTAACTAATGACAGAACGTTTTACCAGAATTGAAAAACAAGCGCTGCCGCAGCCTGGTTTGCCCTTGCCACCGGAGGCTCCCTGGCTGCCACTGGAAGGTGACCAGGCCTTTGCTTCTGTTGAGGAGGCACTGGAGTGGCTGCACGGCTCTCTGTCCTTCGGGATTCAACTGGGCCTCGAACGAATGCATGGCTTGCTGGCTGAACTGGGCAACCCGGAACGCGGTTTGCGCTGTATTCATATTGCCGGCACTAACGGCAAGGGCTCAGTCAGTGCTTTCTGCTCCAGCTTACTGGCTGCCGCCGGGAACCGCGTTGGTGTTTTTACTTCACCTTATCTGGAAAGGTTCACTGAACGCATTCGCGTTATCGATGGCCGCAAAGGGCTTAACAGCCGCCAATGGGATGAAGCAAGCGGCGAAATTCCTTTGTCGGCTCTTGCTCTATTGCTGGGGCGGGTGCGCGGCGCAGTGGCGCGGCTGCAGGCTAAAGGCGGCGAGCATCCCACGGAATTTGAGCTGATAACCGCGGTAGCTTTTCTTTACTTCGCTGCTTGCGAGCTGGACGTTGTAATGCTTGAAGCCGGTTTGGGCGGCCGTTTGGATTCGACCAATGTAATTGAACGGCCCCTGGCAGTGATTATTACTGCGATCAGTTATGACCATATGGACAGGCTGGGCTCAACCATCGGCGCGATCGCGGCAGAAAAAGCCGGTGTGATCAAGCGCGGCAGTGCGGTGTATCTTTATGACCCGGCAGCATCCGTTGCTGACAAGGCTGATGCAGAGGCGATTATGCAGGTAATCGGTCAGCGCTGCCGAGAACTGGATGCACCACTCACCATAGTCAAACAGGAACAGGTGGAAAAGCTGGATTTGTCACCAAATGGCCAAAATTTCCGGGTTCAGGGTCTGCGCCCGCCACTGGAAACAGAATTGTGCACCCGCTTGCTGGGAAATTATCAGCCACTCAACGCTGCACTTGCCATAATTGCCTGCCGTGGTTTAACAGGCTTAATCGCACGTTCGGTGCGCAGCTCAACCATAAGACGTGGTATCCGTCTGACCCAATGGCCCGGCCGCTTTGAACTGATCCGGCAAAAACCGGCTGTAATTGTTGACGGCGCTCATAACCGCCAAGGGGCCGCAGCTTTGGCTGCAAGCCTGGCGCTGCTGTTTCCGGGAAAACGGCTGATTTTAGTTTGCGGCGTAATGCGGGACAAAGAATACGACTTGATGCTGCGGGCTGTACTGAGCTACGCCGCGCCTCATCTTAAAACCATGATCTGTGTGACACCTGATAATCCGCGTGCTTTACCGGCGGCCAGCCTGAAGTCAGCTGCTGAAAGCATTCAGGAAGAATTGCTTCAAAAGGCTGTACCCATGTATAATGGCAAGGATATGGATCCGCCGTTGTTCCAAGTGATTGAACAACCGGCTGAAGCAGCTGCCGCAGCACTTAGGCAAGCTGATCCGTTGACTGACTTAGTTTGTGTTTTTGGTTCGCTGTATCTTGTCGGGCCTCTGCGCCGGCATTTTCGCTAAACGGGTGCGCAGGTTCGTCATTGCTGGCGATAATTTGGAAGGATTTACGACATGGAATGGCAACAGGTAACGCAAAGCTTTCTTCCCCTTACCAGGGAACAAACAGCTGAGTTCGCGTCACCGCGTGAGATGGATCTGGCTATAGCTTCATATAACCGGGCCATTCGCAACTTAAGCCAGGACAGTTCCGATATCGCTCTGATCGCGCTTAGGAAACTGACTGCCGATTACCCTCGTTTTCACGAGGCCGCTTTACTTTATGGCTGCACGCTGGCTCAAGAAGGTGAGCTTCAGGAAGCACTGCAACAACTGCAAAGCGTCAGCAAAACAACCGGTTTGCCTGACGATCTCGCAGCCGCCGCAGCCGCAGCGCTGCAAATGGTTGAGGTTGAACTCGACACCAGGGAAAGTCAATCGCATCCGGGCTATGATGCACCAGCAACCCCGACAGCTCAGCGTCTTGCCGCTGCAGCTGCCTTACCGGTTGGCGCCAAGCCGGTATTACTGGAACGTACCGGCCGTCGCCGAGCGATGCGTATGGCTAGCGAACGGGAACGCCGGCAGGTTATGCGACAGGGCGATATGCCACAGCATGAAGAAACAAATGTGGTGATGCCGCGTACAGGCGCAGAAATTCTGCGTTCGATACTTCCAGTTGCTCTAATTGTACTTATTGTGGGCTTGGTTGTTTTTCTGGGTATCCGTTTTCTGCCGGGGCTTTTTACCCGGGCAGAACAGGCTGATACACAGCAAAAGCTGGATTATTTGTTGGCGGAAATGCAGGCGAAATCAGCCAATAATCCGGAACTGCAGGGTCTGCTGGCTGACTATAAACAAAAATTCCCCGGCTCGGATGCTAACGGCACAAACGGTCAAGGCTTACCGGTAAACAGTAGCGAATCTACACCAGCAATCAGTACAGACAGCACTGCCGGCAGCCCGACCACAACCGGCACAGCGGCCGCAACACCAACAACACCAACAACGTTGGCAACTGCACCAACAACCTCAGTTACGGCACCTGCCATGCCAACCACAACAGCGAGCACTTTGCCGACAGCAACCTCAGCAGAGCCGACACCCTTAGCGACAAAGCCTGCCACCAGCCCGAGCGCCACAATCGACGACCCTCGCAAAGCTGCTCTGGCTCTGCGGCACCAGGCCCAACCGCTCTTTGAGGCGGGCGATTATACAGCGGCCTTACCGCTCTATCTGCAAGCTTACGAACTTGACCCACGCAGTTATGGTGGCGGGGTAGCCTATTATGTCGGCCGTTGTTATCAGTTACTGGTACAACCGGAAATGGCTCGTCCTTATTTTGAATATGTAGTTAAAGAGTTTAACGGCCGCGATATTGCGAGCAGTGCCGCCAGCCGTCTGAGAGAAATCGGCGACTGAAATTGGAGGAACATTAATGCATTATATCAGTACCCGCGGTGATGAAACGCGATTTACATCCGCTCAGGCGATCCGTCAGGGAATCGCCCCCGACGGCGGTCTGTTGGTCCCGGAATATTTACCGGAGGTCAGTATTGAAGAAATCACCGACCTGGCGGGAGTAGATTATGTGGAGCGCGCAGTGCGCATCCTGTCGCTTTTCCTGACCGACTACAGCTCCGAAGAACTGCGCCAGTATGCTGAAGAAGCTTACAATGAGGAACACTTCAACACCCAGGTTGCACCTTTGGTTCAGTTGAATAAATACAACGACCGCGAATATATGCTCGAGTTGTGGCATGGTCCGACTGCCGCTTTCAAGGATATGGCCCTGCAGTTGTTGCCTCATTTACTGACTGCGGCTTTGGAAAAAACGGGTGAACCCTGCCAGGTTTGCATCCTGACAGCCACGTCCGGCGATACAGGCAAAGCGGCGCTGGCAGGCTTTTGCAATGTTCCCGGCACCTCTGTTATAGTTTTTTATCCGTCAAAAGGTGTCAGCGAAGCTCAACGCCTGCAAATGGTCACTCAGGAAGGCGACAACCTCGCTGTAATTGCGGTCAACGGTAATTTCGACGATGCCCAGACAGGCGTCAAGCAAATTTTCGCCGATACAGAGCTCACAGCTGAGCTCAAGCAGAAGGGGATATTCCTGTCTTCTGCTAATTCGATTAACTGGGGCCGGCTGGCTCCTCAAATCGTTTATTATTTTTCAGCCTACGCCGACTTAATCCAGCTAGGGCGGATTGAAGCCGGTGAGCCGGTTAACTTTGTGGTGCCAACAGGCAATTTCGGCAATATTCTGGCCGGCTATTATGCCCGTCGCATGGGTTTGCCGGTCAACAAGCTGATCTGCGCCTCCAACAGCAACCGCGTGCTTTCTGACTTTATCCGCGACGGTGTCTACAAAAGCCGCCGCGAATTCATCCGCACGGTTTCTCCGTCGATGGACATCCTGGTATCCAGCAATCTGGAACGCTTGCTGTTCGAGCTTAACGGGCGAGACAGCGCCAAAATAGCGGAATGGATGAACGCTTTGCAGGAAACCGGCAGCTATTCGATTGACCGACAGACTTTGCGCCAATTGCAGGAAGCTGTAGTCGGCGGATATGCCGATGATGCCGGCACCCTGAAAACAATCCGCGAAATTTATGACCGGACGGATCATCTGGTGGATACTCATACTGCGGTTGGATTTAATGTTTACGGACGCTATGTTGGTCGCTCCAATGATCCCAGCAAGACCATTTTTGTCTCAACAGCCAGCCCGTTTAAATTTATCAACGCTGTCGGTGATGCGCTTTACGGCAACGGCTACAGCAAAGGCCGCAGCGAAGCCACCCTGCTGCACCAGCTCGCGGAAGAAAGCGGGATGGAAATTCCCGCAACACTGCTGGATTTGAATAGCAAACCGATTTTACATACCCGGGTTATTCAAAAAGAAGAAATGCGTGAAACCGTGGCCGATTTGCTGCTCAAAACTAAAAAAGAGGCCGGCACCGAAAAATGGACCGACCTCGAAACTGCAATTGCAGCGGAATCAGCAATTAGCGAAGATAAATTGATCGCTGAGGAATCTGCATTTGATGCAGAAGATGAACTTAGCGCCGATCCAGCAATTGCTGAGGAATCAGCATTTGATGCAGAGGATGAATTTAGCGCCGAAGCGGGCGAGTAAGCAATCAGTCTTCCAGATGAATTGATTCCAGAACCAGCCCTTCATTGCGTTCAAGTGCCCAGGTTATAGCCCAGTCCGACTCAAAGAGCAGGACTGGGTTTTCGTTTTTATCAAGAACCAGCAGTGTCGTGCTGGTAAGTGAGAGCTTCTGGGTATCGGGCATTTTGCCTTCCGCGTTTGGGCGGATCCAGCGTGCTTTCTGGTAATTTAGCGGGCTTTGGCGTATGGCTACGCCGTACTCATTGCGCAGACGGTGTTCCAAGACATCAAACTGCAGAGCGCCAACAACGCCGATCACAAAAGTCTCAGTGCCGATATCGGGCTGTTTGTAAACCTGAATAGCCCCTTCCAGAGCAAGCTGGGTAATGCCCTTAAGAAACTGCTTGCGTTTCATCGAATTTTCCGGCGCGACTCGTGCGAAGTGTTCCGGCGGGAATACGGGAATTGGATCGAAGCAGAATTGTTCATTACTGACGGCGATTGTATCGCTGATCCGAAACTGACCGGGGTCAAAAACGCCGATGATATCGCCGGCATAAGCTTCTTCAACAATGGTGCGCTCCTGGGCCATAAACTGCTGCGGCTGCGACAGGCGCACAGGTTTATTCAGGCGCATATGCCTGACTTCAAGACCTTTTTCATAGCGACCCGAGCAAATACGGATAAAAGCGATACGGTCACGGTGATCTGGATTCATATTGGCCTGGATTTTAAAAACAAAGCCGCTGAAGAAGGGAGCTTCCGCGGGGATAATCTCCTCGCCGGCAATGTGGGGACCTGGCGGGGGGGCCATGGTCAGAAATTCACTGAGGAAAGCTTCAACCCCGAAGTTATTGATGGCACTTCCAAAAAACACCGGAGTCAGCAAGCCCTTGTTGACTAAATCAAGATCCAGTTCATCGCCGGCGATGTCCAGCAGTTCAATTTCACTAGCCAGCCGAGCCTGGTAGTCGCGGCCAATTACTTTAGCCAGATCCGGGTCAGAGGCATCGGTAACCTGAACCTTAACCTTACTTGCCCCGTGATCGCCCCGTTTGACGTCAAAAAGTTCAACCCGGTTGAGCTTGCGGTTATACACGCCTTTGAAGTCGCCATCTGTGCCGATCGGCCAGTTAAGCGGCACGGAGTTGATCCCCAGGACCTTTTCCAGTTCATCGAGCAGTTCAAAAGGATCGCGGGCGGCCCGGTCCATTTTATTAACAAAGGTAAAGATGGGAATACCGCGTTTACGGCAAACCTCAAACAACTTGATCGTCTGAGCTTCCACGCCCTTTGCGCCGTCGATCAGCATTACTGCGGAGTCGGCGGCATGCAATGTACGGTAAGTATCTTCAGAGAAATCCTGATGCCCGGGGGTATCAAGAATATTTATACAAAAACCATCGTAATTAAACTGCATTACAGAAGAGGTAACAGAAATACCGCGCTGTTTTTCGATCTCCATCCAGTCGGAAGTAGCATGGCGCGCAGCTTTACGGCCTTTTACAGTGCCGGCAAGGTGAATAGCGCCGCCATAAAGCAGCAGCTTTTCAGTCATGGTTGTTTTGCCGGCGTCTGGGTGGGATATAATCGCGAATGTCCGCCTTTTGGCGACTTCCGTTTCAATTTTGTTTTTCATGCTGCCTCCTGGGCTGGGTGAATAAAAATGCTAAACAAGTATATCAGGCTCAGAAGACCGCTGCAATGCGTATTCAGCGGCGTGTTATTGTTCAGCGGCGTTGCGTACTCAGCGGCATACGTATTCAGCGGCAGACCTGCCCGCCAGCCAGCCGGTTGACCAGGCTGCCTGCAAGTTAAAACCGCCTGTGTCAGCATCAATATCGAGGACTTCTCCTGCTAGAAAAAGACCTGTCACCAAGCGCGAAGCCATAGTGCGTGGGTTAACTTCATTAAGATTTACCCCGCCGGCAGTTACAATGGCTTCACGAAAACCGCGGCTGCCGCTTACCTGCAAACGCAATGCTTTCACGGCTAGCAGCAATTGTTGACGCTGTGCTTTGGTCACCCGCCCGTTCATCAGCTCTGCAGGTAAATCGGCCAGTCGGAGCAGGTGAGGGCAAAAAGCAGCAGGCAGCCAGCTGCTTAGGGAATTATGCAGCTGCCGGCGCGGTTCAGCAGCCAGCATTTGCTGCAGCTGCCGATCCGCTGCTTCTGTACTAAGTTCGGGCAAGAGATCAATTAGCAAACTAACTTGTTCGTCGGGCCAGGGTTCACTCAACAAGCGGGATAATCTTAATACTGCAGGGCCGGACACGCCGAAATGAGTAAACAGCAAATCCCCGCGGGTGCGACCGACAATTGCTCCGCCTATTTCCAGCTGCAGTTTAATGTCACGTAAGGCTATGCCCTGTAGCGAACGCAGTTGCTGATCAAAAAGTACTAAAGGTACCAGCGCCGGTCGTTCCGGCACAATCGAGTGCCCTGCTGCCGCAGCTAGCCTGGTGCCATCACCATTAGAACCTGTACGCGGCCAGGAGCGTCCGCCGGCTGTCAGAATTACGGCACTGGCGGCAAGTAAACCTTGCCCGGTTCGCACGCCAGTGGCTTGAGGCACCGCAGAACCAGATTCCGCAGTTGCTGTTGGTTGCGTAAGTATTATTTCCTCTACCGGCATTCCGTTTTCTATTTGAACCCCAGCTGCCTGAGCCCGTTGCAAGAAGAAATCCAGCACATCAGCTGCTTTACCGCTGGCCGGAAACAGCTTGCCTGCAGGTTCTTCGACCAAAGCCAAATCATTATTTTTCAGCAGAGCAACCAGGTCACGGTTGTTGAACCGGCTGAAAGCACTGCGCAGGAACTTGGCACCGTTGAAGATATGGTCGGGCAGGGCAGCTGGTTCGCAGCTGTTGGTAACGTTACAGCGGCCATTGCCGGTAATCAGCAGCTTGCGCCCCGGTGAGGACATCTTTTCCAGCAAAACTGTCGGCCAGCCGCTGAGTGCAGCCTCTGCAGCTGCCATTAAGCCGGCGGGGCCTGCGCCTATAACGATAACAGGATTCCGATCAGACAGTTTTTCTGGCATCTGCTCAGACCATATCGCCCGGCAATTGGGGCAACATGGCAAAATTAGCTTCCAACTCTTCGTCGGTTGGCTCATGCTCTTCCATTTCGCCCGCCTGATACTGCGAATAGGCTGCCAGATCAAAGTAGCCGGTCCCCGTAAGACCAAACAGGATTGTTTTGGCTTCACCGGTTTCCTTACATTTAAGCGCTTCATCAATCGCTATCTTGACGGCGTGGGCTGATTCTGGTGCTACCAGGATTGTCTCCTGCTTGGCAAAGAATTCAGCCGCTTCAAAAACGCTCTTTTGGCCAATGGCGCGGGCTTCGTCGAGAATACCATCGTGGTAAAGCTTACTCAGAATCGGCGACATGCCGTGGTAGCGTAAACCGCCGGCATGAATTGCCGAAGGCTTGAAATGACCGCCCAGGGTATACATTTTTGCTAAAGGTGTAATGCAACCGGTATCACAGAAATCATAGGCATAACGGCCGCGGGTCAGCGAAGGGCATGAGGATGGTTCAACAGCGATGAAATATGGACTGTGTTCACCAAGCAGCTTGTCCCTCATGAACGGCGACATCAGGCCTCCGAGGTTGGAACCACCGCCGGCGCAGCCGATCACGATGTCTGGGTACTCGTCGATTTTTTCCATGGCCAGTTTGGATTCAAGACCAATAATCGATTGATGCAACAGCACTTGGTTTAGTACCGAACCAAGAACATAGCGGCAATCAGCGGAATTTACAGCAAGCTCAACAGCCTCTGAAATCGCGCAGCCGAGGCTGCCGCTGGTCTTTGGGTCTTCTGCCAGCATTTTGCGGCCGATTTCGGTTGTTTCGCTGGGGCTGGGGATGACAGTAGCACCGAAGGTTTCCATTACTGCCTTGCGGTAAGGCTTTTGTTCATAAGAGCTCTTGACCATGAACACTGTCAGCTCGATACCGAAGAGGGCGCAGGCGATGGCGAGGGCTGTACCCCATTGGCCGGCGCCTGTTTCTGTTGTCAGGCGCTTGATGCCTTGTTCTTTGGCATAATAAGCTTGAGCGATAGCAGTATTCAGCTTGTGGCTGCCGGAGGTGTTGTTGCCTTCAAACTTATAATAGATCCGAGCGGGCGTATCCAGCGCTTGCTCAAGATTGTAAGCCCGGCAAAGCGGGGAAGGCCGGAATACCTTGTACTGCTTGATAACTTCCGCCGGGATATCGATAAAACGGGTAGTCGCGTCCAGTTCCTGCCGGCTTAACTCGTCACAAAAAATTGGCTGCAGGTCAGACAGTATGACTGGTTTCATGGTTGCGGGGTTGATCAGAGGATCCGGCTGCTCTTTCATATCGGCGCGAATGTTGTACCAGCTTCGCGGCATTTCGTCTTCGGTCAAATAAGTACGGTAGGGAATAGAGTTGCTCATATTGCCGCCCTTTCTACTGTATAATGAAGTAATTAATAAGCTGATGAAGTTACTATTAAGTTCACGATAGCCTGAGGGCAGCCTGCTTGTCAACCAACAGCCGAGCCGGATAAGTACTGTCACTTGACAGAATCTGCACCAGCTTGGCAGGGCTTACTTTCAGATTAATATATGCTGGGAAGGAGACCGGGTATGAGCATTGCCGCTGCCGGTTCAACGTCAAGTTGGTACAAGCTGGACAATGCCGCGAAAATTTACCCGGTACTGCGAGGCTCTCGCCATATTACAATTTTTCGTTTGCAGGCAGTGCTGCGCGAAAATGTCGTTCCTGAAATCCTGCAAACAGCGCTGGATCGCACTCTGACCCGTTTCCCCTATTTCAATGTCGGTCTGCGTCAGGGTTTTTTCTGGTATTACCTCGAAAGCTGTTCCCATAACCTCAAAATTGAACCTGATGTAGCCAACCCACTGCGCCCCTTGAATAAGCAGGAACTTGGCCGGAATCTTTTGCGGGTGCGATACGGTGAACGCCTGATTGCGGTTGAATATTTTCATTCATTGACAGACGGATACGGCGGTGGAGTTTTTCTGAAAACACTCGTGGGAGTTTACCTGCAGCTCTGCGGCCACGAAGTTCAACCGGGAAACGGCTTTCGCGCAGTAGACGAACCGCCGCTGCCGGCTGAGGCAGAAGACGCCTACAAACGGCACTCGACACTGCGTTCAGTCCGCAGGCCCGGAGCCCCCGCGGCATTTCACTTGCATGGAACTCCTTTTATCGGACATCGCCTGCGGATAATCACGGGTGTCATTCCCGTACAAGCAATTCATGCTAAAGCAAAGTCCTCTGGCGTCAGCATTACCGAGTTGCTGACAGCCTGTTATTTGGAACAGTTGTACAAAATCCAGCAAAACGTTGCAAAAACCGAACGTCAGCGCAATCTGCCGGTAGTTGTCTCTGTACCTGTTAATGTCCGCTCTTTTTTCCCAACAGATACTCTACGTAACTTTTCGCTTTACGCCACTCCCGGTATTGAGCCGGCCAATGGCGTTTACACCTTTGAAGAAATTTTAAAGTCCGTCCATCATTTCATGCGCTATACAGTGACGCGCAAATATCTTTCAGTTCTGATGGGTGCCAATGTAAATTCGGAAAAAAGCATGGTGTTGCGCCTGACGCCTTTGCCATTAAAAGTGCTCGCGATGCGCGCGGTTTATGTTATTGTGGGAGAAAGCCGCTTCACCAGCTCCCTCTCGAATTTGGGGGCGACTGCCGTTCCGGCTGGTTTCGAGCAATTTGTCGAGCGCTTCGACTTTCTGCTTGGTCCTTCCCGCGTAAATACAGTAAACTGCGGCGTAATAAGTTTTAATGACCGGCTGTCGATCAGCTTCACTTCTACGATCCGGGAAACCGAGGTCGAGCGTGCTTTTTTCACTCGTCTGGTGAGTCTGGGCATACCAGTACAGATTCTCAGCAATCATCTGCCGAATGGCAGCCTGGCTTAAGCCAAGGGGGGACAATACATGTCATACTGCGTTCATTGCGGGGTAGAGCTCGAAGTTTCGGAGAAGGCCTGTCCGCTTTGCGGTACAGAGGTTTGCAATCCGCGTCAGCCTTTCGATGCACGTGCCCGCCGACCATATCCAAGCCATGTTGACCCGATAACCGAACGGATCAACCGCCAGTTTATTGTGGCGATCATCAGCATATTGTTGGCCTTTCCGGCATTGCTGGTGGTGATTATTGATTTGTTCTATACCGATGCCCTCGATTGGAGCCTGATTGTAGCAGGGGCTCTGGCGATGATTTGGGTTTTTGTCTGCCCGGCGCTGCTGATGCGACGTCCTACCTTCCTCAAGGTTGTAGTACCTTCAGTTCTGGCTGTGCTTGGATTCTTGAGACTGCTTAATCAATTCTATTTCATGTCGGGTTGGTACCTGGGCCTTGCTTTGCCGATAGTCCTCATAACCAGTCTGATCGTATTAATAATTGGTGTTTTAATAGAACGCCAGATTCTGCGGGGCTTCGCGATTCCGGCAGCCATTCTGATAGGTATCGGCCTGTTGGTCAGCGGCATTGAACTGATCGTCAATCGCTATCTGAACGGCGTCATCAGCATCCAGTGGTCGCTGTTTGTACTTATTCCTTGTCTTGCTCTGGCAGCTATCACAGCATCAATTGCCCGTCGCCGCAATATTCAAGACGAAATCAGCAAGCGTCTTCATTTATAACAGCCAACTGATGACAGCAAAGATTTCATCTATAAAAGCGCTGATGACAGCAAATGCTATCACTTATAACAGTAACTGATGAAAACAATTGATGGTGCTTTTGAGGATGCTTTTTTGGCTGCCAAAGGTTGTATTGTGGCGAATTTGTTAATGATTCGCTAATCAAAATATAAATTAGTGTTCAATATGCCTACAAAATTGACTCTTAATTTGATATGATTACCAAAATGTTACAAAACTGTAGCTAATAAATTGACGCCTCAACCGACAAGTTCTATAATGACACAAGTTTGTTAGTAGTTTTCATTTGGCTAACACATCCAGAACTAACAGCGCAATTCTACTAAATAAAAATCTAAACAAATACAAGAGGAGGGTCTATGCATAAGCCCCGGTTGAGTTCCCAAAAGACAAAAACCCTGATCGCATCAGTTGCGATGGCAGCGTTAGTCGCTATTCCAGTTCTCGCCCAACCTCTTGGCCTCGCCACGACTTACCCTAACCCGGGTCCCGAGACGATGAATGAGCAGTCCGCTCTTTCGAGCCAAGAATCCGATAATACCCTTGCACCTGTCGAAACTTTTGATTCCATGGACATTGATATGAACCGTTCGATGTCACCAGAAGAAGTGGAAGCCGCCATCCTGGCAGCTAACGGTGAAATCGACGCTAACGATTTGATTGACGACGAAGACTATCCGCTAGAAACAGATCCCGGTACAATTGAACCGGAACCTACAGAAGCTGTTGAGCCGGCAGATCCCATTACTGAAGTCGCGGCACATACTGTATATATCAGCAAAAATGGTGTTAACTACCGCGCTGAGCCGAATACAGACAGCAATATCCTGGGCCGCTTTGATATGGCGGATAAACTTACAGTAACTGGCGAAATGCCCGGCTGGAAACGGGTAAAGAGCCCCGACGGACGTGAAGGCTATGTCGCTGAGGAATTCGTCAGCAAAAGCATGGTTTTCATTCCACAAAACGATGCTGTTTACTTAGCCAAAGGCGGTGTAAACTTGCGCCAGGACGCTACGACCAGCAGTGCCAGCCTCGGAATACTCAGTGCCGGCACCAAGCTCACCCGCACAGGTACTGGTGACAACTGGACGAGAGTTGTAACTTCAAGCGGTAAAACCGGGTATGTTGCAACCTACTTCCTGACAACAGCTGCACCGGCTGCGCCCACGCCGAAGCCTACTTCCAAAACGACCACTAGCACAACACCGAAGCCGACTACCACTGCACCAAAGACGACCACAACAGCACCAAAGGCTACAGAATCATCTGCTCCCAGCGGCACAATCGCCAAGGTGGTCAGTAATGCCAAGAGTCTTCTGGGTGTTCGCTATGTCTATGGTGGTGCTTCAAAGTCCGGTGTCGATTGCTCAGGCCTGATCTACTACGCCTACCGCAATGCCGGCATCAGCGTGCCGCGCACTTCAAGAGACTATGGCAGCTTCGGAACCAAAGTTTCGCTCTCAAATATTAAAGCCGGCGATGTTGTCGCTATGGATACACGTCCCCGTGACGGCAAGACCATGATCACCCATGTCGGCCTGTATATCGGCGGCGGACAAATGATTCACGCTTCATCTTCACTTGGTAAAGTAGTCACAACCAGCCTTAACCGCTACCTTGGCTACGCCAGCGTTAAACTGATAACGATCCGCCGCATCCGCGGCTAGTCCGTGAAAGCTGACCGGCCGGTAATTAGGCCAGCCGCTGAAAGAAACTCATGAATGTCACTCGTGCAGCAGGTGTACTGCTCCCAATATTCTCATTACCAGGTCCTTTCAATATCGGCTGCTTTGGAAACGAAGCAGTCGATTTTGCGCGTCTGCTGCGTGCCATGGATTTTTCCTACTGGCAAATTTTGCCGCTCAACCCGCCTGCTGCCGGTGATTCGCCTTATCAATGCTATTCTGCCTTCGCCGGCAACCCGCTGCTGATTGACTTGCGCCAGCTTGTGTCAGAAGGTTTGCTGAAAGAGTCCGACCTGGCCGCTTTGCCGTCGCCTGTCAATGCGCACCAATGTGACTACGTCGCGGCCGCTGCCACCCATGATCGTATGCTGCGGTTGGCTTATATCAACTGTCCGCCCGAACGCCTGGAAACAATCAAGAGCAGCATTCGCCGCGAGCGCCCCGAAATTCTGGATTATGCGTTCTTCACGGCTATCCGGGAAGCAAACAGTGGCCTTAGCTGGAATCTGTGGCCGGATGAGGGCTTACGTTTGCATGACCAGCGGGCGTTGGCTCGCTTTGAGGCTGAGCACACGGAAGCAGTTGGTTACCAGCTTTTCTGCCAATACTGGTTTTTCTACCAGTGGCTGGAACTGCGAGCAGCGGTAAATGCACTTGGAATCCGGATTGTTGGCGATTTGCCGATATATGTTGCTTATGACAGTAGCGATGTTTGGGCCAATCCCGAACAATTTGAACTGGGCGATGATCTATTACCATTAGAGGTATCAGGAGTCCCGCCCGATTACTTTACGGTTGACGGCCAGTTATGGGGCAATCCGCTTTTTAATTGGGACTATATGACAGTTGATGGCTTTACCTGGTGGAATTCCCGTATCTGTGCCAGCTTCGAGCTTTTCGACATTATGCGGCTTGATCATTTCCGCGGATTTGTCGATTACTGGGCAGTTCCTTACGGCTCAGCTACAGCCAGAAACGGGCGTTGGCGGCCCGGCCCCGGCATCGTGTTGCTGGATTCCCTGCGCGAAGCCTCCCCGCATGCTGTCTTGATTGCTGAGGATCTCGGTGCTTTTGCAGATAATTCAGTTGAGGATCTGCGAGAAAAAGTCGGTTTCCCCGGCATGCGCATTCTTCAGTTTGCTTTCGATTACCGAGCTGACAACGTTCATCTGCCGCATAATTACACCAAAAACAGTGTGATTTATAGTGGTACTCATGATAATCAGACACTTCTGGGCTGGCTTTTGGAAAGCGATGAAAAAACCCGTGAATACAGTCTGCAATATGTGGGGCTGAATTCTGATTGCAATTGGGGCGAAGGTGGGCCACAGAGTCCAGTTGTTCAGGAATTCCTGCGCATAATCTGGCAATCAGTTGCCCACACGGTAATTGTACCGGTTCAAGATATGCTCGGATACGGCGACGATACCCGAATCAACACCCCCGGTCAAGCGAGTGGTCAATGGCGCTGGCGGGTTACGGTAGATGATCTGAATCGGATAAACCAAAA
>CAYPHB010000027.1:0-16372 GCA_964410445.1 uncultured Oscillospiraceae bacterium
AGGTACTTTACACAAAGGAAAACAAAGAGCTAGGAGCAACAATAGAAAGATATACAGATGGTTTGCTATTTGCAATAGAACTGGAAGAAACAATAGCCAGCTTAAGTGCAGCAAAAGCACCAAGAAAAGATGGAAAAGGAAACATTTATGTCGATTTAATTAAAGGACATATGCCTATGCTGGATGCTATGCAAACCGCATCCCGACGAGCATTTCGTAAGGCGTTTCAATAATGGAAAACTGTGGATGGAGTGGTGATTTTGGCAAACAATCGTTACCACGGATTTCAGTAAGGCAGTATTTTTGAAGAAGAATTCTAACCGAAAGACATTTGATTCACATGGTTGTGAGACGGTTATGTTTTAACCGTCCACAATCTGATGCGAATCACGAGCAAGAGCGGGTCTTGAGGTAGAATCTTCTTCAAAAATACGGATAAATTCTTCGCCAATGATTTTCCGTTTGGTTTCACTGTCGCTAACGCCGCTTAGCCGGTCAAGAAACCGCTCGCGTGCATCTACCCGGATCAGGTTCATATCAAAACGATTGCGGAAAACCTGCTCAACCTGGTCTCCTTCGTCCTTACGCAGCAGACCGTGATCGACAAAAACACAGGTCAGTTGATGACCAATCGCGCTATGCACCAAAAGCGCAGCGACTGAGGAATCTACCCCACCGGACATGGCGCAAAGAACCTTGCGGTCACCAATGAGCTGCTGCAGTTTATCAATACTGTCCGCAACAAAGGTGGACATCTGCCAGTCACCTACACAACCACAAATATCGAACAAAAAATTGCTCAGCATCGCAATGCCGTCGGGCGTGTGTTGCACCTCCGGGTGGAATTGAACCCCGTAGAAATCACGCTCTTTGTCCGCAATCGCAGCTATCGGGCAGGTGGATGTAACCGCAGCGTTACTGAAATTTGGCGGCAGCTTTGTAATCTCGTCATTGTGACTCATCCAGCACGTGGTTTGGGGTTCGACTGAGTTAAAAATTGCGAAATCGGGATTTAGCTGCAGGTCTACCCTGCCGGATTCCGGCGTGGCTGCGGTATTGACGCAGCCGCCGAGTTGTCGCGCCATCAACTGCGCGCCGTAACAAATCCCCAGGATCGGAATACCTAACTGGTAAATTTCCGGATCACATTCAGGTGCATTCTCCGCATTGACACTGCCGGGACCGCCAGTTAACACAATTCCGCGATAGCCGCGGGAGCGGATGTCTTCAATCGGCGTCGTATACGGCAATATTTCACAGTAAACTTGAAGATCACGAATACGACGGGCTACCAGTTGGTTGTACTGGCTGCCGAAGTCTAGTACTAATATAGCTTCGTGTTGCATGTAAGGCTCTCCTTGTTAAATCGGGTGCGACAGATGAATGATCTCTTCGCGACGCGGCCCAGTTGATACCAGGCTGACAGGCACACCAATAGCCTTTTGGATAAAACGAACGTAATCCTGCGCTGCGGCGGGCAGTTTATCGAAATCGGTCACTCCCCGGATATTAGTGCGGAAGCCGGGCAGTTTTTCGATAATCGGCTTGGCTCTGTTCAGTTCGACTGTAGGTGGAAAGTCTTCCACCCTCTTGCCGTCTATTTCATAAGCTACACAAACAGGGATTTCGTCCAGATAAGAAAGTACGTCAAGTGCGGTCAGGGCCACAGATGTAGCGCCCTGTACGCGGCAACCGTAGCGTGTTGCCACAACGTCAAACCAACCCATGCGGCGCGGGCGGCCAGTCGTGGCTCCATATTCACCGGCATCTCCGCCCAGACGGCGAAGGGTGTCAGCCTCTTCTCCAAAAATTTCGCTGACAAAAGCACCGGCGCCGACAGCGCTGGAGTAAGCTTTGGTGACAGCGATTATTTCCTGGATTTCGTAGGGCGGAATTCCTGCTCCAACGCAGCCGTAACCGGCAAGAGTTGAAGAAGATGTTGTAAAGGGATAAATTCCGAAATCAGGATCTTTCAGCGCCCCAAGCTGCCCTTCCAGCAGAATTTTTTTGCCGGTGCGTAATGCTTCATGCAAATATGCAGATGTATCAGTTATATATGGACGGATGAATTCACGCCATTCCTGTAGTTGAGTCATTGTATCATCCAGGCTGATTGGTTCTTTACCGTAAAGGTGTTTGATCAGGATATTCTTAACTTCAAGAACGCCTTTAAGCCGCTCGCGTAAATAGTCTTCAGCGAAGAGCTCAGAAACTTGAAAGCCGGTTTTAGCATATTTGTCGGAATAAAACGGTGCGATGCCGGATTTTGTCGAGCCAAAAGCTTTGCCGCTGAGACGTTCTTCTTCATATTGATCCAGCAGAATGTGATAAGGCATAACCATTTGCGTGCGATCCGACACCAGCAGTCGCGGCGCAGGTACGCCATCGGCCATGACTTTATCAATTTCGGCGCGCAGTGAGGGTATACTTAGCGCGACGCCATTGGCGATGATATTGGTTGTCTGGCTGTTGAAAATTCCGGAAGGAAGCTGGTGGAGCGCGAATTTGCCATAGTTGTTGATAATTGTGTGGCCGGCGTTGGCACCGCCCTGGTAACGGATTACTACATCTGCCTGTTCGGCGAACATGTCTGTCAGTTTACCCTTGCCTTCGTCACCCCAATTGGCTCCGACGATTGCCTTTACCATGTTGGTTCCCCCTCATTCGCAAAAATGGAAAGACGCCCCCGTCATTGGGAGGGGACGTCTTTAGCCCTTATTATTATATATCGGAGTGAACGGTTGATGCAACAAATGTGCAGATTGCCTGCAGCTTATTCAGCCTCAGCAGCCTGGATATCCGGCGCATCAACCCAGTTGTTCCAGAGCGTTTCTGGCATTGTTTTCAAGCTCATCATTCAGTGCCGGTAAATCGGTGAAATCCGGCTGTCGGCGCCGCAGCATTGTGATAATCAGGTAGTCAGTCATGGCAGGATTCTTGGGCAGGAAACTGCCGTGCGAATAGGTGCAGTAGACGTTCTTAAAGACAGCGCCTTCAGTTTTATCCTCACCGTTATTGCCGCGCCCTTTAACCACAGTGGCAAGCGACTGAACGCCTGTTCCCAGGAATGTCCGGCCTGAATGGTTCTCAAAACCATAAAGCCGTCCCGACAGCCCTTTTGAAGTCAGCATTTCCGATTCGTAAATCGTGTCTCCGATCAATCTATCCGGGCAGGCTTCGGTATGGTGGTCAATGATTCCTAGACACTCAATTGTTTGATTTTCGTTGGTTTGGTAATACTGACCCATCAGCTGGAAACCGCCGCAAATACATAAGAATACGCGTTCCTGGTCAACAGCCTCACGGATAGCTGCTTTTTTTCCGTTAATCAGATCAGTATATAGAATACTTTGTTCGTAATCCTGACCACCGCCGATAAAAGTCAGGTCGTATCGCTCGGGGTTGTATTCCGTCCCCAAGCCGATCGGTTCGATAATGCTGTCGATTCCGCGCCAGGCCAGGCGTTGATGCAAGGCAATCAGGTTGCCGCGGTCACCATACAGATTAAGCAGGTCGGGATATAAATGGGCTATGCGAATCGGTTCGGCAGCGAACTGTTCAAGATGGTTCATATGCTTCTCCTCCACGCTATTCCCAGAAAGGCCGCAAATTATAACGATCAGCCAGATAAGCTCTTAGCTGCAGCATTGCTGTGTAGTTGGGCAGAATATATAGGCAGTGTCCAACAGGACATTTTGCTAATGCCCGTTCAAATTGCGCGATCGAATCCGGATCTGTAAGAAGTTCTTCGCGAGGCTGTCCACCGTAATAAAGCCGTAGCGCTAAATCGTGGCAGCGTTTGCCGGCAATATAAACCGGTGCAGGCAAAGGGTTGTTTTCGAAATCAACATCCCAGATCCAGGAAATATCGCGGCCGTCAGGTTCTTCGCTGTTTAGCAGCAAAAAAGATCCGCCAAAATCGTCAGCCGCCGTGACATATTCCAATGCCCGGTCCATCCCGACAGGATTTTTTACCAGCAACAGACACACTTCCCTGCCTTCAGCAGGAAACCGTTCCATGCGCCCAAATGCCGGGCTGGCAGCGGCAAGCTGACTTGCGAGAGCAGGTAAAGAGTAGCCGGCGGTTTGTAGCGCCAATACTGCAGCTGCTGCGTTATAAGCGTTATGAATTCCCGGGATTGGCAGGAACCCTTGTGCCTGCGCTCCATCAACGCTGCGGAATAACAACTGCTGGCCTTGTTCCTTTTGATCAGCATCAGTAGGCATAACCTGAACAGTAAGATCGGGTTCAGGATGAGTGAAGCCGCATTGCGGGCAGTGAAAGCGGCCCAGATGGCCATAACTGCGGCCGTTGTAGAGGTAACGCTCGCCACAATAGGTGCAATACGATGCTTCGTCGGAAGAACGGGTTGGCTGCTCCGTAAGCATTTCCGGCGCCATCGCGAAATAACTTGCTTGTTCCGGGCGATAGCGACCCAAAGAAGCGCAAAGTGAATCGTCAGCGTTCAAAACGATGTCGGAGTCAATTTTTGCTATTCCTTTTTCGATCAGATTGCGTGTTGTTCTAAGTTCGCCATAGCGGTCGAGCTGATCACGGAAGAAATTGGTTACTACGGCCACACTAGGGTTGAGTTGGTCGGCGATTTTGCCGAAATATGCTTCGTCTATTTCAAAAACAAAAGCATTGCCGGCACCGCGGCGGTCTGCGGCGCGAATTGCCGCTTGTGCTGTAATCAGAGTTGTGGCCAGGCCTGTATCAAGGTTTGCGCCGGATGTATTGGTAGTGATCTGGATGCCATTCTGTTCGAGCAAGGTGCAAATAATCCGGACGGTTGTTGTTTTGCCGTTGGTGCCGGTTACCAGGAACACCTGGCGTCCGGCTGTAAGATGCGAAAGCAAACCCGGGTCAACCATGAGGCTGATCCGCCCCGGCAGTGTTGTTGCTCCGCGCCCGAATAGCCGCAATAGCCGGCTAACGACGCGGCCAAGCGCAATAGCCAAGCGGGTACGCAGTGGCAAACGCTGATTTACCGGATTCTTCAGCGGGTCTCTTGGCGTGTATTTTGCCAGATTTTTTGCTGTAGGTTTGGTTGCTGGCGGGATCATTCAGCTTCTCCTTTAGTGCGCATAGCTGAGGTTAGCACGGGCTGACAGGCTTTTCAAGTGGTCGCCGGCAGGGTATAGTGTAATAATCCAGATGTTGAAAAAGGAGTTAAAAATGTCCATTAAGGATGTTAAATGCCGAAATTGCAGCAAGACTTTTCAGGCAGATGATGAGTTCGGTCGTGTTTTCTGTACATACTGCGGCACTGAAAATACGATTACACGTGAAAACACCAGCGATTCTATAACCAACCTGCCGGAAGATCCATTAACCCGACGGGAATTGTTAGAACGGCTGGCAGCAAGCGACAGTCAGGAAAAATCAATTATCCGCGACCGTCTGCTCTTTTGGGCAGCCCGTTATGTCAAGCTAAGCCGCAAAGAAGAGCGTTACGGTGATAAATTCCTGGAGCTGATCACTACTCTGCTGTTTTTCAGTCATAACTACGGCAGTCCGCGTCTGTTCAAGCGTGCCCGGAAGGATTACGATCGTTTTTTCAACACTCCCGAGTTCCAAAAGGCAATGTCGGAAGCTGCCGATACCCAGCAGGCGCTTAGGCTTGAATTTCTGGATGCAGCCATATTGTACCTGCGTTCCTGCCGCGAAGATAAGCATTATGGCTCGCGTCTGTTTGATATCGTGAGGCTTAAGGATGACCAGATTGCGCTCAAAGCTGCCACCGATATCGCCAATAATATAATGTATTATTTGTATCAACTGGGAATGCCACAGCACGCTGATCTACTGATTCAAGCCCTGCACCGAGGCTGGTCTACCATCTTTATGAAATTTCCCGAATTACTAAATGAAGCAATTGCTGCTTTGCCGGACGATGGCCGTGCTGCCATTTATCGTGCCATAGCCAGCGAAACCAATAATCAGGAGGGCAAGGCATGAGCTCAGCCGCACGAAAATCACTAACTATACCAACTGAACGCATCAAAGATGAGCGTGGTGACCGTATCCTCGCCATCGGTCAATACAATCGCCTGGGTTTGATCATAGGTGTGCCGCTTTCATTGATCGGCATTGTCGCTTCGATTTTCTTCCTGTTTACCCGTGGAGATACCATCAGCCAGAGCATGCCATTTATTGACATCATAATTCTGGCAACCTCCGCTTTTGCTTTTTACTATTGTACTCGCGAACTGCTGTTATTGCGCAAACGCGTCCTTTTCCTGACTACTACACGCCTGTATGGGCATGATGGCCATAACCCCTTTGATTTCGAGCTTAACGATATCCGTTCGGTTAGCGAGGAAATAACTAAATCACAGATCGCCGGCGAGCAGACTCATATTATCGTTAAAGCCACCGGGAACCGCAGTGTCAAGCTGAGTCAGTTAAAGGACATCAAGCTTCTGCAGCAAGCGATCCGGGAAGCCCGTGAAAAGGCAAGAGAAAAGCAGTCAGTTGAACCGACTGCTTAACTCCTGATTTTTAGTTGAAATACTTGCCTTCGAGTGTGTATTGCTCGAGTATGTGGCCTTTCATTTTCCAGTAAAGCTCATTCATATAAAACCCTTGTTCTATGTCGATCATTGTATCCAGGGCGAAAACATGGGTTTCATAAATATGCGGTCTTTCCGGTGCGCCAGGCCCTTGGTAGCCAACGGCTAGTTCCTTATCGACATTGGCGATTTTACCGCACAAGCTGTTCAGTCCCTGCACAAAATCAGTTGCTGTAATACTTTCATTGGCAGCCAGCTCTGTGCGGGTCAGGTTGGCAACCGTCCAGTGGATCCAAGAGTAGCCATTAAGCGGAATCGCGTCTTTATCTTCCATAATTATGGCAAATGAAACTGTACCCTCCGGTGCGTCTTCAATCAGCAGCGGAAAAGAGCGTGTGCAGCGGCCATGCGGGCCTTTCTGCGTGCCGTATTTACCGTATTGCGGATCCATAACTCCATCGACAATGGCTGTGCTGGTTACTTTCATTTATAAACTCCTATTATTTTGCGTATGGCGGTTCAGTTTATATTTCTTTAAGCGGCTCAGCTTATTGCATTAAGCGGCTCAGCTGTTATAAAAACGTTCGCGGTCTGCCCAGAGGCCTACAGCCGGATTACTGATGAAGTAGATCTCTTCACCGTCCACCACGTTAAGGCCATCCTTGAAATTCTCTGGGTTATAGAGCTTCATCGCTTCGTCCAGATCCATGTATTTGAAATTGAGCGATTCGATTTCTTCACGGCTCATGTAGCCCGGCGCATAGGTGATACTGAAGCGGTCATTGGAAGAACCGTGGATCAGGTGGGCGGCGACCGAGGCTGCATTACGCATTACGGGGTCGTTTTTGTAAAGTTCAAGCACTTTATCCCGGCCGACATAACCGTAACGGCGGATGATGGCGTCATTTTCCATATCTTCACCGCAGCGTCTTAAGCCTGGTGCCAGTACAATCAGTTCCCCGCCATCGGCAATTGCCATTCTGGTGCGGTAAACTGATTTGTTGCCAACCCAGGTGGTACGGAACTCTTTGGGATCGAGCCAGACTACAATTTTCTTCATCGATTTATCGAGGAAGTTGAGGTTGTTTTGCTGGCTGATTTTAATCGAACGGCTGAACAGGTCGCGGCTGCGGCCGATTGCCAGGCTGTTGACGGCATTGGCTTCACGTGTGACGGTTACCACAGTTAGAATGTAAAGCACCGGTATATCCATCAGGAAGTTTTGTTCCGCGTAGTCGAACAGACGGTGAACCGGCGTGTTGTCGCGGCCCATCATGCGTTCCATGCCATAGATGGCGCCGATCATGTGGCTGTTGCTGATCATGCCCAGTCCGCCGCAGCCAACAAAGATGTTCTTGTTAAAGTTGGCCATGCCGACTACTTCGTGGGGCACAACCTGGCCTACAGATATAACCAGATCATAGGATTTGTCCAGAATGCGGCGATTCACTTCAACCGGCACTGAATTATTGACAGCGCCTTCGGAAATTTCTTCAATAAATTCGCTTGGAACTGTGCCAATGCATTCAACATCGGTACGCCAGTTATGCACCAGGAAACGGTCCTGCGGAATATCGCCGAACATTTCCTGCAGTTCTTCTGCTTCCATCGGCATATGTGAGCCGAGAGCGGGCATAATGTCAATTTGCACATCGGGCAGCATTTTGTAAATCATGTTGGTGATCTGGCCGGCATAGGAGTTCAGACGGGTGATATCGGGAGGAAGGACCAGGATTTTCTTCAACGGGCCGCGCTCAGCCAGCGCGTCCTGAATGTTTTGTCTGATTGTGTCATCGGAAAGAGGTTGATTGTCATTGTAAATAAATCTTTCGTTCAAGGTGGGCACCGCCTTTCAATCTTAATCTGGGAAGCATGACAAATTATTATAACTTACCTAAAGAGTTTTATCGCTTATTCAGAAAGTCGCGATTATCTTGATGAATTTCTCAGGATGCGCGGACATCTCTTCAACAGCAGGAGCAAGCCCTTCGAGCGAACGGGTGTTAAGCGAAATCAATTTCTGCACCGGGATTTTGCCCGATTGAATCAGTTCAATTGCTTCAGGGAATTCACCGGCGCTAGTGCGGGAGCCACGAATATCGAGTTCTTTCTTGGTGAACATACCGGTATCCATGGCGATCTTTTCCTTGGGCCAGCCTGTGAGCGCTATCCGGCCGGCGTAGGCAACGTAATCAACTGTTGCCGCGACAGATGACGAGGCTCCGGAGGCTTCAATGACGGCTTCCGCCATCCGGCCGTTTGTGATCTCTTTGATACGGGCAACGGCATCGGTTTCGACAGGATTAATTGTGAATTCAACTCCGAAATCATGTGCCAGTTCAAGCCGTTCGTTGATCGGGTCGATCAGAATTGGTGTGGCACCATAAGCAAGAACAACGCTGCCTGCCAGCAGGCCAATCGGACCGGCGCCGCAAACAACAACGTGCTCACCGGCTTGGACACCGGCACGATGGGCTGAATGCAGGGCAATGGTTAACGGCTCAATCAGAGCGGCGTCTTCCCAGGACATATCTGCGGGCATTCTATGAACCAACCGGGCTGGATGAACAAATTGCTCCACCATGCCGCCGTCAGTTTGCACACCCAGCACCTTCAGGTTTTCACAGCAGTTGGTGCGACCAAGGCTGCAGGGGTAGCAGGTACCGCAATTAATATAAGGTTCAATGGCAACTCGCTCACCGACGGCAAACCCGGAATCTGCTCCGGCCTCCATAATTTCACCTGCAAGTTCATGCCCCAGAATTCGGGGGTAGCTGACCAAAGCATTGGTGCCGCGATAAGCGCCAATATCCGAACCACAAATGCTTGCGGCGTGGATACGAACCATAACCTCATCCGCGTTAACCTTTGTGGGCGCGGGAATATCCTTGGCACTGACTTGCTTCGGGGCAGCTAGATAAACAGATTTCATTTTTCTATCCTCCAAATTTTACTTGCAAAGATTTTGCAGTTTAATAACCAGACTACATTACAACTATAACACCCCGGCAGAGCTTAAGTCACGAATCACGTTAGCTGCGGCCATCCGGCCCATATTTTCAGTGGCGCCTATAGTTGAGGCAGCGCAGTGGGAGCCGAGTATCACGTTGGAAAGTTCGTACCAGGATTTATCGGCCGGCGGTTCGGTTTCAAAGACATCAATCCCAGCTCCGTAGATTTTTTCTTCTTTTAGGGCTTGCAGCAGGGCCTTCTCATCAATTAAGCCGCCCCGCGCTGTATTAATCAGAATGGCAGTCGGTTTCATCATTTCAAGGCGACGTGCGTCAATAAAATGATTTGTTTCCGGCAGCAACGGCAGGTGCAGGCTGATAAAGTCGGCTTTGGCGCAAATTTCATCCGCGGTGGCGCGGATAATGTTGTTAGCAGCAGCATAATCTTCGTCCCAGACCACATCGTAAGCCATTATTTCCATGTTAAATCCGCTGGCGCGTTGGGCTACATTGCGGCCAATGGCGCCAAACCCAAACAGCCCCAAAGTGCGTCCGCTGACGTCGACTGTAGTGATTTTTTGCCAGTCATTGAGCCGACATAGCCTGTCAATGGGCAACAGCCGCCGGGCAAGTGCCAACATAAGCGCGAACGCATAGTCGGCAACTGCTTCAGAATTGGCACCGATTGTCCTTGAAACCTGGATGCCGCGAGCTTTGCAGATTTCGAGGTCAATATTGTCGAGTCCAACCCCGTATTTGGCGATCGCTTTCAGGTGTGGTGCAGCGTTCAGCACTCTTGCGGTTAATGGATCAACGCCAATGATGACGCCATCGCAGTCAGCCAGTAGTTCTGCCAGCTTATCCTCGTTTAGAATAGAACCCGTCTCGTTGCGAACAATTTCTATGCCGGCATCAGCAAGTATGGCATATGCCTTTGGGTCAGTTTTGCCAAATGACCGGGGCGTTACCAGAACCTTAACCATCCTCTTCCCTCCAAAGCTGTTCACGTTTATTTATCTTCAGATTAATTGTGAAATTTGCGGCTGGCAATGTCAAGCCGTTTCGCTTGTTGCAACCAATTGAACTAGCGCAAAAGATCAGTCTGGTATTTGACAATTTACCTGCAAGAAGGCAACATTAAATAACTTACCCTGTCCACCTGAAAGCCCTCTTAACGAGAGGATTCGACAGCTATAAATAAACTATTACAACTGGAATATCAAGGGCGGCAACTACTGCACTTTATTCCGGAGAGAGCGGTATTCACGTGCAAAAACCAGGTGTGCTTATACCAGCTTACAAGCCCGACGATAAGCTTATCACTTTGATCAAAGAGCTGCGCCAACTGGATTTCGCTGATATTGTCGTGGTTGACGACGGCAGCGGCCCTGATTTTGAAGTTGTCTTCACTAAGTGTGCTGAACTTGGCTGCACAATTCTGCGCCATGGCATCAATATGGGTAAAGGCCGGACGCTTAAAACCGGACTAAATCACTATCTGGTGCGTGGAGGCCATCGTAACGGCATGATCACCGCAGACGCTGACGGTCAACATACCCCTGCCGATATTCAAAAGATCGCTGAAGCCATGGACACATACCCGGACACTCTGGTACTGGGAGTCCGGCTGTTTAAGGGCATCGTACCACTGCGGAACAAACTCGGCAATACTATCACCCGACATGTATTTTCATTTATCAACGGCGAGACTGTATATGACACGCAAACGGGCCTGCGCGGCTTGCCGGACACTCAAATCCCGCTGTTTCTTTCTTTAGACGGCGAACGCTATGAGTACGAGATGAATATGCTGCTTTCAATCAGACCGCAAAATCTCTGCATATACCAGGTGCCAATCGAGACAATTTACATTGAAGACAATAAATCCTCCCACTATCGTGCCGTCCGTGATTCAGCCCGGATATATAAACTAATCTTCACTTTCACATTGACTTCTCTGATTTCCGGACTGCTTGAATATGGTGTGTTCATCCCCATGACGCTAATTTTTCCTGATCGGCTTATGCTCAGCGTTGTGACTGCCCGCCTGATTAGTTCAGTTGCGAATTATTTGCTGAATGGACGAATGGTTTTCGGACAGAATAACGGCCACCGCTCGGCTGTTTTACGCTATTACGCCCTGGCTGCAGCAAATCTGGCTGCAAGTTATCTGCTGATCAGCCTGCTTACTCAGACTATTGGCATAAATTTATATGCTGCCAAGGTTATTTCAGACATCTCTTTATACCTGATCAACTACCGGATTCAGCGTGATTACGTCTATCGGCGGAAAAAGCGCGTGAAACAGAAGTTTTAAGCCAGAACCAAAAGTTGCTTACGCCCAGCTGCGATTTTACACGGAGACAATTATGAGTCTATTGAAAAACGAACTGCAAATTATTTATGGTGACGATATTCCGGCAATGACTAATAAGCTGCTGGAATCGATCAAACTGGAGGAACTGATTGCTGATGCTGCCGCAGGCAAAGGCAAGCAGGCGCGCATTGTTTTGAAACCTAACCTGGTTGTGGCCAGCCCCGCTGCCGGCGGTGCCACTACTCATCCCGAATACGTCGGCGCTGTGATTGATTACCTGCACAATGCCGGCTTCGAGAATATCGCGATAATTGAAAGCTCCTGGATAGGTGACAGCACCACCCGGGCCTATAAAGTCTGCGGCTACGAAGATCTGTCAAAGCGCACCGGTGTGCCTTTAATTGACATCAAAGCAGATGGCAAGGATCCTCACATTGCCGGCGGCATGACCATTGAGGTTTCGCGCGAAATCATGAAGTCTGATTACCTGATCAGCTTTCCTGTGCTTAAAGGCCACTGCCAAACCAACCTCACTTGCGCCCTGAAGAATATGAAAGGTGTGCTTTCCGAAAAAAGCAAGCGTCAGTTCCACAGCGCCGGATTACACAAGCCGATTGCCCTGTTAAACACAATCAAAGCCGCTGATTTGGTTCTGGTAGACGGTATCTGCGGTGACCTTGATTTTGAAGAAGGCGGCAATCCGGTGCAAATGAACCGTCTGATCGCCGGCCGTGACAGCGTGCTGGTCGATCGTTTCGCTGCAGATTTGCTGGGTTTTGAGCCTGAGGAAGTGCCTTACATCGGTATGGCTGAGAAATATGGAGTTGGGTCAGCTGACCTGAGCAAGGCAAAAATAACTGAGCTCAACGAAAACAATGACAGCGGTAAAACTGTTTCCAGCCGTAAGGTTTCCGGCCTGGTACGCCAGGTTGTGCCGGCTGAGGCCTGCTCTGCCTGTTATGGCAGCCTGGTCCACTCGCTGGCCCGCCTGCGGGAAAAAGGCGTTGATATCAACAAACTTGGCAAGCTGTATATAGGCCAGGGTTATAAAGGTAAAGTGCAAGAAGGGATTGGAATTGGCAGCTGCACTGCTGGTTTCAGTAAATGCCTGCCCGGTTGTCCACCCAAAGCCCGGGATATCATCGATTTTCTGGAAGATAACTAAGAGGATCGAACGGGGTACTGCTATGCGAAACATGTTTACGCTTCCCGCGTTGAAAAGAATGCGGACAGTTCTGTTTGTGCTGCTCGTGATGCTGATCGCCTTGTTGCCTCTTGGCTGTGAGCAGGTCAGTGTTCCGAATCCCAGCGAACTTCCCACCGATACAGTTTCATCTGCAACTGCCAGCCGCTTCCGCGCCAGTGAAATCCGCGAGTTCCAGGGGACGTTTCTCAGCCCGGCTGTTGGTCCGCGCGATAACTCCATTGCCGGTATTCAACAAGTGGATATCAGTCAATATCAGCTGACGATCGATGGGTTGGTCGATAATCCGCAAGAGCACACCTACGATGAAGTCATTGCTTTAACTTCACATCAGCGGCTGATCAGGCTCTTTTGTGTTGAAGGTTGGGATGCCACGATTTTGTGGCAGGGTGTTTTGCTGAATGATCTCTTCCAGCCTGCAGGCGTCAAGCCCGAGGCGATTACGGTTATTTTTCATGGAGTTGACGGCTATACCACCTCACTGCCTCTGGACGTAGTGAAAGACCGCCAGTTAATTCTGGCTTACATGGCAAACGGGTTGCCTTTGCCTCCGGAAATGGGTTATCCATTCATTGTAGTTGCCGAGGACCGCTTTGGTTATAAATGGGCCCGCTGGGTTGAACGTATCGAATTATCGTCCGAACAGTATTATCGCGGGTACTGGGAAAGCTTTGGCTATAGCATCGACGGCGAGATCCGCTGAGGCTGATTGATCATTTGGTCAAAAAATAAACAAAAAGCACCAACAGCGCCGGTATCAAACTTTAGCTGTTGGTGCTTTATCTTTAATGTTTTATTATTGCCGCTTGACAGTTATTTGGGGTTGTTGCCTTCATCCTGGCTGCGAATTTCAATTCGGCGGATTTTGCCGCTGACTGTTTTGGGCAACTCATCAACGAAAACAACAATCCGGGGGTATTTGTAGGGTGCGGTGGTCTTTTTTACATGATTCTGCAGTTCTTTGGCCAGTACGTCTGAGGCTGTATACCCTCGAGCCAGAACGATTGTTGCTTTAACAATCTGCCCGCGCACTGGGTCGGGTGCCGCCGTAACCGCGCATTCGAGCACTGCCGGGTGCTCTTGAAGCGCGCTTTCCACTTCAAAGGGGCCAATCCGATAGCCGGAACATTTGATAACGTCGTCGGAGCGCCCGACAAACCAAAAATAGCCGGCTTCGTCGCGCCAGGCTACGTCACCTGTTTCGTAGATCCCATCATGCCAGACATTTTTGGTAGCGGCTTCGTCGCGGTAATATTCTTTGAACAAACCGGGCGGCGAGCCATTTTCCAAGCCTGTAACCACAAACCTGCCTTCAGTGCCAGGCGGGCAGGATTCACCGGCATCATCAATAATGTCGATGTTATATAAAGGTGAAGGCTTGCCCATTGAACCGGGGCGCGGGGTTACCCAGGGGAAGCTGGCACAGAGCACAATACCTTCGGTCTGACCGAAGCCTTCCAGAATCGGCAGTCCTGTAGCAGCTTTAAAGCGGTTGAAAACTTCGGCATTCAGCGGTTCTCCGGCGGTAAGAGCCAGACGCAGTGAGGATAAATCGTAGGCTGAAAGATCTTCCTGGATCATGAAGCGGTAAATCGTCGGCGGGGCGCAAAAGGTTGTTACCTTATACTCAGATATTTTGTTCAACAATTCATTGGCATGGAAGCGGTCCATATCAAAGACAAAATTGGCAGCGCCGCAGATCCATTGCCCATAGATTTTGCCCCAGCCGCATTTTGCCCAGCCGGTATCAGCAACGCTGATATGAAGGTCATCCGGTGTCAGTTGCTGCCAATAATGCGCGGTAATAATGTGGCCAAGCGGATGATTATTGTCGTGCAAAACCATTTTAGGCCAGCCGGTTGTGCCTGAAGTAAAGTAAATCAGCATCGGGTCTTCACCACTGGCCGCCGGAGCCTGTTCACGCAGTTGCAGCGCTTCTTCATCACTAACAGCCGCCACTAATTCATTCAGTTCCAGCCAGCCTTCAGGCGAAGCAAATGTCGGTTCGAGTGCTGCTGCCAAAGGTTCTGAGCGAATATAACAAACGCTGGTGACATCAGGGCATTCAGGCAGAGCCGCCGCTATGGCTTGCGTCAGTTCAGGCTCGGGAATGGTTATGATGGCACGTACCGAAGCGGCCTGACAGCGATAGATGATATCTTTTTTGGTCAGCTGGGTTGTCGCGGGAATAAACACTATTCCCAGGCGGATACAGGCCGGAGCTAAAACCCAAAATTGCCAGCGCCGTTTGAGCAGCATAAGCAGGGTGTCACCACGTTTTAAGCCCAGACGTTTCAAGGCTACAGCTGCCTTGGCACTAAGGAGAGAAATATCGGCGAAGCTGAAGCGCCGCTCATCACCGGCATCATTACACCAAACCAGGGCAGGTTGTTCTGGTTTTTCCTTGGCCCAACCGTCCACAATATCGGCCGCGAAATTAAACTTTTCCGGTACATTTATCGCGAAATTTTCCAGGAAATCCTCATAAGAATCGAATGAATCGCGCGGGATATATCGCTTGAGTATTTTATTTTCTTGTGTCACTTGCTTGCTCCAATTCAGGTGCGCAGGGCGCGTCATGCAGAATAACTGTCAGGAAACTGGCTGTAGAATTGTCGAGGGCAAACTGGCCATGGGGAATACCGGGATCAAAATAGATACTGTCGCCGGCCTCCAGTTCAACGGCCTGGTTGCCCAGTAAAACCCGGATTTTTCCTTGCAATACCAGGTTGAATTCCTGGCCGCCATGAGTTACAAGGCTAATTTCAGCATTTCGCTCAGGATCGAGCGTCACCAGCAGCGGTTCAAATAATCTGTTTTGAAAATCAAAGGCCAGACTTTGGAAGCGATAGCCCGGATAACGTTCAATTTCAGGGCCTTTGCCCTGGCGGACAACACAAAACTGCTGTAAATTGGGCGATTTTCCGGTCAATAAATCTGTCAGGTCAACCCCGAAAAAGCCGGCAATGCTGTATAAAGCGCTAATTGGTACATCATGTGTGCCATCTTCATAGGATTGATAAAGTTCAAGGCTGACGCCAAGCTGTGCGGCTGTTTCCGCACTGCTGGCTTCAGCGCTTTCCCGCAGCTCACGGATTCGGCTGGCGACCTCCTGTCGGCTGTTATTCTGCGACATAATATTCCCCTCCGTTTTATCGAACCGGTTGCCTCAAACAAAAATAGCGGCTGCAAAACCAGTTTCAGGAAACCTTATTATGGATCAATTCCGCAGCAAAATGCAATTACCTGCCATATTTTAAACTTGCCTAGAGCTATGAAACCAACCTGTGACACCGGTTACGTTTCGCGGCCACCGCCCTGAATTCATTGATATAACCCGGCGGGCAATCTATAATTAATGTACGGATTCCAGTTGGAATCCCG